>CAZEDC010000089.1:0-4335 GCA_964510985.1 uncultured Dehalococcoidia bacterium
CCTCGCCCGTCAGCGCCCGCCGAGGGTTATCCACGGTTATCTGCTGGAACTGCTCCGCCGAGACTCCAATCTCCGCCAGGTCGCCTTGTAAACCGTTGGCCACGTACCCGTAACCCTTCCCGCCGTAGGCGACGTAGTCGGACCGGAGGCAGACGTCCTGCGAGAACAGCAGGTGGCCCACGTAGCCCGCGTCGATCATCTTCTTGATCAACCCGAGTTGGGTCGCGTGATCGTACTCATCGGGGTTGCCCAGCCTATCGAACTGGGCGAAAGCGCCTCGGCGGGCTATCTCCGCGTGGTACTCGTGGCTGGGCCAGTTATGACAGTGGCCGATCACAACCCGCCTCAGGTCCACACCCTCCTCCTCCAGGATGTCCAGCTGGTCCAGCCCCACGGACCAGTTGGACGAATGCGTCGCGATCGTGACCCCCGTCTTCTTGTGGGCCCGCGCCACCGCTCGGAACACCCGCTCCTCCAGGGCCGACACCCAGGTGAAATGCGAGCCGATCTCACCGAGTATACCTGCCCGGACATCGGTGCCGTCCAGCCCTTCGGTGACATCCCGCACCAGCTCCTCGGCGATGTCGTCGGTCTTCATCCGGTTCAACCTGGGCTCGTAGAACGGCTCGCGGTACCAGCCAGCCCCCAGGATGATATTGAGCCCGGTGCGCTGGGCCATCTCCCGGACGGCGATCGGGTGCTTGACCGGCAGGATGTCGTGGTCGCTGGTGTGCAGGCCGCCCGTGGTCTGGTCCACCAGCGTCACGCCGCCGGCGTTCTTGTAGCGCATGACCTCCTGGTAGGCCAGCTCCTGGTTGTTGAGTATCCCGTTCCGGCCCGCTCCTCCTCTGGTCAGGTCCAGGAACAGGTGCTCGTGAGTCAGGGTCATCCCCAGCTTGTCCGACGAAACAGGTCCTGTAACGGTCATTACCGTGCCCAATGGCTTCTCCTTACGATTTGGATACAGGCTGCCCCCATCCTTGAAGAAACAGCACCGGTAGCATACGCTCGTCGATCACCCGTTTCAAGGCCTCACCGCCCGTCACCATCCCGCCCGCCCGCCAATCGCCGCCGTCGTTTGAGCGGCCAACCCATCGCTGTTATAATCGACCGTCAAACAGGCACGCCGTCGGCGAGGAATTCCATCGACCGGCGACGTGCCGAAACAATAAGGCTCTATCCCAGGATGGTCAGGGTGGTGTGAAGTCCCGACAAGTCGGGATTTGCCGGGAGTCTGCCCCTGACTTATCATCTTAAATTCCCTTTGGGCGTATGCCGGGGGAGTCCAGAGGGGGCACAGCCCCCTCTGGTGGGGGCCTGGGGGTTATCCCCAGAAATAATTCCTTCCCCCTCTCCACTGGTAAGGGCTTTGCACACAAAGTCGGCCGGAACGTCTGAAAATCCCCCAAATGGGGTGTGCAGAGGGGCGAAGACACTTTGCCGGGGGCACGGGGGTGTCCCCCGATTTCTCTCTTTATCACCCCCTTCCTGGCCAGGAAGGGGGCCGGGGGGATGGTCGAATCCGATGTCCAGTACTTTGAGTGGAACCCCAAGGCCACGGACTTTTAGTGCAAGGCCACTGGTAAGAGAGAGGGGGACGCAAAGCCTGTCGACGGAGGATGAGGTTTTTGATAAGTAATAAAAGGAGTAATTATGGGAGAGCTTGACGGCAAAGTCGGAATCGTAACGGGAGCCGGACGCCTTCGGGGCATAGGACGGGCCACCGCCGTCGCCCTGGCCGGCCTGGGCGCCGACGTAGTGGTGACCGGTACAGGCAGAGACCCGGCCTCATTCCCACCCGACGAGAAGGCGGCAGGCTGGAGGGATATCGAGAGCACCGCCGAGCAGGTCCGTGCCCTGGGACGCCGTGCGCTGCCCCTGGTGGTGGACGTTGCCGACGAGGCACAGGCCAAGTCCATGGTGGACCGTACACTGGAGGAGTTCGGCCGCCTAGACATCCTGGTGAACAACGCGGCCTATGCCCGCGGTCCGGACCGGGTGCCCATCCTCGACCTGACTACCGATATCTTCCAGAAAGTGGTGGACGTTAAGGTCAGGGGCACATTTCTCTGCAGTCAGGCGGCTATCAGACCGATGATCGAGCAGGGCCGGGGTGGCAAGATAGTCAACGTCTCGTCGGGGGCGGGCAAAAAAGGTGGGGCCAACAACCTCTCCTACAACGCCGCCTGCTTCGCCCAGGTCGGCATGACCCAGTCCATGGCCAGAGAATTGGGGCCATACGGTATCAACGTCAACTGTGTCTGCCCCGGCGGTGTGGACACGTCTCGCGTAGATGACATGGGCAGGGGAGACGCCTGGAAGGAGATGGAAGCAACCATACCCATCGGTCGGGCCGGTACCGACAAGGAGCTCGGCGAGTTCATCGCATACCTGTGCACCGAGGCCGCCTCCTGGATACACGGCCAGTCCATCAACATGGACGGTGGCGGCATGATGGAGCACTAGGAGCCTCTAATAAAACCCGGCAAGTGGGGGAGTCCAGAGGAGGAATGCCCTCTCTGGTGGGGGTCTGGGGGATTCCCCCAGATATAAATACACCAGCGGGTGGGTGGGTGGGAAGAAGTCACCTCCCCGCCGCCAAAGCGGCCAGCGCCTCTATCTCCCCCTCGCCCAGAGCGCGGCCATACAGCCGCATGTCGCTCATCGACCCGCGGAAATAGTCGTGGGTGCCGAATCCTATGAGCAGATTCCGGTCGTTGCTGAGGTCGTACCCCTTAGGAGCGGACCCTCTTGAGACCGCAACCAACTCGCCGTCCACGTAAACCCGCAGGCCCCCCTTGTCCTTGACAGCCGCCACATGGTGCCAGCCCTCGGGAAACACCCGGTCCCACGTTGCCGCCTTCCCCGCCTCGATGGAATACACACGCCCCGACGGAAGGGTCCCGGCATACAGCCTGCCGTCGAACACCGCCATAGTCCAGACTCGCCGCATAGGCGCAGGCGAGTTGTCCAGCGTACCCAGGTAAGCAAACCCCTCGCCGTCCATCCTCCAGACATGGCCCATGGGCAGCGTCCCCACGTAGACCTTACCGTTGTAGAGCGCCATACCCATGATCTCGCGCTCGTAGCCCACCGGCCCTGCGCCGATCCGGGCCCACTCATCCTCCCCCTCCGACCTGAAAACCTCCGCCTCGGGCCATGTGCCGACGTAGAGCTGTCCGCAATGGACTACTGCCGCGTAGGTCTCGGTGGACGTGCCTGGCCGGCCGCGGTGCACCCATTCGTTACCGCCCTCGTAGCGGTAGACCGGCCCTCCCTTGTTCGTGAGGGCGTAAAGGCGGTCTCGATAGATGGCCAGGCTAAGGACACGCTCGTCCAGCCCTATGTGCTCCCATCTCTCGCCGCCCCTGTACTTGAAGACCCCACGGCGGTGATTGCTGGTGCAGTAGAGGTCTCCGTTGAACACCGTAAGGCCCAGGACGTCGTCGGCCTTGCCCGAATCAGGAGGCTTCGCCGGCGACTTCTCGGGCACTGCGTCCTCGGCGCCGGGATGGCCGCGATACGACCAGCTCCCATCGGCCTCCAGTCGGTAGACCTTGCCGCCCGGAGTCTGGTTGAGCGCGTCGCCCATCGCCGACCCGTGGGGCCAGTATCGCCCCGTCCCGCAGAACAGCCGTCCCTCGAACTCGGCCACCGTGTTCACTATGTTGGCGCCGTCCGGACTTCCCAGGTCAGACCACCCCGACCTGTTGGGGGTCAAGCGCCAGACGTGTCCCGCCTCCTCGGCTCCCAGTTCCAGCGTTCCTGCGTAGAGTGCGCCGCCGTAGACCTTGAGGGCGGCGACCATCGCCGCGTTGCCGGGCCGGCCGCAGTCCGTCCACGACGGCTCGACGCGCCCGTCGTCGATCCCGAAATGGAGGTTGCGGTAGTTGGACTGGGCAGTATAGGTCATACCCCCGTTGGTCACTATCGACAGATTGAGCCCCTTGCGAGCGTCGGTGTCGAACTTGCTGACGAGGTCGCCCACCACGTCGCTCGATCCCTCGGCCGTGCGAACCCATGTGGAAACTGAAAAATCCCCGGCCCCAAGCCTCATCGCGGGATGGTCCTCCACCTCCAGGTGAGCGCCGGTGCCGTTAAACCGAGCGGCGCCTTTCGGCACGTTGCCACGCCCGTCGGCAAGCTCAACTCCATGGTTGCGAACGACCAGCCCCGTGCCGGAGTAATCTTCAAAATCCCCGGCCATCGGCCAGTGGCCGATCAGTCCCTTTCCAAAGGTTCCAGACGGCATGGGCTCCTCCTTCTTGTGGGAGACTTCGTGGGCTCGATTCGAAATTATCTCAGAATTCCTATGGACTAGCAGGCTGATGAAGA
>CAZEDC010000090.1:0-16308 GCA_964510985.1 uncultured Dehalococcoidia bacterium
GTTACCCGACCTAAAGCGCCGCTTCGCCCCGCTCGCCGGTCCGGACTCTGACGACGTCGGACACCGGCGATACTATTATCTTGCCGTCGCCTATCTGTCCCCCGTCAGGTCCCCTGGCCGCGTCGATGATGGCCTCGATGATCGTCTCCTTCATCTCGTCGGGGACGACGGTGACCAGAAGGGTCTTGGCCACCGCGGCCCGGGTCGCCAGCCTCCCGCCCCTCCCCGTGAAAACCTCGACGCCCCTCTGCTGGCCCTGGCCCGTGACGTTCTGGTAGTGGAATCCTCCGCAACCAGCTTCCTCCAGCGCGCCGGTCACCATGTTGATGCGCTCAGGCCTGATGATTGCCTCGATCTTGATCATGGTTACACCTCACGTTCTATGCGAACTGCCGATTCCGGCTGCTAATCGGCCCCATCTCTGACAAATGCCCTCTCCCCGTGGGCTGAGAGGTCCAGGCCTTGCGCTTCGTCGCTCTCCGATACTCGGATACCCAGGCCGGGGACAACGTCCAGCACCTTCAGGATAACAACCGTGGCGACGAACGAGTAGGCGCCGGTCGCCAGGACCGCTACCAGTTGCGTGAGGACCTGTCCGCCGTTGCCGTCTATCGCGCCGGCCGTGCCTCCGATGGCCGCGGCCGCGAATATGCCGGTCGCGATGGCCCCCCAGATACCTCCGACCCCATGGACGGCGAAGACCTCGAGGGCGTCATCCAGCGAGGTCCTGCTGCGGAACCACACCGCGATGTAACAGAGGGCTCCCGCCCCGAAACCGATGGCCAGGGCGCCCAGGACGCCGACATATCCTGATGCGGGAGTGATCGCCACCAGTCCGGCAACCACGCCGGATGCGACGCCTACGGCGCTCATTCGACCGGTCTGTATCTGTGAGAGCAGGCCCCATGTCAGGGCCGCGGCTGCGGCGGCCGTATTGGTTACCAGGAAGGCGTTGATATCCAGACCGTCGGCGGCCAGGCCGGAGCCGGCGTTGAAGCCGAACCAGCCAAACCATAGGAGGGCCGCTCCCAGAACGACGTAGGGCACGTTGTGAGGCTCCACGCCGGGGTCCCGCCGCTTCCCGATAAGCAGCGCGGCGGCTACCGCGGCAAGACCGGCGTTGATATGCACCACGGTCCCGCCCGCGAAATCCAGAGTACCATCGCCAACGCCGCCAAGCCAGCCGCCGCCCCAGACCCAGTGGGCGATCGGCGCGTACACGATGCTGACCCAGATTGCCACGAAGACGATGTAAGTGGTGAACCTGAACCGCTCAACGAAGGCGCCCGTGATCAGGGCCGGCGTGATGATGGCGAACATCATCTGGAAGATGACAAAGAGCAGGGTAGGTATCCCCGTGCCCGGATAGATATCGTTTATGTCGATTCCAGACAGGCCTACCAGGCTGAAATCGCCGATGAATTCGCTCCCCTCGCCGAACGCCAGACTGTACCCCCACAACACCCACACCACGCTTACGACCGCCATGGCGATGAAGCTGTACATTATCGTGCTGATGACGTTCCTGACGCGGACGAGTCCTCCATAAAAGAAGGCCAGACCAGGGGTCATGAGCAGCACAAGTGCCGATGCCGTGAGCATCCAGGCCGTGTCGCCAGAGTCCATGTTTTCCTCTTTCCTCCCCGCTACGGGGCTCATCTATCGGTCAGGGTTCAATTAGACCGTGTGCGGGGTGTTAGTCGAGGCTCATGGTAGCCACAGCATGTTTCAGAAGTGTTGCCTGTCTGTTAACTTAATGTTTCATATCACGCGGCACGAGTTTTGGAGAGATAGAGCAGAGTGAGGGCGCAGAATGCGAAGGTCGGGCGCGTGCCATCTGGAAAAACTGGCGTTCGTCAGGCCGGCAAGCCCATCACTGTCGAGTGCTGACGGGTCCAGGTTGGGGTTGCCTTCCCGGCGTCAATCGATCGCGGGCAATTGGATGGGCGAGCAGGGGATGACGGCGACCTTCCCCTCGCTGTCGACGACGGTGGTCACGATCATGTCCAGGCCGATGTGGCGGTCCTAGCGGGCTTCCACCAGCTCGATGAGCACGTCGTCCGGACCCTCGATGTAGGCCAGCTTGGTTCCTCTGAGGGTGGTCATGGGGAGACGGACCCGCACGTTCTCCTTTTCAAGTCGCTCCAACTCCTTGGCAAGGTCCGGCACGTCGAATCCGAAGTGTTCGAGGCCCAGATGGAATTCGGCGCTGCCCCGTTCGAGGGACTTGCCCGGCGGTTGTGACGAGATGTTGAGCCGCAGGTTCCCTTCCAGCTGCGTGCTTATCGTGACCGTGCCGAAGAGGCCCTCACCCTCGCTCACGACCCTGGCCCCGAAGTGTTTTTCGTACCACTGGACCGCCTTGTGGGGGTCCTTGGACCTGAGGTGGATGTGGTTCATGGGGTAGGGCATTCTAAGCCTCCTTGGGTCTCTTCTGTACCTGAAAGTCTCAGAGGGGACCAATCAGCCCCACAGGTCGTCGATCACGTTGTCCAAGCTCAGGGCCTTCAGAGTCTCGGGCAGGGGCTTGCTGGTCTCGCGGTCCCAGCCCATCTGCTCGTAGTAGTCCTGCACCATCGTGTCCCAGTTGGGGGCGATGCCGACGCCCTTGACCGAGCCGTCCGCGGGCGTGGAGCCGTACCTGGGAGAGGGCTTGTCCAGCTCGGGGCCGATGCCGTGGCGCAGGTTGAAGGCCTTGAGCAGGTTAACGGTGCGGCGGCCCATCTGCATGGCGTCGTCCATGGTGTAGTCCCAGCCGGTGGCCGCCTGGACGGCCTCGCAGAGGAGGTCCATGTCGGTCCGCGTGTTGAAGCGGCAGACCCCCAGTGCGTCCTCGAACTGCATGGCGCCTTTGGTGGTGGTGGTCAGCTTGACGACGTCATCGGGGTCGAAAGGGTCGCCCGTCGGCGACAGGCCGAACGACTCGCGGTCTATGGCCCTCTGGCTCTCGATGGTCCCGGTGCTGGACACGCAGGTGTCGAACATCTCCTGCCAGAGGCTGCGATGGTCGTGGCCGCGCGGCGTGTTCCCCTTCATGGTATGGATGGCCAGGTTGGGCGCCTCGCCACCGATGAGATTGGCGGCGCGCATGGTGCCCTCGGCCAGGGTGTCGCCGAAACCCTCGCGGTGGGCTATCTTGCGCAACATCTCCATCGTGGCCTCGGCGTTGCCCCAGGTCATCTCCAGGAGGTCGGTATCCTCCCGGTTAATGATCCCCTTCTCATAGCATTCCATCACCAGGCCCATGAGCCACCCGGCCTCGTTCGTCTCCAGCCCCAGCTTGTCCACCTCGTTGGATATGACCATGGCGCTGGCGACCTGGGTCTGCCCGGTGGCCGACCCCCAGGCCGAGAACCCCTCGTACTCGGGCTCCTCCACCACCTCCCCTTCGTAGGGCCCCTCGGTGATTTTCATCATGTGGCAGTGATGGAGTTGGCAGGCCCAGCAGGGGTTCGGCGTGGGATCGAAGTTGCCCCGGATGTACTCCGCGCTGAACTTGTCCAACTCCTCCGGGGAGATGTCGAACACGTTGGTCTGGTAGTTCTTGATGGGGAGATAGCCTCCCCGCTCGGCGTTGACCACGCCCTGGAGCGTGCCCCAGTTGAAGGTGTCGAGGGCGCCTCCACGGCTCTTGGTCCGCTCCAGGAAACTTCGCGAGATCTCCAGGAGCTGCCTGCGGTCGTGGAGCGAGAGCCTCTGGCGTCCCCTGTCCACCGCGATTACCTTGAGCTTCTTGGAGCCCATGACGGCCCCGGTCCCGTTATGGCCGGCCACGTGGCCCTTGTCCCCGGCCACGGAGGCGAACCTGACCAGGTTCTCGCCGGCCGGCCCGATGCCGAACACACTCATAGAGCCCTCTTTGCTCTTTAGCTCCGCCTTGACGGCGTCGTCGGTCTCCCAGGTGTCCTTCCCCAGCAGGTGGGAGGCGTCGCGCAGCTCGGCGCCGCCGTTGGAGATGTGGAGGTAGAGCCAGCGGCTGGCCGCACCCTGGACCACGACGGCGTCGTAGCCGCAGAATTTGAGGAAGGCGCCGAAGAAGCCGTTGGCCTGGGTCGTGGTGGCGCCGTTGGTCAGGGGGCCCTTGGTGATCACGGTGAATGTGCCGGAGCCGCCTATGGTGGTGCCACCCAGAGGTCCGGTGGCGAAGATGAGCCGGTTGTCCGGATCGGCCCACTGGACGCCCGGAGGCACCTCGTCGTAGAGGATCCTGGTGCCCAGGCCGGCGCCGCCCAGGTAGTCCTTGAGTACCGCCTCGTCCAGCGGCTCATCCCAGGTCTCCTCCTGAGTCATGTCCACGCGGAGGAGCTTGCCTGCGTACCCTTTGGTGTCTGACGACATTGTGGTGCCTCCTGTCCGTTTTGCTTCTTGTTTGTTTACTGTGGTCTGCTGCGGTTCACCGGGGAGCGGACTGAGGGGATTAACCGCCTCCGGCGAAGGCCGGCAGGAGGACGATGCTGTCGCCATCGTGGATCTCGGCGTCCAGACCGCCTGCCAGCTCCAGTACGCGGTCATTGAAGATGACGCTGACCATGCCGGTGACGTTATCGGAGGACGTGTCGTAGACCAGTTCACCGAACTGCGGGTAGCGGGCGCATAGCTGCTGGAAGAAGTCCCTGACGGTGTCCGCTCCCTCGACCTCCTCCTCCCACGACCGCCGGACCCGCTGCTCCTCTTGGAACACGCGGGTGAGCCACGAGATAGCCTCCACCTTTACAGTCATCACGGCGGCCACTTTCAAGGCTAGTATCTGCTATCTTAAGCCCGCGTAACCATGTCCCGCTCATCCTGAGCAAAGTCGAAGGACATGAGCGGGACTACCCACTCCGCTCGCATGGTTCGACAGGCTCACAACGAGCGGAGCATTGTAACGCTCTTTTTCGCAACCAGATGCTAGTGCGGTTGGCAAGTTCTATGGGCCGGGAACGAGACGGCGAACATTCGAAAACCGCAATATGTGATATCCGTCACACGCAGACTATGCGCCTGAAATTGCGGTGTCAAGCCCCCGGTGTCTACCAGGATTGTGGTGGTCGGTCTGGTCCGAGGGCGGTGAGGATGGGAAGAGGGGTCTCCGTAATGCGAAAGGCAGACGCGACCTTTGGCCGCGTCTGCCTTTGCAAGACTTCAGTCTGGTTATTACGACCTGTCCGGCGTCCAACTCACCTATCCCGCTTAAAACCGGTGAGGCGGATGAGGACCGGTCGCTAGCCGGTCAGGCTACCAGCGGGAGTCTCCTCCGCCCTGGCCTCTGTTCTCTCTGGGCTTGGACTCGTTGACGGTCAGTGTCCTGCCGTTCAACTCTTTCCCGTTCAGGGCCGCCATGGCGGCCTCGGCCTCGGACTGGTTGGGCATCTCGACGAACCCGAATCCCCGGGATCTTCCCGAGTATCGGTCCGTGATAACTCTTGCCGAGGAGACCTCTCCGTGTGCGGTGAATGCGGTCTCCAGGCTCTCGGCTGTCTCGTCGAACGAAAGGTTTCCCACATATATATTCATGCGGCGCTCCTATTGGTTTGGATTCTCCTCATCGGTAGCAAACGTCGCATGCGGTCCGTGGGTCAAGAACACAGGGCAGCAGGAAGCGGAACGAGGCTGCAACTTGATTGCGGAGTAAAGATTATCATAACACATTTCAGTCTTTTCTGCACCTTAGACACCGTACAGGTGCTATTTCCGGCGACCGCTGGACAACCCGGCGGTTCTTGAGTATTGTCAGTTCGGACGTGTCTCACAACGTACCGGACACTGATCGATGAAGCTGAAACAGCAAGGAATCCGTTTCTGGGAGGACGGCCATGAAGCTACTGAGGTTGGAGCATCTCGACATCGTCTGCGCCGACGTGAAGAAGTCGGTGGAGTTCTACCGGAAGCTGGGCCTGACGCCGGAGGGGACACTGGACAACGGGAACGTCGTGTTCCTGTTCAGCGGCGACGACGAATCCCCGGTGAGGGTCGAGCTCCACCAGGCTGAGAAGGGCCAGAAGACGGGAGTGGACCACATAGCCTTCGAGGTCGCCGACACCGGCGCGGCTTACCGGGAAGGAAAAGACCAGGGCCTGGAATTCAAGTTCGAGCCGTTGCAGAACATCCAGTCGGGGCGGCACATCGCCAACCTCTACGATCCCGACGGTGTCCAGGTTCAGTTCGCCCGCAAGACTTTGCCCGGCGAGTACGGGAACTGGGGCTAACGCTTAGTTCCACAACTCTTGATCTATTCCACCCACCCGCAAGGGTTTTATTTCTGGGGGTTTTGGGGCCTACCTTTGGCTGGGCCGGAGGCCCGGGGAGGGTCTGGGTGGGATGCAAAATGAGGTGCGGCAATGTCTGCATATAATTGCAAGCCTCAGGGAAGGGACAGTAGACCGTATGAGTGAATTCCGAGCCGGAGCGGCGAAAGCGGTTATCACGCCGCCGCTCGGATACCCCATGGGCGCATGGGTGCTGCGTCAGGGGCTCTCCACCGGCGTCCATGACCACCTGTACGCCAAAGCGCTGGTGCTGGATGACGGCGCCGGCAAAATCGCCGTGGTGGCACTGGACGTCTGCGGGATAACCAGAGAGACTTTGGACGCTATCCGCGCGAAAATCAGGCGGTTGACCGGGATTCCAGCAGACCATTTGCTGGTCAACTCAACCCACAATCACACCACACCCGACATCTTCCGGTCGGTCCCGCCGTTGCTCGAGTTGTACACCGAGTACATGGCCGACCAGGTGGCGGGAGCGGTCTACGAGGCATCCCATGCACTCGAGCCTGCTGTGGCGGGATACGCCTGGGGGGACCTTCCGGGCATGACCGTGAACCGCCAGTACAAGGAGCGTCCGGTGGACACCGCGGTGGGCGTGCTGCGGATCGACCGGAGCGACGGCACTCCCTTGGCGCGCCTGATCAACTGGGCGTGCCATAACCTGACCGTCGGCGGCCAGTACCTGACGTGGTCGGCCGATTTCACCGGCGTTGCGTGCGATTTCGTAGAGGCCGCCGACCCAGGCTGTGTATGCATGTTCATATCCGGCGCCGGCGGCGACGTACATCCCTTCGACTGGTGGATGGGCAATACAGAGTCGAAACACATGCACACCTTCGACGACACCGAGGCTTTCGGAACGGCGCTGGGCGCGGAGGTGGTTGCCACTCTGGAGCGGGCCGCCGTCCAACGAGATGTGACACTGGGCGCGGCATCCCGGATAATCCAAATGCCACGCCAGCGGGTGTCCTGGACCGTCGAGGCGGCGGAACGTCTGCATCGGGAACTGGTCCAAAAACACGGCACCTATTTGCGGGAGACATGGGCCGAAGGGACCAACACCGCCGTCTCGGCCATGCAGAACCCGGCTGTCTACGGCACCGGTATGGCCCAGTTGACGCTGGCCAGGGACCAGGACAAGCCTCCCATCGCCGCCGAGCTACAGGCCTTCCGCATCGGAGACCTGCGGATTGCGTGCAATCCGGGGGAGCTGTTCAACGAGCTGGGCTCCCGGATCAAAGACGACGCCGGCCGGGGGACGACGTGGGTCGCCAGCTATTGCAACGACTACATCGGATACATATCGACACGAATGGCCCACGAGGAGATAGCGGATGTGCCGCTGGAGGATATTGCCGGCCAGGACCGGTATCGGCGCTTCTACGGGACCACGACCAGCCCCTTTTCGCACCAGGCAGGAGAGAGCCTGGTTGCTGCCGCCGTTGACCTGGTCTCGGGGTTAGACTGACACTTAGAGCGTATAACAAAACCCAAGCTGTCATTCTGACCCCGACGTGTCGGGGGAAGAATCTGGGGTGGCTGGGTGTAATAAACGACACCGACTGGGACCCCGCCCCTCCGAAGAATCGTCCCGCAAAGCCGGGATCCCGGACCCACCGGGAGAGTCCGCGCCAATACCGATTAAGGTAGCGGACAGATTCTTCGTCGCCCCGATGTGATCGGGGCTCCTCTAGAATGACACAGGTGGAGGTTTTGTTTGAGGCACTTAGACAAGAGTCCCAAACCAGGAGGACGCAACTCGTATGAAAGCACTGCTGCTACCTGAGTGGGCCAAGCCATTCTATCCGCGACTACGCGAACGCTTCCCGGCTGTGGAGTTCGTCGAGGCCGTGGAACCCGCCGAGATAGAACGCCAGATCCAGGACGCCGAGGTCGTCTTCGGCTACCCGAGCAACCCCCAGTTCCAGGCGGCCGAGAGCCTTAAGTGGGTCCAGACTCTCGACGCCGGGATCGAGGGGTTCTTCGACCGGGTCCCCGCGGCGCGGGAGTCGCCCGTGATCGTCACCAACGCACAGGGCGCCGGCGGTCCCCAGATTGGAGAGCACGCGGTGGCCATGATTCTGGCGTTCAGCCGTGGGCTGGTGGAGTTCGCCCGACAGAAGCGAGAGCGACGCTGGGACCAGGAGTACGCGCTGTCGGTGGTGCAGATGGCCTACGGTAAGATGGTGGGCATCGTCGGGCTCGGCAAGTCGGGGACAGAGGCCGCCTGGCGGTGCAAGGCGCTGGGGATGAACGTCCTGGCGGTGGACAGGCACGACGTTGACGGCGAGCCGGTCGTCGAGGACGTCTGGAGCGTGGATAGGCTGGGCGACCTGCTGGAGAGGTCGGATTACGTCGTGGTTACGGTCCCATACACCGCGGCCAATGAGAACATGATTGGCGCGGCGGAGCTGGCCAGGATGAAGACCACGGCCTACCTGATCGTCACTTCGCGCGGAAGGATCGTAGAGCAAAACGCCCTGGTGGACGCCCTGAAGAACCGCCGCATCGCCGGCGCCGGGCTCGACGTCGTGGCCGAGGAGCCGCTCCCTCCAGAGAGCGAACTCTGGGACCTGGACAACGTGATACTGACGCCGCACATCGCCGGCAACTCGCCGGAATTGTACGAGCGGACCTACTACGTCTTCGAGGAGAACATGCACCGGTACCTGGCCGGAGAGCCGCTCAGGAACGTGGTGGACAAGATGCTAGGGTACTAGGGATTCCTGTCGAAAATCCGCGTAAACAAGCCACGCTCTAAGTCTCGCTCATCCTGAGCACTGTCGAAGGACATGAGCGGGACTCCCCGCTCCGCTCGTATGGTTCCCTTCGGCTTCGCTCAGGATAAACTAGGCCAACACGAGCGGAGCATTGTAACGCGAAATTCGTAAGCAAATACTAGTGCTTAGTTTGCTAAATATCGATCCGTTTAGGTGCCGCATGCCACGGCCAGTTTTTAATCCGCTCTAGCGGGGGTTCCCACCCCGATACATCGGGGTGGAGGGGGCCTTGGGGGCTCCCTCCCCAAAATCCTATCGGGCGGGTGGGATAGATCAACAATTGTGTTACTGAGTACTGGCGTCCCTGCCGGGCTCGGAAACGGCCGCCCCTGGCGGTCCGAGAGAAAAAGGGAGGAGCCCCGACTCACGTCGGGGCTCCTGTCTTCTACGGAAAGGGATGCAGACGAGGGCGCTAGATGTCCTTGGCGACGAAGCCCAGTCCCAGAGCCTCCAGCTTCTTGTCGCTGGGTCGGGTGGTCTTCGGGTCCCAGTCGACCGCTTCCAGATACTCGCTGGTCAGGGTCTTGAGATCCACGGTCACCCCCCGGACGTTGCCGACCTCTAGGGGACGCTCGCCGATCATGCGCGGCGGCACGTAGAACTCCAGAGGATTGAGACCCTCCCTCAAGTTGAAGGCGTGGCGCAGTGTGCCGATGCGCTCGCCCGTCTCCACGAACTTGTCCACGTCCCATTCAGTGCCGGTGATGGCCGTCATGAAGTCGACCAGGAAGTTCACACCGTAGGTCATGTATCCGAACTCGCAGATGCCCGCGGCGTTTACCACGTGCATCAGCGATGCCATTGTTCTGTGGATCTCGCCCTTGCCGGTGTAGTCGTACTTTTCGCCCCGGTCGAGGTCTAAACCAGGCGGCACGATGCCTTCCTGGCCCTGGGTGTGACGGCCGGGGGTCGCATCCATCACGTAGGTGGTGGCCAGCGCCGGCTCGAACTTAGGGTCGTGCATGGGCAGTTCCTGGCCCTGGACATGTATGGCGTACTGCTCAGAGCCCTTGCCGATGCGCTCGGCGGCCTTCCGGACCCCGTCGGCGATCACGTCGCCGAAACCCTCGCGCATGCCCAGCTTATCGGTCATGGCGACGATGGAGTCGACGTTGCCCCAGGTCATCTCGATGCCGTCGGTGTCCTCCAGGGTCAGGATGTTGTTCTCAAAGCACTCGATGACGAAGGCTATGGTGACACCGGCGGAGATGGTGTCCAGCCCGTAGCGGTTGCACTGCTCGTTGAGCTTGATAAGCGACGGGAAATCGTCATTGAGGGTCATCGTGCCGAAGGCGCCCGCGGTCTCGTACTCGGGCTTATGGTGCGCGACACCCTTGAACTTGCCCTCCTTGACCGAGGTGTGACCGCCGCAGGCCAGGCTGCACCGCCAGCAGCCGTACCGGCGTGACTGGTAGTCCTTGATGTTGTCCCACTCGAACTTCTCGATCCCCGGCTCGAAGTCCACCGGGCCGGCGCCGCCCCAGTTCTTTATCGGGGCATCGCCGTTAATGGTCGCCCCGCTGGTCAGACCGACAGTGCCGGAGATGTGGAAGAAGTCGTACATCCCCTCGTCGTAGACCTTGAGGTGCCTGCGGCGCATCTCCTTGACGTTGTCCAGGTCCGGTACGGGCACCTCGGCCTTGCCCTTGACCACAATGGCCTTGAGCTTCTTGGAGCCCATAACGGCCCCGACGCCCGAGCGGCCTGCGGCGCGCCCCTTGTCGTTCATGATGCAGGAGATCAGGGAGAGCTTCTCGCCGGCCTGGCCGATGCAGGCCACCTGGCTACCCCTACCGTGCCTGGCAATCAGGACATCCTCCACCTCGTTGCTGTCCATGCCCCAGAGGTCCGAGGCATCGTGCAGCGAAGCAACGCCCTCTTCGATGAGTAGGTACGTTGGGCTGTCGGCGGCGCCCGCGAGGACCACGCCGTCGTAGCCGGCGAATTTCAGGTGAGGGCCGAAGGTCCCGCCGCAATTGGCGTCGCCCCAGGTGTTGGTGAGGGGCGACTTGCACACCGCGACGAACCGGTTGCCCTCGATACAGGGGGTGCCGGTCATCGGGCCGGTTATCAGCCCCAGCAGGTTGTCGGGCCCCAGGGGATCGACGTTGGGCTTCATCCTATCGTAGAGGATCTTTGCGCCGATGCCGTACCCACCGATGTAGGTCTGGCACATCTCGTCCGTCAGCGGAAAGTCCTTCAGTTCGCCGGTGGTAAGGTCTACGTCCAAGAGCTTTCCCATGTATCCGTTCGCCATGGCGGTCTCCTTTCGGTCTCCTAATATTTGCGCGTAATACTATATCATTACCATAGTCGTTACAAATGCGTTTCACACAGCCGGATTTGCTGTTCGGCGAGCCGTGTCAACTGTTGTGCCAGCGCTATTGAATAGCCTGTGAAACGGTCAACCATCCACATTTAGTATCTGGTTGCGAAAAAGGGCGTTATAATGCTCCGCTCGTGGTGGCCTAGTTTATCCTGAGCGAAGCTGAAGGGAACCATACGAGCGGAGGGTCAAGTCCCGCTCATGTCCCTTTCGACTTCGCTCAGGACATGCTTCGACGTTGCTCTCCGAGGGGTCGGAGTCCGCGCCAATACCGATTAAGGTGGCGGACAGGATGAGCGGGACGTGGAGGGTGACATGGTTACGCTGATTTGCGATAGTAGATGCTAGACGCGCTCTTTAAACGGGCCAGTGGGGCCCTGACCCCCAATTGCGTGACACAATCCCTACCTGTAGAATGGGTGGCGCCGCCAATCTGGCCCTGCCAATCCGGCCGCGGATAGCGCCCCCTCGCATCCGGGTATGAGCACCCCGAGGAGAAATTCAACCCGTGCCTCGGAACACAGGAGCAGTGGAAAAGACATGAGCTACCGTCTTGGAGTGGACGTCGGCGGGACCTTCACCGACCTGGCCCTGTACGATGTGGACAGCAACCTGCTGGAGTTCGCGAAAACGCCATCAACCCCGGCCGACCAGACCGCCGGCATCACCCTTGGACTCCAGCAGCTCGTCGGGCGGCTTGGAATCCCGCCCTCGGAGATCACCTTCTTCATCCACGGGACCACGGTGGCCATCAACACCGTCCTGGAGCGGAAGGGTGCGCGCACGGCCCTTGTAACCACCCAGGGGTTCCGGGACGTGCTCCACATCGGCCGCCAGGACAGGCCCAACCTCTACGACTGGCGCATACGGCGGCCCGACCCGCTGGTGCCGCGACACCTCCGCTTCGAGGTCAAGGAGCGTGTCCTTTACACCGGTGAGGTCCTGGAGCCACTCGATGAACGGGAACTGGACACCGTCGTCGAAAAACTGCGAGCGGCCCGCGTGGACTCGGTGGCCGTCTGCCTCCTTCATTCCTACGCCAACCCCGCTCACGAGCGGACCATCGGCACGGCACTGGCCCGGGAGTTGCCCGATGTCACGGTCTCGCTTTCGGCCGATATCCTTCCCGAGTTCAAAGAGTACGACCGCATGAGCACCACGACCATCAACGCCTACGTGGGGTCGGTCATGGGCCTGTACCTGCGCAGCCTCCAGCGGGGCATATCCGAGGTCGGGGTGGAGTCGGACCTGCACATCATGCAGTCAAACGGCGGCATCATGGGGGCCGAAACCGCCGTGGAGAAGCCCATACAGACCATTCTATCGGGGCCGGCCGCCGGCGTCATCGGCGGCGTCGCCCTGGCCGACCAGGCGGGCGAGCCCAACACTATCTCGGTGGACATGGGCGGGACCAGCTTCGATATCTGCCTGTCCAGCCAGGGCGAGGTGCGCCGCACGCGGGAGAGCGAGATCGAGGGATTCCCGGTCAAGGTGCCCACCGTGGACATCCACACGCTGGGGGCCGGGGGCGGAAGCATCGCCTGGATCGACGCGGGCGGCGCTCTGCGAGTCGGCCCCCAGAGCGCCGGCGCGGACCCGGGGCCGGCCTGCTACGGCAAAGCGGGTGAAGAGCCCACGGTGACCGACGCCAACCTGGTCCTGGGCCGTCTGAACCCGGACCGCTTTCTGGGTGGCGACATGGTGCTGGACGTGGAGCAGGCCCGCAGGTCCGTATCCGACCGGATAGCCACGCCCCTGAGACTGGGCCTGGAGGAGGCCGCCGAGGGTATCATCCGCGTCATCAACGCCACCATGATCAAGGGCATCAGGGTGGTCTCCGTGGCCAAGGGGTACGACCCCCGGGAGTTCTGCATCGTGGCCTTCGGCGGCGCCGGCCCGGTCCACGCCGCCGAGCTGGCGGCAGAGCTTGACATCCCCCGGGTGCTGGTACCCATCGCCCCAGGCGTGACCTCCGCCCTGGGGCTGCTGATGGCCGACATGCGCCACGACTACGTGCGCACCGTGCTGAGCACGGTCGACCGGGCGGACCCCGGCGACCTTGACCGGCGCTACGTGGAGATGGAGGCCGAGGCCCTGGCGCAGATGAAGCGCGAGGGACTGCCGGCCCAGGGCGTGGAGCTGCTCCGCCTTGCCGACGCCCGGTACCTGGGACAGGGGTTCGAGCTCGAGGTGCCGGTGGCGGGCGGACGGCTGTCACCGGAGGCGATCGCCGAATTGGCCGAAGGGTTTCACAAGGCCCATGCCCACCGGTACGGCTACGCCAACCCCGAGAACCCGGTGGAGATTGTCAACGTGCGGCTCACGGCCCTTGCGCGGTTGCCTCAGCCGAAGCTGACTGCCGAGCGGACCGACGGCGTCACCGACCCAGGCCAGGCGCTGGACGGTTACCGGCAGGTCTACTTCAACCAGGAGTTTTTACAGACAGCGGTCTACGACCGCTCGCGGCTGAGGCCGGGCGATGAGATCACCGGCCCCGCGGTACTGGAGCAGCTGGACTCGACCACGGTGGTCTGGCCCGGCCAGTGCGCCCGGGTCGATGCCCACCGCAACGCTATACTGGACCGGAGTCAACCATGAGCACTTCCGCCACCGACCCCATCACGCTGGAGGTGATGCGCAACGCCTTCTACTCCATCGCCGAGGAGATGAACGCCTCCCTGGTACGGGCGAGCTACTCCACCAACATCAAGGACCGGCGTGACTGCTCCTGCGCCATCTACACCGCCACGGGCGAGGTGGTTGCCCAGAGCGAGTCCGGTACGCCCGTACACCTGGGCACCATGCACGGCGCGGTGCGGACGGCCCTGGACATTTTCCCACTGGAGCAGTGGGAGCCCGGCGACGCCATCGCCAGCAACCTGCCCTATCCGGCCGGGCCGGGGCACCTCAACGACCTGTGCATCATGTCGCCGATCTACTACAGGGGGGAGATCGTCGCCATCGCCGCCAACCAGGCCCACCACGTGGATATGGGCGGCTATGCCACCGGTTCCATGCCCTTCGGAGTGACCGAGATATACCAGGAGGGATTGCAGATCCCGCCGGTACGCCTCTTCCGTGGAGGCAGGCTGGACCGCGATCTGTGGGCGCTGATGTCCCAGAACATCAGGACCCCCTTCGAGGTCCACGGCGACCTGGAGGCCCAGTACGCCGCCAACACCGTCGGTGAGCACCACCTGGGCGAGCTGGGCGACAAGTACGGCATGGAGACCGTCCAGAGGTACCTCCAGGAGATGCTCGACTACACCGAGCGCAGAATGCGGGCCGCCCTCGGTGCCATTCCGCCCGGCTCCTACTCCTTCGAGGATGTCATAGAAGGCGATGGGATCGTCGATAAGGACTACACCATCCGGGCCACCCTGGAGGCCGGGGGCGACTCGATGCGGATCGATTTCAGCGCCACCGATGACGCGGCCCGCGGGCCGCTCAACTGCCGCTGGCCGTCTGTGGCCGCCTGCGTGTACTACGTCGTCAAGGCCGTGCTGGATCCCGACCTTCCCTCCAACGCCGGCGCATACCGCGCCATCGATATCGTCACCCGAGAGGGCAGCATGCTCTCGGCGGTGTACCCCAATGCGGTGTGCAACGCCAACATCATCACCACTCAGCGCATCGTGGACGTGATGATGGGCGCACTGTCTAAGGCGGTCCCCAAAAGGATCGCGGCGGCATCCTCCGGGACCATGAATCTCTTGAACGTTGGGGGGATGGACCCGCGCGACGGCAGCTATTTTCAGTACATCGAGACCTACGGCGGGGGCCAGGGCGCCGGTCACGACACGACCGGCATGGACGCGGTCCAGAATCACATGACCAACACCCGCAACGCCCCGGTGGAGGCCATCGAGGCGGCCTACCCCCTGCGGGTCGAGACCTACGGTCTGGTGCCGGATTCAGAGGGGCCCGGCGAGCATCGTGGAGGATTGGGCCTGAGGCGCGCCCTGCGTGTGCTGGGCAAGGAGGTCCAGCTGACCGTTAGCTCGGACCGCGCCAGAGTGGCGCCCTGGGGACTTTTTGGAGGACGGCCCGGCGGGGTGTCGAGGTGCTGGGTCGTCGGTCCCAACGGGCGGGAGGACGCCTTGCCTTCCAAGGTCACCACCTATGTCGATGGAGGCCACCTCATCGTGACAGAAACGCCGGGCGGCGGCGGCTGGGGCAGCCCACGGCTCCGGGACGCCGAGGCGGTCCGATCGGACGTGCTGGAGGGCATGATCTCGCCGGAGCGTGCCCGCGAGGTGTACGGCGTGGCGGTCGACTCACAGACCATGGAGCTGGACGAAGCCGAGACGCGGCGCCTGAGAGACGGCTCCTCTGTTTAGGAGCCTGTCGAACCAGACCTGGTGCAGGTTAGTGTGGCGGTGGGACGCCGTCCCCTAGGAAACTCGATGTGAGGGTTTCATCGGCAGGCGCTGCTTTTTGTCATTCTGAGCGAAGCGAAGAATCTGGTGGTGGGGTCGGTACTGCTTTGAACCAGTTCTACGTTTATATTATGGCCAGCCGCCGAAGAACACTGTACATCGGTGTGACCAATGACTTGACACGCAGGGTATACGAACATCGCCACAAACTCGTGGGAGGATTTACCCAAAAGTACAATGTCTCAAAGCTCGTATACTACGAGGCCACGGGCGATGTGCGATCCGCTATCGAAAGGGAGAAACAGATCAAGGGGGGTGGTTGCGAAGAAAAAAAGTCGCTCTTATCGAGTCACTGAATCCATCTTGGGCGGATATGGCTGAAGGATGGGAAGAACGCTCCACCTCCCCAGACCCTTCGACTCCGCTACGTTGCGCTCAGGGTGACATGTCGGAGTGTCGCTCAGGGTGACATTGGCGGATCTATGCCACGCCGCACCAGTCCATGGCGGCAAGGCAGTAGGCCTTTGTGGAGACCATCAGCTCGTCGATGTTTACGAACTCGTCCACCATGTGTG
>CAZEDC010000091.1:0-5596 GCA_964510985.1 uncultured Dehalococcoidia bacterium
GGTCGCTATATCTTTCTCGTAGACCTGGAGGGTCACCGAGAGGACCCTGTTTTGAAGGAAGCCCTCGACGAAGTCAAGGCCCAGGTGTCCCTGTTCAAGGTATTCGGCTCATACCCGATGCACGTCTCGTCGGCCGTTTCAAAAAGTTAAGGGCCCCGAAGTATCGGGGCCCCTGGATATTACTTTTTTCTCAGGCCGTCACCGCAGGCGCATTGCGTGCCCGTTGTCGGATTCAGCTCTTGTCAGGGACGAAGGACGCCGCTACGCCTTCTCCTCCACCTCCGCCTCCGCTGGTTCCGCTTCCTGCTCGCCGTCGATGGAAGTTGCTCGTCGAGATCGTCCGACTCGCGTGCTCACCTGTTCGACGACCGGTTCCATGCGCTCCCTGACGCTCTCCACAGCCGGTCCGACTCGCTCCCGCACGCCCTCGACAGCCGGTCCGACCCTCTCCCGTAGCGTGGCGGCCAACTCCTCAGCCCTTGCCCGCCAGGCCTCGCTGCGCTCGGCCAAGTCTGCTCGTGTGTCAGTACCGGGCCGGGGCGCCAAAAGGACGCCGACGGCTGCTCCGACTATTCCGCCCACCAAAAATCCTATGATGAAGGAACCACCACTATCATTATCTGCCATCGTCATCACCTCCTTTTGTTCCTCGTCTACGTTTCCTCTTCGAGAGTCCGAAGAGGAATGCCGCGACCTTGCCGACGCCAAAGGCGACGCCCGATCCGGCCACGGCCCTACCCACCACCCGGTTGGCCACCGTCGTAACGATATCCTCCGTGTCTCTCATCGTTCGTTTAGCCGAATCGATGACCGACGAGATCTTGAAATACAGGACCAACACCACCATGATCGAGACCGTCAACAGCACTAGCAACACAATGTCTCGGACCATTGCGATTATTTCGGCGGTATCTGTGACGTTTAGTGCGATCATATGTTGGTGTTATGGGGTCGATTTCATCCTAACATGCCGCATCACCCCCCGCAAGCAAAATTGCCTTTAGACAGCCACACGATGCAGTTCCCCTACCAGGAACCCGGGAACGGCGGTCAACATGCAAGAGGGTCACACCCATGTTATCGAGTAGGGGATTCCATAGAGGACTCAGTCCTCTATGGCCGGCGCGAGGGGATCACAGGAGAAGACTATTGACGGCGGGTGAGGTGGAGGAAAGAGGGAGCGGACTAACCGGGGCCAGGGCGACGACGGACGGTCCTAAGGCCTTATCAGCATCCTTACGGAGCCGCTGGGATCCTTGCGCTGGGTGACTATACTGTGCTGGCCCTTTTCTGCCCAGACCATGATGTCATAGGTGTTCAGCACGTCGGGGATGATGACTTCGATGAACGCTCCGCTGCCTCTCCGCACCTGCTCGCCAAGAGCAGCGATGATTCCGGCGCAGGTCTTGCCCGTGCCGTCGACCACGATCCATCCGTTGTCGGCGCCGTCCATGCCGTTTGTGCGGTCGGCCGTGCCGGTGCCCGCTGTGCCGTATACGTCAACCTCACCTGTTTCGCGTAGCTCGACCTGACGCTTGAACTCAGCCACAGCCTCCCAGTGCACGCCGGAGCCCCGGTCGCCTTTCTGGCAGACGGCGCCACGGACACCGACTATGTCGGGGTTGATACGCGCCAACTCGTCCAGGTTTTCTATCCTCAGGTGGCCCGAAAGGGCCGTGCTCATTCCCAACTCTTTACCCTCGAACACCATCTCCCGCAACTCACTCTCCGGGATGAAATCGAACAGGTTCCTGCCGTCCTTGGTCAGAGTATCTATCAGGAAACCGTCGCACTGTCCCTCCCTCGCCAACCTGACCATGAGGTGGGGGTCGAGCCCGTCGTGGAGTGGGTTGTCGGCAAATAAAGAGCCTATCAGCTTGGTATCGAACCCTTCCAGGGCTTCGCGAGATGCCAGGAGGGTCTCTCTGGCGGCCTCATACTCAGTCTTCATGAAGCCAACCTTTACCGAGGTAGCCCTCAGGATCCCGGCTGTGTAGACGGCCATGGCCACTGTTCCAACCTGGTCCGGGACCACTCCCAGGGTTACGCTGGCGTGGTTCTCCATGGGCACGGCCTCTCGGACCTCTTTGACCACCCTGGGATGGGCCGAGCCAACCAGGGCCTCCTGTAAGTTTTTCACGTCGACGATGTCGGCGCCGCCCTTTAGCGCCTCCAGGGCTTCAGTCAGGTTCTGAACGCTAACCATCAAAATCATCGAGTCTCACCTACCACCTAGCTGAGCCTATGCTCTTACCGCTTCCAGGTCCCGTCGTAGCTCTTCCTTGTCCTCGTCCGAGAGGTCGAACATGGGGGGCCTTACGTGTCCCCCGGTCATACCCATCAGCTCGCCCCAGTACTTGCACAAGGGCACCGGCAGCGCCCCGTTCTGCTTCTGGACTGTTCGGCCCCACCACTTGTCGGAGACCTGTTTGATGGGCCGGATGCGCTCCTCGTAGTAATCGTCGTCCAAGTCGCCCCGCATGGCCTTGTCGATGAACCGAACATAATGGTTCTCGTCCGGCGTATCGAAACGCCAGTCCGAGGTGTTGGCGAACATGACCTGCTGCTCGAAGCCCAGCTCTCTCCCTTTGAAGAGGATCCACTCGTCCGGGGTGCTGATGATGGCATCCCGGCCCACCAGCAGGTGAGTTTCGATGGACAGTTCCTGGTTGAAACTGGCCTCCTTCACGCCCACTACGTTGGGGATGTCGCAGATCCGCTTCAGACCCTGAGCGCTCACTACCATTCCGAACTGGGGCGAGTTATAAAATATTATCGCCAGCGAAGAGTCGGCGGCCAGGAGCCGGACATATTCGAGGACCTGCTCCTCGGTCTTGGTGACCATGTAAGGGGTGGCGACCATCAGCAGGTCGAACCCCACGGCCTCCGCGTGTCGTGAGAGGGCCAGCATTTCTTTGACAGAGGTATGGGTCACGTGGGCTCCGATGGGCCACTCGCCGGAGGCCTCGTCGCTAACGATGTCGTAGACGCGTGTCCGCTCCTCACGGGTCAGGCTCCAGAACTCCCCCATGCCCCACGTGCAGCCCGCGCCGTGGGTACCCAGCGACCGGATGTGACGTATGTTTCGGCGGAGCCCGTCCTCGTCCAGCTCGTCCTCCGGGGTGAACGGCGTCATCAGGGTCGTCCACTGGCCCCGGATATTCTCCCTGGCCCAGTCCATGGCTTCGCTTTTGGTGTACTCGGCCATTCCCCCTCCTATATGAATGCCCTGCTTCTGACTGGAGCGTAGAGCGCGGCCCG
The DNA here is from genome assembly GCA_964510985.1 of uncultured Dehalococcoidia bacterium. Taxonomy (GTDB): domain Bacteria; phylum Chloroflexota; class Dehalococcoidia; order Lucifugimonadales; family CAZEDC01; genus CAZEDC01. The sequence goes on from CAZEDC010000091.1 coordinate 3,262, forward strand.
CCCGAGTTTCAAGAGTCGCACGTCTCCCCGGCATATGGCTGGGAGTGCAACGGTCACCCGATCCGCCTAGCCTTTCAGCGCCACCTTATAGTGGGAACGCAGGCACCGGGTGCAGATGTTGATCCGTTTGGGGATGTCGTTCTTGTAGATCGTAGCTCTCTGGACATTGGCGGACCAGCGCGTTTTGGTCCGACGTTTCGAGTGGCTGACGTTGTTTCCTGACTGGCCCGATTTGAGGCAAACTTCGCATCTCGCCATAACTTACCTTTGACTGTCCTTTAGGGTCTGTGTAGAATCGACGAAACTGTCTATCTGCTGTCTGATTCCGGCTCTATGGAATTGGGTTCTTTCCGGTCCTCGGGTGCCGTTCTGGCTCAAGTAGCAGACAACAGACTGGAGCACACTGATTTGGCCAGCAGCACCGCAGGTTGTGAAATTTACAGCAAAGTAAGGAAAAAGATAGCACACCAGGCGGCGTTCAGCAACTACAATGACAAACCCTGATTCACCTCCTCAGGCCAGATCCCGACTCGACGGTGAAGACCTGCGGGCGATGTTCACCGTCGCCACGCGGCTGTTCGAGAGCAACATCGAGGCCGTCAACGTCCTCAATGTTTTTCCGGTCCCAGATGGAGACACCGGCACCAACATGTTCCTCACCTTGCAGGACATGATGAGGGCCACCGAGGCTGTCCGGGACTCTTCGGCCGGCGAGTTTGCTTCGGCCATGGCGCGGGGCGCCCTGATGGGCGCTCGTGGTAACAGCGGCGTGATCCTTTCCCAGTTCTTCAAGGGCATAGCCCAGGAGCTGCATGACAAGTCGGACTTCGGCTCAGGGGAGTTGGCGTCGGCCCTGCGCTCGGCCAGGGAATACTCCTACCGCGCTGTTGGAGAACCAGTCGAGGGTACCATGCTTACGGTTATCAGCAGCGTGGCCGACGCTGCGGCCCGAAGCGCCGACTCGGGCGCGACGCTCCAGGGGCTCCTCGACGCCGTATGTCAGGCCGCCGAGGAGACCGTCGCTCTGACGCCGACCATGCTTCCGGTGCTGCGAGACGCCGGGGTGGTGGACGCCGGTGGCTTCGGACTGTCTATTATCCTGGAGGGCGTTCGGCTCTACGTAGCGGGTGAGGAATCTGACCTCGCCGAGATTCAGCCACCGGAGCCCGTAGGCGTCGAAGCAACGGGCCGTGTTGTGTCGCAGCAGTTCCTGGAGGCAACCGACGAGGAGCTTTACGGGTACTGCACCCAGTTCCTGATCGAAGGCGAGGACCTGGACCTTGAGGGTGTGCGCGGAAGACTTATCACGATGGCCCGGTCAACGGTTGTCGTAGGTGATGGCACCTTGCTCAACGTCCACGTCCACGTGGACGACCCCGGCCCCATCGTCAGCTACGCCGTCTCGATGGGAAGGCTGACCCACGTCAAGATCGAGAGCATGGACGAGCAGCACCGCGAATACTCGGTCGCCCGACGCCGGGATGCAGCCGCCGTCTCGGTCGTGGCGGTGGCCTGGGGTTCGGGCTTAGAGACGGTGTTCTCCGGCCTGGGGGCATCCGGTATCCTGCCCGCGGGCGACACCATGAACCCCAGCATCAACGAGATCATCGCTGCCATCGATAACGCCCCGTCGGACCTTGTCATCTTCCTACCCAATAACAAGAACATCGTGCCGGCGGCCCGGCAGGCCGTCGAGATGGCCGCCAAGTCCATGAGCGTCGTTCCCTCCACTACTATTCCCCAGGGTATCGCGGCCATGCTGGCATTCAATCCCGAGGCCGGCCTGGAGGAAAATATCTCCGAGATGGAGCAGGTGCTGTCGTCGGTCCGGACCGGCGAGATCTGCCGCGCGGTGCGTCCCGTCGAGCTTGGCGGAGTCTCGGTCAAGGAAGGCCAGATCATCGGCTTCCTGGAGCGCAAACTGGTCGCCGCGAGCGACGAACCGACCGAGACCCTGGTATCCCTGCTGAAAGAGGCCGGTGTATTCGACGGCGCTGTCGTGACACTATACTCGGGCCAGGAGATGCCCGACGAAGAGGCAAATTCGGCTTTGAAGAGGGTCCAGACGGACTTTCCCGGTGCTGATGAGGTTCAGCTTGTCGCCGGGGGCCAACCCCACTATCATTACATAATCTCCATCGAATAGGAGCGGCCATGGCCGTCAAAGTAGTCACCGACAGCACCTCGGACCTTCACCCGGAGCTGGCCGAAAGCCTGGGTCTCACCGTCGTGCCGTTGAACGTCCATTTCGGCACAGAGGAATATTATAAGGACGGCATCGACCTCTCGGCCGACGAGTTCTACGAACGCCTTGTCGGAGGCACGGAGCTTCCCA
>CAZEDC010000092.1:0-4231 GCA_964510985.1 uncultured Dehalococcoidia bacterium
ACATTACACCTGGACCAGTTTTCGGGGGGCAGGTCAGTGGACAAGTGTCTGAGCGCGCCCGAGGGGCTACGGTTCGACATCTTCGACGCCATATCGGACAACCGCTGGCGCTGGCGGGAGACCGCCCACGCCACCGAGGTCCTCGGCTGGAAGGCCCAGGGCAGCTCCGACAACTTCGATCTTTGAATGGCCCCGCCTTCGGTTTTCCGACGGACGTTCCGCCTGTTGACAGGAACCGGTATCGGGCTATTATGGAGATGCCGGTTGCAGCAATGGATAACGAAGCATTTGTCCACCACCTTAATCGGTATCGGTGCGGACTCTCCCGATGGATCCGGGGTCTCGGCTTTGCGGGACGATCCTTCGGAGGGGCTGGGTGGCGGTCGGTGTCTGGGATGGGAGCCCCTTACCCAGACCCTTCGCTTCGCTCAGGGTGACAGATGTTAAACTCTTCGTGGCCGCATTCTTAGCCAGGAAACAGCGAGGTGCCGATGGACGAGAAGGTAAGCATGGTCCTCAACGCGATGAGGATCGCGACCAGCGATAACGAGGGCGTGGTCATCGAACCTCTGGAACTAGACGACGGCATCCTGACGGTCCGGTACAGCGAGGGGACCAACGAGGACTGCCCCGAGTGCGTAATGCAGCCCGACGCCTTCAGGGAAATGGTGATACGCATGTGCAAGACCCAGGCCCCATACGTCATCGACGTCGAGGTCGTTCCCGCGAGCTAGAACCCGGCCCTAAAATGGTTATACGCTGGTGTAAAAGGGAACGGAGTGTGTCATGCTGAGGCTCCGCGAAGCATCTTGGGTGGCGAGGGACCCCTCCCCAGACCCTTCGGCCTAGGAAGGCCTCAGGGTGACAGACGCTAGACCCTTTGTGACCACCGACCGAGTAAGGAGTAAGAGATGTATCGACTGGATGTCATGAATCCGGTGGCTCCCGTCCTGGGAGAGGTCGAAGCCACGCCAATGGCGCCCCGCCCTGCAAGTCTCGAGGGCAAGACCATAGGGCTGGTGTGGAACGGCAAGGCCAACGGCGACGTTGCCCTCAGGCGGGCCGGAGAACTGGTCCAACAGCGAGTGCCCGGAGTTAAGGTGAAGTTTTACAGCGGTGCACTTCCCACGCCGACGGCTCTCATGGACCAGGCGATAAGGGAGGTGGATGCGGCCATCGGCTGTACGGCCGACTGAGGGTCGTGCACGTCGTGGATGATCCACGACATGGTCGCCTTGGAAAAGGCGGGAATCCCGACGGCGACGATACTGTCCAACGGGTTCCAGGACGACGCCATAGCCAGCGCCAAGGCCTTCGGGATGGCGGCAGTCAGGTTCACCGTGGTCCCCAAGGTTTACAACAACATCACCGTCGATGAAGCCATCGCGCAGACCGACCCGGCCATCGACGAGGTCATCCGGCTCCTGACCACACCCGGAGATGGGCACGCGATCGATGCGGCCGGCGTCGCGGAAAAACGAGACAGTCTCGAGTCTTTCGAGGGGCCGGACCAGTTCGACGCACTGGAACAATTCAATCGGGCGTTCCTGGACAGTGACTGGGGTGACGGTTTCCCCCTGTACCCTCCGACCGAGGAGCGGGTGGAGGCACTCCTCCAGGGGACCGCTCTCGACCCCGACGAGGTCGTGTGCATGCTGCCACCCGGCAGCGGGTACGCCTCAGTAAGGAAGATCGCCGTTAATGCCGCCATGGCGGGCTGCCAGCCGGAGCATCTGCCCGTGGTGATCGCCGGCGCCAGGGCCCTGGCCGAGCTGGACCCCCAGGACGCCCGAGGCGGCCTGATGTCCACCAGCGCCAACGGCCCCATCTGGATTGTCAACGGCCCTATAGCCAGGGCGCTGGGCATCAACAGCGGGCGGGCGACCCTGGGCCCCGGCAAACAGTCGATCGTAAATATCACGATCGGGCGGGCGCTGCTCCTCACCCTCAAGAACGTCGGCCACTGGTATCCAGGCCACCTGGACATGGACACAATCGGGACGGCCCGAAAGTTCCCCATGCTGCTCGCCGAGAACGAAGAGGATTCCCCCTGGACGCCATACCATGTGGAGCACGGATTCGACAAAGGCGCGAGCACGATCACTGTGTTTATCACCGGCTCGGAGCGAGACGTGGGCGACCAGGGCAACAAAACGGGTGACGGTCTCCTGAGGACTATCGCCTACTGCTGCGACACCGCGGGCGGCAGCTACATACACGGATTGGCGGGAGAACTCGACGCACGTCCTCGCGGCGGAACGCTCATCCTGATGGCCCCGGCCCACGCCCGACCGATAGCGGGCGACGGCTACACGAAGGCGGCAGCCAGGAGTTTCATACACGCCCACGCCAAGAGGCCGGTGCGGGAGCTGATCAACAGCTTCAACGTCCCTGACAAGGTCCGGGTGGCGTGGAGGTGGCTGTACGACCTGTCTCCCATGGAGCAGGAGGAGATGCTCCTGCCCATGCAGGAGTCGCCCGACCGGTATCATATACTCTGCGTGGGCGCCAACGACCGCGCCAAGGACCTTGTATTCGGCGTATCGCCGCCCGCCACCGTGGCGATCTAGCGATCGTTTTCGAAAAAGCGCGTTACGGTGCTCCGCTCGTGGTGAGCCTGTCGAACCATTCGAGCGGAGGGCCAAGTCCCGCTCATGTCCTTCGACGTTGCTCAGGATGAGCGGGCCTAATTCGATACTTGCGAACACGGACTTATAGAACCAGGTACTGGAAGATGATCAAAGGCCTGCTCGGGATTCTGGTGCTCGTGTTAGCCGTGGGGTGCGGCGGCAGTTCATCGGAAAAGGAACACGCCGCAGAGATCTACACGCTGACCCAGAGGGTCCAGCAGGCAACGGACGCGGCGGACAGTCACCGGTTCAGGGCGAGTTGGGAGGTGGGCATCCCTGAACAAGAGGCTACGGAGACGCTCGAATCCGGGCAGGTGACCACCGAGGGTGAGTTTGCCGCCCCGCATCGAGTCCACCTACGCCACCTGGCCCTAGATCCGGACCTCCTGCCGGTCCCCTACGAGGTCCTGTACGACGGCAACCGGGTCTTCCTGAAAGTGACAGAAGAGGCGACATGGGAAGAATCGACAGGTGCAATCGCACTCGGGCTGTCCGCGCTACTGGCGGGACCGGCCCTGGGGGAGGTTCTCCAGTGGATGCTCACGCTCAGGGACGTTGAGTTCCTGCCCGGTGAATCCGTAGACGGTGTGGAGTCTGTACATCTTCGGGGCAGTGTGCGCTCCCGGGGCCTGTTCGACCGGCCGATGAGCGTTGAACATGAGGGTATGCTCGAACTCTGGATAGGAGAGGACGATGATCTCATAAGGCGGGCCCTCTACGAGGTGACGACCGTCCGGGCCCTCGCTCCCGGGACCGGCTCGAGCTCTTTCGAGAGCGAGCAGAGCGCCGACGTCTACTTCTACGACTACGGCGCCGACATCGCGATCGATGCACCGGTCCTCGAATGAGAGCGGGGGTAGCGAACCTAGAGGCTATCCGACTTTGTCGACACCGTCAAAATAAGAGGGCTATTTACCCACCCACCCCCGAATAGTATTCAGGTGTATCCCCCACACCCCCTCTGGTCACCCCCGTTCAAGTAATTTAGGATGAGTTTTAGCCTCACCGCCCGAATGAAATCCCATGGGCCACCGGTTAATAAGTCCGGGTTTTAAACCGAGAGGATTTAATATTGGACAGGAGAAAATGAGCGAGTTAACAATAAACCCACCGACGCAGACCTTCCTCGAAGAGGAGACCAACCTTATACTGGCCACCGTCCGCGGAGACGGGTCGCCTCAGATATCGCCGGTATGGTACCTGTGGAAAGACGGCAAATTCGTGATCTCCACGATAACCCGGACCGCCAAGTGGTGGAACCTCAAGCGTGACCTCCGTTGTTCGGTATGCGTCGATGATCCCATCTCCGGCAAGATGGTGGTGGCCTATGGCGTGGCCGAACTTGACGACGGCGACGTGTGGGATAAGACCTGGGACCTGGTGGCCAAGTACCGTGAGCCAAGGGAGGTCCAGGGCCACATGGACCGCATCTTCAAGGATGTGAAACGGGTGCTGGTCTCCGTTCCACCCGATAACATCGTGACCCGACTTCTCTAATGGCTATCCAGCTCTGCTGACATAGTCAACCACAGACGGCTTTTTACCCACCCACCCGCCCTCAGGGGGTTTTACTCCTGGGGGCAAATCCCCCAGACCCCCTG
>CAZEDC010000093.1:0-9215 GCA_964510985.1 uncultured Dehalococcoidia bacterium
TCCCGGACACCGACCGCCACCCATCCCCTCCGAAGAATCGGAATCCGCGCCAATACCGATTAAGGTGGCGGAAAGATACTTCGTCGCTCCGCTCCTCAGCATGACAGTGTGTTAAATCAATATTGGTTGGGTATTTAGTTCTTAGCTAGTCCCAAGGGACTACTCGTTCGATTCACGCGGTGAACAGGCTCCGCGTTGCCAGGCCCGCTGCGACCACGGCGTTCAACCGTGCCCGCTGCACAACCTGCTCCCAGGTCCTGAAATCGCCATCGAAGAAGAACATTGGCTGCCGCTCTCGTTCCCTTAGGGCCCGCTCCGCACGCTGCACCTGTTCGGCTGCCCAGGGGTTTGTCGACTCGCTCTGCTGGACCATCTTAGCCCTCCCTGCCCTCATACGAATCGGGCGTTTTTGTTTACCAACGCCATGCTAACGCCTGCCTCTTACCGTGTAATCGCCCGAACTATCGAAATCGGGCCCGACGATCGGGGGACGTCTCGTGGCCCGTTGTGCCGAGCGGCCCTATCCTCCTGTGGTACGAGAGGAGGCTGGACCGGACGGCGTGTCCGCGACGTACTCCGACGTTGACAGCACCCCTTGCCACGGCTACACTCGCAGATATCCAGCCAGGCGTGAGGGCATTCAGATACGTTCTGATACAAAGGACGACGGGACCCACCGGGGAGAAGCGGCTATGACAGTGAAAGAACGCAGGCTTGGCAGGGGAGTCGCCGTGGTCGGTGGCGCCATGTCACAATTCGGTGCTTTCCCGGACAAGTCCTCCCGTGATCTGATGGTGGAGGCCTACACCGAGGCGCTCCAGTCGGTTGACAAGGGCATGGACCCCAGGGACATCCAGGCCCTCTACATCGGCAACTTCACAGCGGACCTGTTCGAGGGTCAGGGTCACCTGGGACACATCATAGCCGATTGGCTGGGCCTGACACCCCGGCCCGCAACCCGCGTTGAAGGGGCCTGCGCCAGCAGCGGACTCGCGTTCCGTGAAGGGATAATGGCCGTCCTCTCTGGACTCTACGACGTGGTTCTGGTGGGCGGCGTGGAGAAGATGACGAACGTAAGTACCGAGGCGGTGCAGGACTACCTGGCCGCCGCCAGCGATGTCCCTTTCGAGCTGGACCAGGCAGCCTTTACCTTCCCTGGGCTGTACGCTGCCATGGGTTCGGCGTACATGGCAAAGTACGGCTCTGGACGCGAGCATCTGATGCATGTGGCCGTAAAGAACCACCAGAACGGCGCGTTGAATCCAAAAGCCCAGTTCAACTCATCCCTCCGCGACATCATGGAGCAGCGCAGGAAACGCGCCGAGGAGCGAGGCCGCCCTGTCCCCGAGTGGAACGACGAGTTCGACTTCCTGGGCGACCCGAGGGCCAACCCTCAGGTTGCCTGGCCCCTGCACCTGTTCGACTGCGCCCCGATCACCGACGGCGCTTCCTGCGTCATCCTGGCCGCCGAAGAGGTGGCGCGCAACTACACCGACGACCTGGTGACCGTGGTGGCCAGCGCCCAGGCCAGTGCCGGGCCGCTCGTCACATGGGGTGGCGACATCACGTCCATTCCTTCGACTAAAATGGCCGCACGCCAGGCCTACGAAATGGCGGGTATCGGACCGGACGATATCGACCTGGCCGAGGTCCATGACTGTTTCACGACAGCCGAGATCATGGCCATTGAAGACCTGGGATTCTTCGAGGCCGGAACCGGGGCCTTCGCCTCGGCCGAGGGCCAGACCGCCAGAGACAGCGATCGCCCCATCAACGCCTCGGGCGGCCTCAAGGCAAAAGGCCACCCGGTAGGCGCCACCGGTGTGGCACAGCTCCAGGAGGTATGGAACCAGCTTCGAGGCAAAGCTGGTGAACGGCAGATAACCCAAAAGGACCTGACCCTTGGCCTGGCTCACAACGCGGGCGGGACCGGCGGCACCTGCGTGGTCCACGTACTGGAGCGTAAATAGAAATGGCAGACCAGGCATTCACTATAGCGGCTTATCGGAAGAACGTCGCCGAACGTAAAATTATGGCCTCCCGGTGTAACCTGTGCGACGCCCTCCACCTCCCTCCACGGCCCATTTGTACGAACTGCCACGGGCGGGACCTCGCTTGGGAGGAACTCGGCGGCGCCGGGACGATTCTCGGGTTCACCTCCATCACCATCAGCCCGACAGCCATGGCGGCGAAAGGCTATGGTCGCGACAAACCCTACCTTACAGCGATCGTGGCCCTGGACGAGGGCCCCAGCACGACGGCCCGCATCGAGGTCGACTCCACCGAAGACCTCGAAAAAAGCATCCACGTCGGGATGGCGGTAAGGGCGGACTTTGTTGAGGAGACCGAAGGCGAGGACATGAAAGTAACCCTGGTCTTCAGGCCCGCGTAGGTCTTTCCCCCTTTCCATTCCATCAGTCCGGACACCCTAACTGTGATCGATCCAGCCCCATGGCAAACGTTGTGATGTCCCCTCTTCATTCTCCTCTAGCCGCGTATTTAGTAATTATCTTAAAAACCTTTCGGAGAAGTGCAGAGGGGAATACCTCCTCTGCCAAGGGGTCTGGGGGCTGTGCCCCCAGGGACAAAACCCCTTGAGGGCGGGTGGGTGTGTATAAGTCACCTCCCCTTTTGAGATGGGTTTTTATCATTTCTCTTCACGACACCTCATTCCTCTAGCACCGGGTAACACCGGGACAGAGCTATACCTCATAACCCAGTATTTCCTCAATCATCAATATTGCTCTTGACATACATACGCAATATGTATATACTCGGTAGGTATATTCGATCTTCGGCAAAACAGCCCAGGTCCATTAGAAAGCACAGGAAAAAATGCGCAACGCCATTCTGGCCCTCCTGGTAGCGGGAGCCGCGTACGGATACGAGCTAAAACAGGCGATTGACGAGCTGTTTAAGTCCGTCTGGCCCCCAGTCAACATCGGTCAGATCTACTCTACGCTCCAGAGGCTGGAGCGGGACGGCCTGGTTGTAAGCGAGACTGTCGCACAAAAGAGGCGACCCAGCAGGAACGTTTACCAGGTAACTGAGGCCGGTCACCAGGCGCTCGACGAATGGGTCTCCGCTCCGGCGTCGGGACCGCGTCTCAGAGACGACTTTTTCGTGAAACTCGTGCTGGCGAAATCCTCGGGCGTCGCCGACCCCGTGGAGCTGGTTCGACGACAGAGCTTGGAATATTTACAGACCCTGAGCGATCTCGAATCGTTAGGGCGGCTGGAGCAAGGACAAGACGGCGTAATAAAGAAACTACTTATTGAGGGGGTCGCCCTTCACCTCCAGGCCGACATCAGATGGCTGGAGCTATGCGAGCAGGCTCTTTCAGAGGAGGAGAACGAATGACCGAGATAATGCAGGCCACCGGGCTGGTGAGGAGCTACGAGTCTGAAGGGACCGCCTACCCTGCCCTCAGGGGCGTGGACTTGTCGGTGGAGGAAGGTGAGTTCGTCGCGGTCATGGGGCCCAGTGGGTGCGGCAAGTCTACCCTCCTGCACCTGTTGGGTGGCATCGACCGTCCCGACGCCGGTGAGGTTCGGCTGAGGGGTGCCAGAGTGGATACACTGTCCGAGGCGAAAGCGGCGGCGCTGCGTCGACGGGAAGTAGGTTATGTCTTTCAGTTCTTTAACCTGATAGGCAACCTGTCTGTGGCCGACAACGTCGAGCTGCCGGCGCTGATGGCCGGTGTCGGGGCATCTGAAGCCAGACGGCGGCGGACCGAGTTGCTGGAAGAACTGGGTGTCGCGAACCGGGCCGATCTCGTTCCGGGACGGTTATCTGGAGGCGAGCAACAGAGGGTCGCAATCGCTCGGGCCCTGATCCATAACCCGTCGGTCCTGCTGGCTGACGAGCCTACCGGTAACCTGGACAGCGCCGCTTCCCGTGAGGCCGTTGACCTCCTCAAGCGTTACAACGAACGCGGCCAAACGGTCCTCATGGTTACACACGACGCCCGTATTGCCAGCGCATCCAACCGTGTTCTTCAGATGAGGGACGGACGGATCGTAAGTGAGGCGAAGCTGGACAACGGCCGCGATCCCGCGAAGCTGCTGTCTAATCTAGTCCAGATGGAGCCATAGACATGATAAGAACACTATTTCGCAAGGGCGCCGCCGATCTGCGTACCCGGCGTCTTCAGACGGCGCTGCTGTTTATCGTCGTCGCCAGTGCGTCGGCCATCCTGATGCTGGCGATCTCGATTGAGCAGTCTGTCACCAGTTCCTACGACCGTGCACACGACGAGGCGCACGGGGCCCACGTGTGGTTCAACATCGACAACGAGTCCGCCGCCAGGAGTATCGCCGGCCTGGCCGGGGTCGTCGAATCGACAGACGCCGCGGACCATGTCTTCGGCAAGCTGATCGGCCTCGGAGAGCCGGACCCTGTGGTATTCACCGGTCTCGGGGCTGTGCTTGAGGGGATTACACCGGCGACTATTATCGAGGGTAGATGGCTCGAGTCCGGCGCCGGCGGTGAGATTGTGATAACCCGTGACATCGGACGTGAGTCAGCTCTGAAGGTCGGTGACTCGGTACAGGCTATTACGGCCAACGCAAGCGCAGAATTGACCGTCGTGGGAATCACTATCGACACCAGTCACTCACCCTACCCAGAATCTAAACTGGGCGTCGTCTTCGTCTCCGAGGCCACCGTACAGGACCTGACGGGAGGCCCGTTAGAGGGTCTTACGCCCGCTCAATTGGCCGAACGACGTGCCGGATTCACCGTTGGCGTCCGAATCGAACGACCGGACGATGCGAACGAATTCGCTGCGGACGTAGAACGCCGATTCGGGAGTGTTTTGTACTCAACCAGTTGGATTCAGATACGCGAGACCGTAAAAGTAATGAACGAGGCCCCGGTTATCATCATCAGGATTTTCAGCTTCTTCGGCCTGCTGGCCGCCGGCATAATCGTCGCCAGCGCCATCACGGGGCATGTGATGGCGCTGGCACGCGACGTGGGGGTCCTGAAAGCCAGCGGATTTAGTCCCTGGCACGTCACCCTGCTCTTCCTCGGCCAGCAGTTGGCGCTCGGTCTGGTTGCCGCCGTGGTGGGAGTGGTCCTCGCCGTCGTCGCTACCCCGTACATCTTGCGCACTTTCGGCGAGCTGCTTTATTCGGGTGTGTCGTCGGAGGTCGATCCGTTAGCTATAGCCACGGTCATCGTGGGCGTCGGCCTGGTGGTTGTGGTGTTCACTCTCATCCCGTCCTGGCGAGCGGGACGGACCAGCACGGTGGCCGCTCTTTCGAACCGCTACCGCCAGACAGCGGTAAGACCCTCGGGTTTGGCCGGGCTGGCGAAGTGGCTGCATCTCCCCCATATTGTGGCCTTTGGCATGAAAGACGTCTTCATCCGCAAGTCCCGGGCATGGCTCTCGATCGCAGCCGTATCGGTTGTAGCGGCGATCGTGATGATGACACTCACGCTCTTTGAGATGCTCGACAGGCTTGAGAACGATCCGACTTCGATGGGTGCTTGGCCCTTCGATCTTAGTGTGGAGCGGCTGGATGGGTTTGGGACCGCTGATGCGGCCAATGGGGTGTTTATCGCAGGTGTCAGGGACCCCATCACGCACGGAGAAATGGTGACTCTGGCCGAAGCCCGCGACGAGGTCGAGTCGCTAATGACAATCTGGGAGACCACGGCTCGCGTTGAAGAGCTTGACGCGTGGTTTCAAAACTTCATCATCAACGGTCCGGTTGGAGAGTTCGACTTTAGGGTTACCGATGGGCGAATGTTTACAGACCCGAACGAGACGGTCATTGGACTGGGACTGGCGCAGACCTACGATCTGGGTATCGGAGACCGACTTACTGTCATGCTCCGCCTCAACGAGGCGCGAACGGAAGAAGTGCCGTTGACGATAGTGGGCGTCTTCGAAGCTAACCTCGGTAGAGTACTGATGTTCGGCGACCACACCCTGCATGATCTCGGCATCCTTAGCGAATCAGATGATCCCATCGGCAACCTTGGCCTCAAACTCGGCCGAAGCGTTGATGCCGATAAATTCGCCCGGACCCTCGTCTCCGAGACCGGCGAGCGTGTCGCGGTCACCAATATAGTGCAAGGTTACCAGGACAGCCTCGATGATGAGCTGGCGTTGAAACCGCTGTTGCTCGCACTCAGCGGCGTCCTGATCGGCCTGGCTGTGACCAACCTGGTTATTGCCCTGCTCTTCTCTGTGCGCGAGCGGACCCGTGAGTTCGGGATAATGAAGACAGTGGGGTTTACGCCCTGGCAGATAGTGTTTACCGTGGTCCTCGGCGCGGCGGTGCTGGCGGTCATCGGCGTCGTGATCGGTGCACCAATTGGCTACTTCCTGACCAGGTTCTGGATGCTCCATCTGGCAGACACCGATGGGTTGCCCAGCGACCTGGTCCGGCTGCCGAGCCTACCCTGGCTGGCATTTCTGGCGCTGCTGACCGCGGGGCTGGCGGCTCTCGGCTCCGCCCTGCCGGCACGCCACGCGGCCGTAGTCACCGTCAGCCAGGCCCTGAGGTTCGAGTAGCTGTTTGATATCGCAGATCATCTATTCGGATGATGGCGCAATCCGCCGAATTACCGATGGGCCTTCCGACCACAAACCTGATCACAAAAGACCGGACCGAGGTTAGCATGGGTGGCGAGAGCACAGCAAGAAAGATTACAAGAGACACGTGACCGGCTATGTTCGTACATCCGTCCAATCACTACCTGGTCCTTGAGTTGTTCAAGATCAAAGAACGAGAGGCCATTCAACAGGCAAATCTCGCCCGACTTATGACAGAGAAGAAGTCGGACAGGCCAAACCCTCACCACAGGTCTCTTCCATGGGCCGGTGAAATGCTCATATATCTGGGCATGCTATTGAAACGCAGCGTACCAACCCGGTATTCGCCACCGGTTCCCGACCCTGCCGCCTTGTACCAGACCTCGCCGGCCGGTTAACGATGTTCACCGCCTGGCCGTCGGTAGAGGCAGCGGTAAGGGTTCCGCTCATCCACCTTAAGGGGACTGTATGGACGAGATAGCCATTCGTACCGAGGGCCTCTCCCGGGACTTCAATGGACTGAGAGCCGTAGACCATTTGACCTTGGAAGTCCCTGCCGGGGCTATATTCGGATTCCTCGGCTCCAACGGCTCGGGGAAGACCACGACGATAAACCTTCTCCTCGGCTTACTGGAACCTACCCAAGGCCGGGCCGAAGTTCTGGGCTTTGATACCGTTGCTCAATCCGACGAAATCCGGGCTCGTGTCGGGGCTTTGCTGGAGCATAACGGGTTGTACGAGCAGATGACCGCCGAAGCCAACCTGGAGTTCTATGCACGCGCCTGGCGGTTGCCGGCTGATGAACGCACAGCCCGTGCCAAGGAACTTTTAACCGACCTGGGTTTTTGGGAGCGTCGTGACGAGTGGGTCGCCAGGAGGAGCCGGGGTATGAAGCAAAAGCTCGCGATGGCCAGGACGCTGGTCCACCGCCCACCTCTGGTGTTTTTAGACGAGCCCACGGCGGGGCTGGACGTGGTGGCCGCGACGGCGCTTAGAGACGACCTCGCCGACCTGGTGAGCAAAGAGGGCGTTACGGTCTTCTTGACCACCCACAACATGGTGGAGGCGGAGCGGCTATGCAGCCTGGTGGCGGTTATCCGAGAGGGGAAGCTCGCAGCGGTAGGCCACCCGGATGAGTTGCGGGCACGCTCGGGCGGTCCCCGACTTGAAATCGTTGGACGCGGGTTTACCGATTCGGTGGTGGAACTACTTAGAACGAGGTGGGAAGTCGTCTCGACGGGAGTGGAAAATGGTCGGCTCACGGTCGAGCTGAACGATGAGACTGATACCTCAATCCTGGTCAACCTGGTAGTCCGCGAAGGTGTACAGGTGGAGGAGGTCCATAGAGGCAAAGCCACCCTCGAAGAAGTCTTCCTAACGTTGATGGAGGAGGACCGGTGATCGACGATATCCTGACCGTGATGTGGAAAGAACGCAAAGTGCTCCTTCGCCCGCGGGGCAGTCGGCGCAGCGGTGCAATGATGTTTCTCGCACCCATTATGCTCACTATCCTTTTACCCCTTCAGATCGGCGAAAATTTCCTGACCACTCCTTTCGCTCTGGTGATGACATTTGTCGTCCCTATGGCGATTATGCTTGTGACCATTCCTGATTCGTTCGCAGGGGAACGGGAGCGCCACACCCTGGAGACCTTGCTTGCGAGCCGGCTTCCTGACAGCGCCATACTGTTCGGTAAGCTCATCGTTCCGATCGTGTTTACCTGGGGCATCCTGGCGATCGCCCATATCCTGGCCCTGGTCATCTTCAACGTCGCCCACTGGGACGGTGGTCTACAGGTACATCCTCCAATCTTGCTTCTGGGCATTATCGGGCTTGGCCTGCTGCTCCCGTGGATCGGCGCGGGACTGGGTGTAATCATCTCGCTACGAGCGTCCACGGTCCAGGGGGCGGGGCAGATGCTGGCTCTGGTTCTTTTCTCCCCACTTATCGTCCTTCAGGTCGCCGGCGTCGTTGCCATCGGTGCCGGGCGAGACCGTCTCCAGGGAATTATAGATGCCCTGGAGGCTGCTAACTGGACAGTCATCCTCCCTTTCGTGCTCGCTGGAGTGCTGCTCCTCGCCCTGATGCTGCTTGCCGCCGCCATGGCCCGATTTCAGCGAGCGCGCCTTATATTGGATTAGACGATGAGGCCATGATGACGCTGACGGTGGCAGTGTGAGTATTTCGCCACAGTTCCGGAATTAGGAGGTGGATTCCAAGATGTCTATAAGTCTGGCTAGTGTGAAATGGACCCTGACGATGGGTACCGTTCTAAAGTTGGCCGTCCTGGCCATGGGTGCCTGTGGCGATATCGTAATCGAGGTCGTGGATGAGGATGCCCCGACTGAGACCCGAGACGATACATTCGACATCGGACCGTCGGCCAGGTTAGTGGTCAGTGGATTCAACGGGCGAATAGTGGTGAACGGCAACAGCGGCGAGACTGCGCGCGTTCAGGCTACTTTGAGGTGGCCCGACAAGATCGATTACCAGGTAACCAGAGATGGCGGGACGGTCACGGTTAAGGCTGAACAGAAGAGCCGCATCGCGCGCACGTCGGGTCAGAGTCCGGGCGCGGACATCGAGGTGACGGTACCTGCCAGGACGGGTGTTCGACTTCATACCGCCAATGGCCGGATAGAGGTCCGGAATGTCCAAGAATCAGGAG
>CAZEDC010000094.1:0-4315 GCA_964510985.1 uncultured Dehalococcoidia bacterium
TGTCGCCGTCGGTGACCAGGGCCGCCATCATGGGCAGCGTGTACCTGGCCGCAGTCCTTCTGGGGAGGCCACGCAGCACACTGCCCGCGTTGGGTCTGGCCGCCGCGGTGATGGTCGCGGTTAACCCCGACGTGCTCTGGAGCGTCTCGTTCCAGCTCAGCTTCGCGGCCATGGCCGGCATCGCGTTTCTGGTCGAGCCGGTAAACCGTGTTCTTGGAACAATCTACAGGCGCGTTCGCATGCCGGATGAACCGCGTCCTCCCATCCTGGTCCTGGTGACGGATACGGTCGCCATGACCATCGCGGCGACCGTGGCCACGCTGCCCCTGGTGGCCTTCCACTTCGGACGGGTCTCGCTGGTGGGAATTCCGACGAACGCGTTGCTGCTCCCCGCGCTGCCCTTCGTGCTGGTAACCCAGGCGGCGGCCGGGCTGTTGGAGCCGGTGGCAAACGTCGTAGCCCAGCCCTTCGGATGGCTGGCGTGGCTAACGTCGGCCTACGTGACGGGCGTTGTCGGACTGGTGGCCCGGCTACCGGGCGCGTCGGTGGAAACAGGCCATCTGGGTTCGGCGGTGCTCTGGACTGCGTACGGGCTATTTATCGTGGTGCTGTTGCGGTTCCGGCCCGGACGCATAGTTCGGCCCCTGGGCGGAGCGATGCCGGGCGACCCATTGTCGCTGTCGTCGGGCCACGGCGGCGTTCCCTGGTGGGCGACAGCCGTCGTCGCGGCCCTGGCGGCACTGCTGTGGACCGCCGCTCTATCGGGCTCCGACTCCAGGCTGCGCGTCACGTTTGTGGGCGTGGGCCAGGGCGACGCCATCTTCATCGTCACACCGGGCGGCCGGCAGATACTGGTTGACGGCGGCCCGGACCCTTTGGGCATGGTCCAGTACCTGGGCCGGTAGATGCCGTTTCGGGACCGTACTATCGACCTGGTGGTGCTGACCCATCCACAGCAAGACCACGTCAACGGCCTGATAGAGGTTATGCGCCGGTACGACGTCGAGCGCGTCCTGGAGCCAGACGTGGAGTTCACCGGGGCCTCGTACCAGGCCTGGAGACGGGCCGTGGACGAATCGGGGGCCAAGTTGATTCAGGCCCAGGCGGGCCAGGTGATCGTGATGGACGACGGGGTGTTTGTCCAGGTCGTGAACCCGCCGGACAGACCGCTGCGCGGCACGTCATCCGACGTTGACAACGCCTCGGTCGCCCTGAGGCTGGTCTACGGCGAATTTAGCTTCATGTTGGGCGGGGACATGTTCCGCGAGGCCGAGGACGCCCTGGTGAGGGCTGACGTTCACTTGGACAGCGACGTGCTGAAGGTGGGCCATCACGGCAGTCGCACCTCATCATCCGTTGGCTACCTGGGCAGCGTGAGCCCGGCCGTCGCCGTCATCTCGGCGGGCGACGACAACCGCTTCGGCCATCCGCATACGGAGACGCTGGAGGCCCTGCGCCGATGGGTGCCAGATGAGCGATTGTTCCTGACCAGCGACCGGGGGACCATCGAGTTCGTCACCGACGGCGAGCGTCTGAGAGTGAAGACCGAGCGGTGAGAGGCGCTTAACAGCAAGGCCACTGGCCCCCCCTCTGTGTTGGGTATCTAATAACCGGCGATAAGGGGTCCTGGATGTGTCGTGAGACCAGGGGATTCTTGGGTGGTTTCTTACTAGAGCTCATCCCAAAATACTTGAATGGGGGAGTTCAGGGGGGACACCCCCTTTGATGGGGGTCTGAGGGAACCTCCCAGATATCAAAACCCTTGCGGGTGGGGTGGGAAGAAGTCACCTTGGTTTTGGGGATAGCCTCTAGCCTATTTAGACTATACCGTTAAGCCGTCCGGCTATTTACAATTGGGGGTAGTCGCGTCAAGAACTGCACGGGAGGGTAAGATGGCCGAATACGTCGCGTACTTCAACGGCGAATGGGTGCCCGGTAACCGAATCAAGATCGACTCGATGGACCGGGGGTTCATGATAGGGGACACGATATACGACTTTGAGCGGACCTTCAACGGCAAGGGTTTCAGGTTGAAGGAGCACATCGACCGGCTGTACCGGTCGCTTAAATACGTGCGTATAGACCCGCAGCTATCCCCCGATGAGATGCTTCAGATAAGTGAAGAAGCCGTACAGCGGAACGAACACCTGCTCGCCGAGGCAGGCGACTTCACAATCCTGCAATTCGTCACCCGGGGTCCCGGCTACTACGCCTGGAACGCCGGCCCACCGGCGGTGGGCGTCACAATAGCCCCGATAAACTTCGGCCTCTTCGCCCCCATGTACACCGAGGGAGTACACGGCGTGATCGCCCGGACCAGAAGCTATACCCCCGAGTCGCTGGACGCCAAGGTCAAGCACTTCAGCCGCATGAACTTCTCGCTGGCCGAGCTGGAAGCCAACGACGTAGACCCGGGTGCATGGGCCATCCTGACCGACAACGACGGTAACGTCACTGAGGGGACGAGGCAGAACGTCTCCATCGTCACGGACGGCGTCCTCCGGACCAGTCGGGACCGCGCTCTGCTGCAAGGCGTGTCCCGAGGGATGCTATTCGAGCTGGCAGGTCAACTGGACATTCCCGTGGTCGAGGAAGACCTTCAGGCCTACGACCTGTACACAGCCGACGAGGCCCTCTTCTCAAGCTCCGCCTACTGTCTTCTGCCTATGACTCAAGTCGACCGACGCCCGATAGGCGACGGAAAGCCGGGCCCAATAGTGCAGCAGCTTCTCGCCGCATGGAGCGAGTCCGTGGGTGTGAGCATCGTGGACCAGGCCCAGCAGTTCGCCCGCTGATAGCCGACCGGCCGTCTCCATTCACGGGTCTATTGACACGGTGTTACCCCGCAGATACACTCGCGCATGCCGGGGCCGATGCTTGATGCTACCGGTCCCGGTTTGGTTTTTCCCAAAGCCAGAGGAGGCGACATAATGGCTGCTCACGACGCATCTGAAAAGCTCGCCATCGACGGCGGTACGCCCGTCCGGGACCTGGAGCGAGAGCCATGGAACGCCTGGCCGCTGAACCCGGAGGAGGAGTGGGAGAGCGAGGTTGAGCCGGCCCTCAGAGAGGTCTACCTCGGCGGGACCGAGGGCCTTCCCGGCCCCAGGTCCGCGGAGTTCGGCCAGGCCTTCGCCGAGTACTGCGGCGGAAGATACGGCGTCTTCTCTCCCAGCGGGACGGACGCCATCGCGTCGGCGGTCGCGGGGACGCTGGACCTGGACGGTCTCGGAGACGGCGGCGAGGTCATCGTTCCGGACTACACCTACATGGCCACCGCCAGCGCGCCCCTGCTCATCGGCTGCTCCGTGGCCTTTGCCGACATCCATCCCGAGAGCTTCACGCTGGACCCCGAATCGGTCGAGCAGGCCATCGGCGAGCGCACGGTGGCCATCCTGCCGGTGCATGTGGGGGGCCATACCGCCGACATGGACGCCCTGAACACCATCGCCGCCAAACACGATCTCATAGTGCTGGAGGACTGCGCGCAGGCCCACGGCGCGGAGAACAACGGCCGCAGGGCGGGCACCCTCAGCAGTGCCGGGGCCTTCAGCTTCCAGTCCACCAAAAACCTGACCTCGGGAGAGGGCGGCGTGGTCGTGACCGACGACGAGGACGTATACGACCGGATCGTCTCCTTCAGGAACGGGGGCCGGGTCCCCGGCGGCGGGCGTTGGCAGTACCCCCGTATCGGCTGGAACTACCGGACCTCCGAGTACCTGGCGGCCCTGCTGCTGCTGCGACTGAACAAGATCGAGGAGCAGGCCTGGCACCGCAACGAGAACGCCACCTACCTGACCGGCGAGCTGGAGAAGATCGAGGGCATTACGCCGCCCAGGTCCATGCCCTGGGTCACCCGACACGCCTACCATCTGTACACCACACTCTACGAGCCCGGATTCTTCGGCGAGCGGTCCCGGGACGAGTTCGTCCAGGCCCTGGAGGCCGAGGGCGTCCCGACGTTCCAGGGCTACAAGCCGCTGTCCGGCAGCAAGGCGCTACGAGACGTGGCGGCCAAGCATCCGGACCGAGTCAGGACGACCCCCCGTCCCAACGTGGAGTGGGTCAGCGAGCGGAGCGTATGGCTGGTGCAGGACATGCTGATGGGCACGCGGGAGGACATCGACGACATCGTGGAGGCGGTAGCCAAAATCAAGCGGGCCTTCACCAGCTAGTTTGCCATCGTCCCCACGGCACACAGACCCTCCTGGACAATGGCGGTTTTAGCTATCAACTTAATGGATTAACTAAGCTCCATCGTGTCATTCTGACCACGACTTACCCACAGCTGTCATTCTGAGCGAAGCGAAGAATC
>CAZEDC010000095.1:0-11913 GCA_964510985.1 uncultured Dehalococcoidia bacterium
TTCCCCGGCCTGTTCCGGGGCGTACTCGATGTCCGGGCACGGGACATCAACGATGAGATGAAGCTGGCCGCCGCCAAGGCCATCGCGGACGGCGTCCCCGAGAACATGCTCAGCGAGGAATTCATCATACCCAGCATTTTCGACCTCTCCGTAGTGAGCGCCGTGGCCCGGGAGGTGGCGGCCGCCGCCCAGAAGACCGGAGTCGCTCGAAAACCGGCGACATAAGCCTCCAAAATCACTGGGGCCCGGTTCTCCCGTGCGGTATCTGGACATAAAACAGGTCCCGTCGCTCAACCGGCCGGACGTCGGGGGTTACGGTGCGGAGGTTTGGCGGTCACCATGATCACGAGCGCCAGCAGGTAGACCGCGATGAGCGCGCGCCAGGCCGGTTCGTAGCCACCGGAGAAGTCGAAGATGTACCCCACGGTCGGCGCACCGAACGCGCTCGCCAGCATGATCGTGGGCAAGGTGATCCCGCGGATGGTGCCCAGAAACGCCCGGCCGAAGTAGTCGGCCCACAGGTATGTCTGGGAGACTATGTTGATGCCGATGGCGAGGCCCCACAGGACCACCGAGGCGAACAGGTCAAAGGTGCTGGACGCCGTTAGCATCAGGACCAGAGCCCCCGCGAACCCGGCATAAGCGCCCGCGGCAACGAAACGCGCTGGGAACCGGTCCAGTAAGAATCCCGCCCCCAACATCATCACCGTTGCTCCGGCGGCGTCCGCCGAAAACGAGAGAGAAACCAGGTCGGCGTCGAAACCCAGCTCCACCCAGTAAGGGATGCGGTGTATGCTGGCTCCCATGCCGAAACCGCCGAGCACCAGCGCCGTGGTCAGCAGCCAGAACGCCCGGGTGTGGAGGGCCTCCTTCAGAGTCCAGGCCGCTTCCTCGTCCTCCTTTTCCTCGGTGGAGTCAGGCCCGGTGGATGGCCCGGTATCGCCGTCGGGACGAAGGCCCAGGTCCTCCGGCTGGCGTCTCAGATAGATCAGCGCCGGAGGTATGATGAGGACCATACTGGTGATGCCCAGGTAGAGCCACGCCCTCCGCCATTCAACCACGTTGATGAGGACCTGGGTAATCGGCAGCAACGTGATCCCGCCTAGACCCAGACCCAGCGAGGCCAGGGCGATGGCGGTACCCCGCCGGCGGACGAACCATTTCGCCACCGGTACCGAGCTCAGCAGCCCTCCGCCCGGCGTGCTGAGACCGGCCAGTCCGATTACGGTGAACAGGAGGAAGAGCTGGACCACGTTGTCCGCCATCCCAAAACCGATGACGCAGAGGCCGGTCACCAGAGCAGAGGCGGGTATCAGTAGCCGGGGTCCGAACCGGTCCAGTAGCCGGCCTAGAAAGATGGCCGATAGTCCCCCGGCCAGATAACGGGCCGTCGTCAGCCAGCCGAACAGGCCGCGGGAGATTCCCAAGGCGTCGCCCATGGGGATGACGAAGAGGCCCAGGTTCAGGGTGCCTGTGGCATGGGTCGCGAAGTTCACGACGAAGAGAGTCGCGACGATAACCCAGCCGTAGTACAGAGGGGGCCTCATCGGCGAATACTCTTCTCGTCTTTGTGCACAGGCGCCTCTGGACTCGAGTCTGGTGCGGCCGTCTCTGTGGGGTATTCTTCCACAGTTGCCGGGAAACCACTAGGGGTGGAGGCCGCCGAGCGTGCGAACGTCCGGAGAGCCAAAATGACTCTGGATTGGAAAGGCGCCCGGTAGACGAAGAAGGCGTTGTTCGAGAACAAGATAGGTACTGCGGACATTCCGTAGGACAGAATGAACCCACGCTTAAAAGTGGCGGGAGCGAGAGGGAGTCGAACCCACTGCCCCGACCGCAGGGCCGGGGCCGGTTGATTTGAAGTCCTACAATTGCCTCAGTTTGGGGTCCAGCGTATCCCTTAGCCAGTCACCCAGGAAGTTCATGGAAAAGACGATCAAGAAGATAGCCACACCGGGGAAGAAGGATATCCACCAAGCCGTGGTTATGTAGTTACGCCCCTGTGATATCATGCTGCCCCACGACGGATCGGGTGCCGGGATTCCTACCCCCAGGAAGCTCAACACCGACTCAGCGATGACAAGATGGCCCACCTCCAGCGATGCCATCACCACTACGGTGGGTACGATCCCGGGGAGTATATGTTTGAGGGCGATTCGCAGGCCCGAGGCACCCGACACCCTGGCCATGGCCACATAGTCCATGGCCTTGAGCTGTAGGGTCTCCGCCCTTACCTGACGTGCAAAAGAAGGCCAGGTGAAAATAGCCAACAGTATTATGACGAGATGCAGGCTTGGGTCCCAGATAACGGCCGCTACCAGCGCCACCAGAATGAACGGCAGGGCATAGAGAAAGTCCACCAGCCGCATGAAAATCTCGTCCACTGTGCCACCAAAGTAGCCCGCGGCAACACCCAGGGCAGTCCCCATGAAGGTGCCCGCTGCCAACACGGTCCCTGCGACAATCAGTGAGATGCGCGTGCCAAAGATTATGCGGCTTAAGACGTCCCTCCCGATATGGTCCGTACCCAGGAGATACTTTGATGTCCCTTCTTCAGTCCAGGCTGGTGGAGTGTTCCTCTTGTCAAACTCCGCCTCGAGGGGGTGGTGTGGGGCAACCAATGGAGCAAAGATGGCTATTATTACCAGGAATAGAACGACTGCAACGGGGACGACGGGCCAGCGGCTGAGGGTGCGGAAGCCCTCGACTAAGTGATTGCTTTTTGGAGTCAATACTCCTGTGCTTGAGCTCATGGTGTAGCTGACGGTAACCGATTCAAGGGTAGAACTCGGCCGTGAACACGAGATGGCGGCGTTAACGGCAGCGTGAAACCTACTCTCCACGAGTGGTCTCTAGTAACTCCCGGGTTTCTCTTTATCGCTGACAGTCTACACGCTCAGGAGTACAGGTGACAGACGACCTTGTGCCCGGGGGTGGGCTCGGTCATAACGGACTCCAGCTCGGAGCAAGGTTCGAATACGGCCGGACATCGGGGATTGAAGTGGCAACCCGGGGGTGGGTCCACCGGAGACGGCACCTCTCCAGTCAGGATGATCTCCTCCCTTTCGATGTCCGGGTGTGACGGTAGCGCCGCCGACATCAGGGCGCGGGTGTATGGGTGGAGGGGGTTCTCGAATAGCTCCTCCGTGTCCGCCTCCTCGACTATGCGGCCCAGATACATGACCCCTATCCTGTCGCACAGGTACCGTACGGTGGCCAGATGATGAGCGATGAGCAGGTAGCTGAGGTCATGTTCCTCTTGCAGGTCTTTCAGGAGGTTCATTATCTGCGCACGGATGGAGACGTCCAATCCCGAGACGGGTTCGTCGAGGACGATGATCTTCGGACTTAGAGCCAGTGCCCGTGCCATCGCGATTCTCTGACGTTGCCCTCCACTGAACTCGTGGGGGTAGAGATTTGCCTGATACGACTGAAGGCCGACCTCTTCCAGTACCTCACTCACCCTGGACTCGATCTGTTGCCCGGTCAGGGTGCTGTTGATATCCAGTGGCTCGCCTATGATGTTTCTCACCCGCATGCGGGGGTTCAGTGAGGCCCACGGGTCCTGGAACACGGCCTGTACTGACGATTTGTACAGCCTGGCTCCGTCCCGGTCCAAATTCAAGGCATCCAGGTCTCCGAACTGGATATCTCCGCCCGTCGGCTCCTCCAGAAGGAGGAGCATCTTGGCCGTGGTCGTCTTGCCGCACCCCGACTCGCCCACCAATCCGTATGTCTGGCCTTCCTGGACGCCGAACGAGACGCCGTCCACCGCCCGTAGGAAAGCCCTTCTACGTTTTATCAACCCACTAGTGATAGGAAAATACTTCTTCAGGTTCCGCACCTGGAGGAGGTTCGCATCGGATCCACTCATGTCGTTCTCCGACACCGCTCAGCTATCTCGCAGCCAGCAGGCGGCTACGTGCCTGTCCCCGACAGTCAGGAGAGATGGATACTCCTCGTGACACCGGTCATGCACAGCCGGACATCGAGGAGCGAAAGAGCACCCACCGGGCAGGTCCCACAGGGCTGGAGGCTGCCCTTCGATGGCGTAGAGTCGGTCTATCCGCTCTTCGAGCTTCGGGACCGAGTTGATCAGCGCCTCCGTGTAGGGATGCGACGGGCTGTCGAAGATCTGCCTCACGTCTCCTTGCTCCACGATGCGCCCCGCATACATCACCGCCACCCGGTCGCACATCTTGGCCACGATCCCGAAGTCATGGGTGATGAACACCAGCGCGGTGCCCGTCTGCTGCTGAAGATCTTTCAGCAGCCTGAGGTACTGGGCCTGGATCGTAGCGTCGAGAGATGTTGTGGGCTCATCGGCAATCAGGATCAGCGGGTCGCAGGAGATGCCAATGGCCCCCACGACACGCTGCCTCATGCCTCCACTCAGCTGGTGAGGGTAGTCCCGTATACGAATCTCCGGGGCGGGGATTCGGACCCGGCGCAGCATCGCTATCACCTGTTCCTTCAGGTCATCGCCACTCAGCCCCTTGTGTATCCTCAACGCCTCGCTCGTCTGGTCTGCGATGTTGAACACGGGGTTCAGGGCCGTCATAGGGTCCTGGAGGATCATCGCGATCTTGCTGCCACGTAATTGTGCCATCTCGTGTTCGTCGGCCTGGAGTATGTCGTTTCCTTCCAGTAATACCCGCCCCCCGACGATCTGGCCCGGCGGCGACGGCACGAGTCGCATGATGGACAGCGCCGTGACCGACTTCCCACAGCCCGACTCGCCTACCAGCCCCAGCGTCTCGCCGGCGTGGAGCTGGAAGCTCACTCCGTCGACTGCCTTTACAAGGCCCCACCGAGTGACAAAGTGGGTGCGGAGTTCCTCGACCTCCAGGACCACACGTTCGTCTACGGTTTCTACCACCGTCTCCCGGGACTTCTCCTCTGTGGTTTCCATCACAATTGCCTCAGTTTGGGGTCCAGCGTATCCCTTAGCCAGTCGCCCAGGAAGTTCATTGAAAAGACGATCAAGAAGATAGCCACACCGGGAAAGAAGGATATCCACCATGCTGTGGCTACGTAGTTACGCCCCTGTGATACCATGCTGCCCCACGACGGGTCGGGTGCGGGGATTCCTACCCCCAGGAAGCTTAACACCGACTCGGTGATGACAAGAGCGCCCACCTGCAGCGATGCCATCACCATGACGGTGGGTACTATCCCGGGGAGTATATGTTTGAAGGCAATTCGCATGCCCGAGGCGCCCGACACCCGGGCCATGGCCACATAGTCCATGGCCTTGAGCTGCAGGGTCTCTACCCTTACCTGACGTGCAAAAGGAGGCCAGGTGAAGATAGCTAATAGGATTATGACGAGCTGCAGGCTTGGGTCCCAGATAACGGCCGCTACCAGCGCCACCAGAATGAACGGCACGGCATAGGTAAAGTCCACCATCCGCATGAGAATCTCGTCCACTATGCCACCAAAGTAGCCTGCGGTAACACCCAGGACAGTCCCCACGAAGGCGCCCGCCGCCAGCACGGTCGCCGCGACCATCAAGGAGATGCGAGTGCCAAAGATTATGCGGCTTAAAATGTCCCTCCCGATATGGTCCCCACCCAGGAGATACTCTGATGTCCCCTCCTCGGTCCAGGCCGGCGGAACGTTTCTCTTCTCAAACTTCGCCTCGAGGGGGTGGTGTGGTGCGACCAAGGGAGCAAAGATGGCTATTATTATCAGGAACAGAACGACCGCAACGGGAGCAAGAGGCCAGCGTCTGATGGTGCGGAAGACCTTGGCCACGTTAATGCCTTTTGGAGTCAATTCTCCTGTGATTGAGCTCATGTTGTGGCTAACGGTAGCGAATTCGAGGGTCGATGAGGCCGTAGGCCACGTCTGCCGCCAAACTGCACATGAGGAAGATTATCGCAAACACGAGTGATAATCCCGTGATAAGAGGAAAGTCGGTGTTGAGAGCGGCCTGAACCGCGAGCCTGCCTATTCCGGGCCACGCGAATACGGTTTCTATGACCACGGTGCCGGTCAAAAAGCTGGCTAGAAGGATCGCCGCAAAGGTCAAGGGCGCTAAAAGAGCGTTCTTCAGAGCGTGCTTCCAGATTATCTTCATGGGACCGACGCCCTTGGCCCTGGCAAACTTAACATACTCACTATCGAGGACCTCGAGCATTGAGGAACGGGTGAGGCGCAGGAGGCCGGCGGCCGGTAGCCAGCCAAGCACGGCCACCGGTAGAACGTAATGTGACCAGTCACCTTCGCGAGACGTGGGCAGCAACCCAAGCTGTACGCCAAACACCCACACCAACACTATAGCTATCCAGAAGGGGGGCACCGACTGGCCCAGAAGCGCAAAGCTGCGGCCGAAATAGTCCCATAAACTGCCCCTTTGTACAGCCGAGAGCACGCCGAGCGGCACACCCACCAGCACCGCTACGGCGAATGAGATACCCGATAGCTTTAAGGTTGCCGGGAGGTACTGACGGATCAGGTCTAACGCGTTAACTCGGTAATGGACGGATTCGCCAAAATCACCCTGCATCGCATTGCCCAGCCAGAGGACGTACTGGACGACGAGAGGCTTGTCCAGTCCCATCGCTCTCCCCTGAGCCTCCCACTCTTCCGTGGTGATCCGGGTATACTGGCTCATATAGAGGTACCGGGGATCCCCGGTCATCCTCGACAAGGTGAATACGAGTATGGTTATCCCTAGCATAACCACCAAGAAGGCGCCAATCCGCATGGCGACAAGTCTTCGCATGCTTCTCCCTTAAATCACACCATGTGGGGGTACCCGCGCTGGTAGTACCCCCACATGGTCGTAGGCACTTCGCTCAAGACCACCTTCCCAGAGGAAAGATCAGGTGGCCCGCTCTTCACTCCCCCGGGATTTCCCGGGGGAGTTGTATATCGAGCTACTTCTCGATACTGATACTCTCCGGGTTGTTGAAGTAATTGACCGTGTACGGCCTCCAACCCTTGATGTATGGCTGGTACACGAAGTAGTTACCTACCGTCGCAATACCGATATGCAACGCCCATTCCGATAGGTAGTCTGTCATCGCGGAGTTGTTCGCAATGCGCGTAGCGAAGTCTGGCTCGACGTCATTCCGAAAACCTATTTCGCAGATGTCGTCCGGAAGCGTCAGTCCGCCTATGTGCCCAGGACCCGGGCAGAAGAATCCGGCCTTGGTGTCACCCGGGACCAAGCCCCATCCGTGTAGCCAGGGGATGTTCATGCTCTTGTCCACAGACGAGGGCCGCCGGCTTGCGTATGGCGTATGTTCGACCGTCACATCCAGGTCAAGGTGCTGCCGCCACATCTCTGCGACCGCATCTGCGATCTCAGGATCCCAGAATGAGAAGTCTGCAGTCGCCCAGAACGTGAAGGCGAAGCCATCCGCGTAACCTGCCTCCGTCATCAGAGCTTTCGCTGCCACAGGGTCATAGGGAATCGTCCACTCGTCCTTATAATTTGGGGAACCGGGAGGAAACTGGTGATGCATGTGAATGTACACGGGATCACCGAAACCGCCCAGGACCGTATCTATGATCGTCTGCCGATCGACGGCCATGGACATGGCAAGGCGCACCTTCCGGGCCCTCTCCATGTGGGCCGCGTCATCGGGGTCACCGACCCAGGGATAGCCCTTTTCGATAGCCTCCGTGAAGCCCGACCACTTCCGGTAGACGTCCGTCTCCGGACACGTGGCGCACGTCGCACCCCAGTAATTGCCGGACATGTATATGGTGTTGGGGTTGCTCATGCTAACGCCTATGGCTCCACCGCCGATCTCATCTACTATAGCATTGAGTGCCTTGCCGGGTATGGGCGCGATGTCAACCTCGCCGGTAAGCAGTGCCGCCTCCCTGGTGGCTTGCTCCGGCATCGAGACGATGTGTAGCCTGGCGAAACTTGGGGTTACGCGCCAGTGGCCCTCCACTGTTTCGGCTATCATCTCGTCGTGTCCAACCCACTTTTGGACTTCGAAGGGACCGGTGCCGATGGGAGTCGTAATGAACTCGGCCTCACCGACCCTATCGTAGAGCCTCTTACTTAAGATTCCATAGGTATCCGACCAGCCTTTACCGAGCAATACACCCCATGTAGGGGGCGCCCCACCCTCGGCGATGTTCATCACGGCGATGTATCGGTCTAAGACGTCCCAACCGACTTTGACCGAAGGGGGAAGCTGCTCAGGACCATTGCCAGTCGAGCCCTCCACGAATGACTCGTTAAATGTCCAGGCAACGTCTTCGGCGGTCACCTCACCCAGACCACCATGGAACTGGATCCCCTTGCGGATATTGAAGGTGAGCTTACGTTGATCGGATGACATCACCCACGAATCCGCGATCTCTGGCAGGTAATCACCGGGGTCTGGAGACGAGGGCGATCCAGGAATCGGCGGAAGCCCGGCCTTTACGATGCCCTCGTAAACGCTCCAGTCCATCCCAAAGCTGCCAACGGTGCCAGCCGCGTCTTTTGATGGTAGCTGGACCAGGGGGGGCAGCACAGAGATACCTACCATTAATGTCCCTGTAGGTTGTAAACCCGTTGGCTGCGTAGCTGCGGGCAAGGGTGTGACCTGGACTATTACCTGCCTCTCCACCACCACCGGCTCGACAGCTTCTACGGCGTCCTCGACGGCCTTGGTTAGTTGATCGAGCGTCACGCCGGGCGCCCTTGCAGCCTCGGCGGCTTGTACAGCACTCTCCACTAGGGCGGCGATCTCCGCTGCGCTGGCGCCGGGTTCCACCTGGGCCTTCACCGCATCCTCTACCAGTTTGGCGATTTCCGCGGCGGACACGCCCTCAGGTGCTACGATCCCGGCCGCTGCGGCTGAGACGGCGGCATTTACGGCGGCGGTCATCTGATCGGCCGTTACGCCGGTGGGCGCGGAAGATGCCGCGGCCTCGATAGCGGCTGTGATCGCAGACTGTAATTCCGATGCGGTCACACCCGCGGGCGCCGGCTCGGGTTCGTCATCTCCGCATGCAGCCGCCAGTGTCATAAAGAGCACCAGCGACAGCATCAGAGCCAGTAGTCTTCCGGTCTTCATGTTACCCTCCCTTTTGTCCGGATTCCTTTACCACAGATACGATGCCCGATGATCCGGTGCGACACCGAATCGTCGAGGGGTTTTTCCCTTTTACATCTCCCTTTCCATTGATAATCGACCCTCTGAAGTGAACTCCCCTACCAAAATCTCATTGTAAGAAGAAAGGGGGTCACGCTTAAAGTCTTTAGGCAAGACTTGTGATGCGTTGGAGCAGGGGTTCGCGAGTGGAGGAGTAGGCCAGACGGACGCTCCTGTGTCCGGGTAGAGTTGGGGCGACCGCGTTGGCGGCAGTGCACGTTGCCTTGACCTCGTCTTCAGCCTGATTACATCGTGAGAAATGTTTCACGACGGGGGTTGCCGACAGTCTTACACTGTACGTCGCTATTGTCAAGCCCCGTGTTTCCTGGCAACTGGGTGGGCGAGGGAGCGCGACGGAATACAGCATAATAAGTCCCCGAATCCTCGGAGTCGTTCTGAGGAAGGACTCCGACGACCTGCCATGAGTCGGTCTAAGGAATGACAGTCGAGATTTGCTTGACTGAGTGCTAGGTCCTACCTGCCGTCGCCCTGGAGAGTGGGTAGTCCCCGTACGTATGCAGCAGTTCCTGCACGTACTCGTAGGTTTCGACAGGTATGTCGCCCCCGAAGGAGTGGGGCGCCAGTACCAGACCACCACCACGCCCGGCCTCCAGGACATGAAGCACATGGCGTTTGATCTCGTCACGATCTCCCCGCGGCAGGATATCACAGTTGTCGAGGCCGCCGATCACCGCCAGTTTCCCATCGTACTTCTGCCGTATCTTGACCGGGTCCATTCCTGTGCGGGCTTCCAGCGGATGGGTCGCATCGATTCCTGCGGCAACCCACAGGTCGAGTACCTCCTCATCGTATCCGTCGCAGTGGGTGAACACCTTGGCCGCGCCAGCGTCCTTGTAGGCCGCCACCATCTTCTGGAGGCTGGGATAGAACAGTTTCTCGTACCAGTCCATCCCCATCACCAGCCCCTGGTTTGAACAGCAGTCGTCAAATATTCCGATTCCGGTGGACTCGAGGCCAAACCGACGGATCTGCTCTACGCCTACCTGGGTCATATGGTCCATGAGCCGCTCAACGAAGGCCTTGACCCACATAGGGTCCTCGGCGATATCCATGAGGAAGTTCTCCATGCCGCGGACGGTGGCCGCTCGCAGGTAGGGCCCTCCCGTTTTGCAGAACACCGCCCGGCGCCCCTTGTGCATCTGTGCCTCGGCCCCGGCGGTCTCGTACCGCGAGTCCAGGAGTGGGTCGTCAAAGACCAGCTTGTCCGGGTCCACCCGCTCACCCAGTCCAGGCTCGACCTCCTCGTAGAAGGCGGCGCTCAGGGAATGGCGGTGAATCGCCCCCCAGCCGGTCCTTTCGAGGAAGCCCCCCGTGTCGCCGCCCAGGATTTCGGCCTTCGTCGGCCAGGCGGTCTCATCGGCGACCACCACCACCATATCCACATCGTAGTACTCGATCGGGTCTACCTTGAGCCCAAGTCCTTTCTGGCGCCGCCACACCTCCTGGAATTCCGGCCAGAACATATCGAATCTCGGCACACGGTCCGGTTCCTCGAAGTTCAGTGCCTTCATCACGCGCTCTTGCCCGGAAACGGCTCCCGTGTCCATAGTCATCCTCTCTATCTACCGGTCGGTTTCTCCAGCGGACGTGTCAACGGTGTAGCTCGGGACGTCCAGGGCCGGACGTATACCCCTTCAGATCGTCTACCTGACGCAGATTGTCCAGAAAATGCTCGCCCTCGAATAGTGGTTGCCCGAATGCTATCAGATTACGCCGCCAATCGTCGGGGCCAAACCCGGTGTAGAGTGTCATGGTACCCGTCGGAAGGGCTACATCAGGCGTCGAGAGAAGAATTCACGGGAGCTGACTGTCGACCTGGGCTACTCTCCCGATGGTCGTCGCCATTGCAGGTACGAGAATGTGAAGGGCAAGCGTGCGGACGCAGAAAGGCGACTCCGCGAGACACTAGTCCGGCTAGTTAAAGGGCTACCCGTAGATGCGTCAAGGTTGACGGTGGCCGAGTACCTGGAGATATGGCATCGGGATTATGCACCGGCTAAAACCCGACCCAGGACGGCCGAGCGGTACAGGACTGACATCAGGAATCATCCGGCTCCGCAGCCCGGTCACCTTAAATTGGCGGAGATAATGAGAGACGCCGTCTGAGAATTTCGTCAGCAATTTATCGGCAAAACGCCGGTGAACCGGCAAAACAAAGCCCCCGGGGACAACACCTCTGGGGGCTTGTTTATGCCTGTATACACGTGGCGGGAGCGAGAGGGAGTCGAACCCACCGCCCCGACCGAAGGGCCGGGGCCAACGGATTTGAAGTCCTCCCGTCCGTATCTAATAAGCCTCATAAACTTGTGAACATTTTTCTGGCAGAGAAGGAATATCAGGGGTTAAGCCCTAACACAATCAAGTTTTATAGAGGATATCTGACTAGGTATATCAACAAGTCAGACTTCCTTGCTCTAGCAGCCACCCAGCTCCATATCACTCGTTTCCTCAGTTCACAACGGTGTAGTGCGGGAGGCCGACATGCCTTCTTCAGAGCGATACGTGCTTTCTATATCTGGCTTGAATCAAACGGATATATCGAAAAAGCTCCTACGTCAGACATGAAGGCACCCAAAGTGCCTAAACCAATACGGCATGCAGTCCCACTGGATGCCATACCTACATTGATTGCAGCTTGCAACTCTTCACGGGACAGATTGATAGTCTCTTTGCTTGCCGATACTGGCTTGAGACGAATGGAGCTAGCTAACATCAGGCTATCTGACATCAACCTAGATGACCGGATAATCACCGTGTGGGGTAAAGGGGCGAAACAGCGGTT
>CAZEDC010000096.1:0-13168 GCA_964510985.1 uncultured Dehalococcoidia bacterium
ATCCCCCAGACCCCCTGGCAGAGGGGGACTCCCCCTCTGCACTCCCCCGCGAGGATGTTGAGATAAATACTTAGGGTGTAGGTACACCGAAGGGAGGGATGTTCCCATGGGTGTCTACAGCGTAAAGAGCCGATTCCAGAAGTCACTGGCTCCCATCGAAACGACCCTCGTCCGGCGCGGAGTCCATCCCGACTACATAACCATCTCGGCCCTGGTGCTCTCGATAGGCGGGGGGGCCGCGTTCTACCTGAGCGACTGGAGCCGGTGGCTGCTCCTGGTAATCCCACTGGTGGCTATCGGACGGACGGCCCTCAACGCACTGGACGGTCTCGTTGCCACCAGGACCGGGCTCGCCCGCCCCTGGGGAGAGGTGCTGAACGAGTTCGCCGACCGGCTGGCCGACGTGGCGCTGTTCGCCGGTCTGGCCCTGGCGCCCGGTGTCAGCTTCCGGCTCGCCGTTGCGACGATGGTCCTGATGCTGCTGAGCAGCTACCTGGGCACGGTGGCCAAGGCTGCGGGAGGCCGCAGAGAGTACGGCGGCATCATGGGCAAGGCAGACAGGATGTTGCTGATGGCAGCCTTCGCCGTCGCCGCCACGTCGTTGTCTGACTACCCGGTGTTGAACGCGTATCTCTGGGTGGTCCTGGGAGGTCTGGTCGTCACCCTTTTGCAGCGGGGGAGGAAGATCCATGCTGATCTCCAATCCGTTCGGTAGCGCCTATCTGGTCCCCACGGTCTATCTGCTGTCCAGTCTCCTGGGCGCCACGCTGGTCCCCATGCTGTACATCGTCCGCCTCGACGTCGGTCGTCTGATGGGCCACGTCCTGTTCAGGCGCTGGCGCACCTGGGCCGTCATCGCGCCGCTGTACGTCCTCTGCGTACTGGGTGGGCAGGTGACCACGCTGCTCCTGGTGGCGTTCCTCGTCTTCCAGGGACTGCGAGAGTACGGACGGTTGGTCGGGCTGCCGGCGTCGTACCAGCGTACCCTGCTGGCGATGGGTCTTTTGTCGCTTCCCGTTGCCGTGGTCTGGCCCGACCGATACTACCTGGTCACGCCTCTCTTTCTTATCGTCGCGACGCTCCAGCCCCTGGTCTCCGGCGACGTTCGAGACGGGGTGCGGCACCTGACTTTCACCGTATTCGGCTGGGCGCTCATCGCCTGGTTTCTGGGCCACCTGCTGCTCATACAGGCGCAGGTCGAAGAGGGCTCCGGGTTCCTGTTGGCCATAGGGCTGGCCACCGCCCTGAGCGACGTGGGGGCGTTCACGGTGGGGAAGACGCTGGGCCGGCACCAGATGGCTCCGGTCGTCAGTCCCAACAAGACCTGGGAGGGCGTCGCCGGGAACATCCTTGGCGCCTACCTGGGAGCAGGGCTCATCTGGTACGTCCTCCAGCCACAGTCCCTACCGCTCGCGATCGTCGCCCTGCCAGCCGTAATCGCCGTTGCCGCCGTATGGGGCGACCTGACGGAATCGGCCATCAAGCGGGAGTTCGAGGCCAAGGACGCGGGGAGCTGGCTACCCGGCTTCGGCGGTCTCCTGGACCGCATCGACAGCCTGCTGCTGGTGGCGCCGCTCTCCTGCTTTTTCCTGGTGCTGGCCACCTAGCAGGTTGCTGGTCCGCCTTAGGCGGACGACCATCCCCCTGTCCTCCTTTCCTTTGGCAGGCTCTTCGAAGGGTCGGTCCGCGGGGGCGGACTCCGAGCCTGCACAGATTACAGGTATCGGAGAGTCCGACACGTTCAATGTAAGTACGTCGGACAGCGCATGACCTCATAAATATGGTTACCCACACGGTAACCGCAGTTTTGAAGCCACAATCCTATTTTGGTAACCATTACTTTTGAGGCCATACGGGGGAGACTCGGATGGCGTTCCGCTTCTGGCCTTTGAGCAAGTCCACGTTTCAGGGCGGCGCAAGTCTCCGCTCGACTGCCACATGGCTTAAAGTTAAGCTTCGGCTAAAGACGACTCTGGCACCCTTCGTTTCGAGAGGAGATCATGACGACTCCACACAAAACTGTCCTGGTTGTCGGCATAGTCCTGCTCTCGTTGGCTTTGTTCACAGCAGGGTGCGGAGGCACCAATTCGGTTATAAAGCTTCACGGCTCCGATTATGGGTCCAAATCGGTTAACAACGCCATCGCCAAGTTGATCATAGAGGAGGGGTATGGGCACCCCGTGGAGATGGTGCCGACGACCACCCAGGAGTGGAAGGAGGCTCTTCCGGAGGGCAGGATTGACCTGGACATGGAGGGTTGGCAGCATATGTACCTTGACTGGTACGAAGAGGAGACAGCGAAAGGGACAATCGTCAACCTGGGCATGACCTATGAGTCGGGCGCCGAGTTCTACATGATTCCCAAGTGGGTTGCGGAGGAGTACAGCATCCAGACCGTCTTTGACATGAAGGACCACTGGGAACTATTCCAGGACCCGGATGACCCTTCCAAGGGCATCTTCCACAACTGCCTATTGCAATGGGAGTGCTCCGAGGTCAACAAGGTTAAGCTGGAGGCCTATGGACTGACCAAGTACTATAACCTCGTCACGTCCGGGTCCGATGATGCGCTGGAGGCGGCGCTGGCGAGACCACAGGATAGGAATCAACCGGTCTTCGGTTACTACTGGGCCCCCAATGCGTTGATGGGCTTATACGAATGGCATATCCTGAAGGAGCCGGCCTATACGGAGGAGTGCTGGCGGGAGGTGGCGGCTGCCAGCGAAGATGAGAGTCTGAGACCCATAGACCAGGCCTGCGCGTTTTTCACAATCCAGATCGATAAACTCGTTCACAAAGGTCTGCTGAAGAAGGCCCCCGATGTGGAAGAGATGCTGAGGAAGATGATCGTGGGCCTGGAACCCCTCAACGATACCCTGGCCTGGGCCGGCGAGAACGACGTCCAAGACTGGGAGAGGGCGGCCATTTACTACCTGCGGACCTACGAAGACCGCTGGAGGACGTGGGTAACGCAGGAGGCCTTCGAGAAGATCAAGGAAGCACTGGAGGAGGCCTCCGAGTAAGGAGATGGCCGGGGTTGGGTGGGGGGTCTCCCCGACCTACCGGGGCCCTGGACTCCTCCAGATCCACGAGTTTTATTAGGCACTCCCGGTCACGGCGGACTCCTTGGCGGGCTTGCCCTTGCTTACGCATGCCGTATCGTAACCCCTTGTCGGGCGCAGATTTCCTCGATGACGCGTCTCCCACGTCGATTATTCACAAACGGCGGA
This sequence comes from uncultured Dehalococcoidia bacterium, assembly GCA_964510985.1. GTDB lineage: Bacteria > Chloroflexota > Dehalococcoidia > Lucifugimonadales > CAZEDC01 > CAZEDC01. Next base: position 3,231 of record CAZEDC010000096.1, read on the forward strand.
CCGCGTGTTAGGCTTCGGATGACCGACCTGAAGCGATAGGAGGTTGGCGAGGCCGGTGAAACAGACAAAGGCCACCAAGAAGGACGAATGGGCCGCGCCGCAGGCGCCTCCAAAGTACCTGTGGATGTCGGGCGAGCTGGTCGAGTGGGACAAGGCTATGGTCCACGCCTCCATGCTGGCCTGGCCATCTATTTCAATGGTATTCGAGGGCATTCGTGGTTATTGGAATCCCCGGGAAGAGCAGCTCAACATCTTTCACCTGGACGCTCATCTAAAGCGTCTCGGCCAGTCCATGAAGATCATGCGCATGTCGTCGCCGTGGACACGGGAGGAGCTAAAGGACAGCATCCTGGAGCTGGTGAAGGCCAACGAGTTCCGGGGCGACTGTTACGTCCAGCCACTGGCCTATTTCAGCAGCAACACGCCGGGCTATCTCCCGGCATCGGAGCAACCGGGGGAAGTCACCATATTCCCCCGAGAGTCCACATCGGTCCTGGGCAGGGGAAAGGTCGTGAACTGTGGTGTCAGCTCCTGGAACCGCCTGGCCGACAACGTCATGCCGCCCAGAGCCAAGGCCATCGCCAACTACCAGAACAGTCGCTACGTGGCCGATGAGTCCACCCGCCACGGCTATGATTTCGGCGTGATCCTGAACCAGCAGGGCAAGGTGGCCGAGGCCTCATACGCGTGCCTCTACATCGTCCGAGACGGGGTCGCCATCACGCCACCGGTGACGGCGGGAATACTGGAGAGCATCACCCGTGTGGTGATAATGGACCTACTGAAAGACGAGCTGGACGTCCCCGTCGTCGAGAGAGACGTGGACCGCACCGAACTCTACGTGGCCGACGAGGCCTTCCTGTGCGGCACCGGCGCCGAGCTTCAGGCGATAGGCAACATCGACGGATACCAGGTCGGCAACGGGGGAATGGGGCCTGTAGTCTCTCGTCTGGAGCCGCTCTATCACGACATTGTGTGCGGCAAGGACCCCCGGTTTTCGGGCTGGCGCACCCCGGTCTACTAGCGGTGTATTCCTGGGGGAACTTTTTGCAAAAAGTTCCCCCAGGCCCCTTCAAAAACTCGGGCCCTGGGCCAGCCGGAAGAGCCACTGGGGGTGTCAGGTACCTTTCTCCAAGAAAGGTGCCCAGAGGCATAGCAGAACACTGGAACCAGCACACAGGAGAGGATGGATGATTTACGAGCTACGCACCTACGATCTGAGACACCGAAGCGTACCCGAGTTCGGACGGCGCACGGCGGAAAAGCTGGCGGGCAGGCTGGAATACTCCAGGCTGGGCGGATTTTGGCATGCCGAGGTCGGTCGTCCCCTGAACCAGGTGGTCCACATCTGGCCCTACGACGACCTCAGCCAGCGGGCCGACGTCCGGGCCAGGGCGGTGGCGGACGGCAAATGGCCGCCCGACAACACCGAGTTCATCCTCAACATGCAGTCGGAGATCCTCAACCCGGCCCCGTTCATGACACCTCTGGGTGACCGGAAGATCGGCCCGCTGTACGAGCTGCGCACTTACACCTACAGCCCGGCAGACCTTCCGAGGGTTATCGACGCCTGGGCGCAGGTCATAGAGGGGCGGGAGAAGCTGTCGCCGCTGGCCGGCTGCTGGTACACGGAGATCGGCCCTCTGAACAGGTTCGTACACCTGTGGGCTTACAGCAGCTACGAGGAGCGGGTCCGAGTCAGGAAAGAGGCACTGGACTCGGGCGTTTGGCCGCCCCCCACCGACGCGGTCGCGCTACGACAGGAGAACAAGATACTGACGCCCTTTGCCTTCTCGCCGATGCAGTAGGGGAAGGGAGCGCAATACTGCCCTATGGGGCAGTCGCTAGCCAGAGCGTATCCGGCTTTATCGACATCGTCCAAAGCGGATGTCTTTTTGCCCGCCCACCCGCCCTCAAATGATATTTGGGGGGTGCCCCTCAGACCCCCACCAGAGGGGAGACGCCCGGACCGGGTTGATTCGACCGGACGAGGCGACTCAAATTCCGTTAGAAGTCGAAGATAACGGATACCCAGAATAGGACTTCCAGGATTATCCAGAGAATGTACCAGTATAGGAAGGTCGCCGAGGCGAACAAGGCCATGGAGGCGGCGACGTGTTGGTCCAAATGGTAGCGGTGCAACACCTGAGACGTGTGGTAAAGGATGAATCCGCACGCGAGCATGATCATCACGAAGGCGAAGAAGATGCCCAACGTCAGACCGAAGAGAACTGCGATGACGATCAGTACCAGCGCTGACCAGGCGCCAAAGTAGAGAAACCCTCCCATGCCTGAGAAGTTTTTGGCCGAGAGGAAGACGGCAACCGTAAGGCCGGAGAAAAGTACCAGGGTAATGAGGGCGGCCATGACTATCACTTCCATGCCGCCCAACAAGGTAGCCGCATAATGCAGAGGTAGTACGAGGAAGGCTTCGGCGACTACGTAGAGGGCCAGGCCCGCGTACTGGGTCCTGCGTGACACGATGGAGACCGCCCATCGTTCGGCGACGTAGCTCACCGCAATAAACAGACCCAGCACAAACAGCCAGTTGATACCGGAGACCATTGCCTCGGCCAACTGGTAGGTCCCGGGAATTCGCAGCAGTAACAACGAGAGTCCGAAGAATGCCACCACCGCGCCCGTCAGATGCAGGTAGGTCCTTTTCAGGAACTCCGCAGGCTCGACCGATGGTGCTTCTGCGGCGACCGGAGCCTGGCCGGCGTAAGCGGGGATTAATGCCGGCCTCCGGGTCTCTCCGAGTAGCAGATATCGGATTGAGCGACCCTCGACTTCTCTCTCTTCCTCTTCGCCGGAGTTCTGTCGGGCGTTATGCAACTCAGTTGCCCGGAGTCGACTTTCGTGGTCCAGCTCGTATGGGTTCATCCGGCACCGCCCTTGCGCCTGAACATCGGCCCGCATTCTCAAGGTCCCGCCACAACGATCTCATCCGTGCCCGTGCCGAACAAGTGACAGATGAACCATAAAATGGCAGTGCAGGGTACCGCTTTCTTGCGTGAGCGTTCAACGGGAGCGAATCGAGGAGATTAGCGATGCACCCCGGAACTGGGCCGAAGGCGTGCCATCACGAATTGGACAGGCCCGTCGATACGGCTACGCGGAGAACCTGCCGGGGTCGAGGCCTTCGATGGGGATGTCGGTGGCGCCGGTGGTAATGAGGTCGGCCGTGATGCGGCCCATGGCCGGCCCATGCACTATCCCGGCACGACCGGCGCCTGTGGCCATGTAGACCCCCTCCCAGCCGGGGACCGGACCCAGCAGCAGAAGACCGTCCGAGGGCCAGGGCCGTAGGCACGCCGTCTGCTGGGCAAGCTCAGCGTCCGCCAGGGACGGCATCATCTTGAGCACGGCGGCCATTATCATGTCGCGGGCCTCGGGGGTCGGCGACCCGTCGAAACCGACCTCCTCCTCGGTGGTCCCCGCCCAAACCAGGCCGTCGGGTTTGGTGGTGGCGCGGTTGCCTTGCCAGCCTACGTAGCTGCCAATGGGCGGCCCAGGGGCCAGGAGGCGCAGGAGCTGCCCCTTCATCGGGGTGACCTCGATGGGTACCCCCAGCCACGCGGTGGTCCCGCCGCTCCACGGCCCCATGGCGATTACCACCCTGTCGCAAGGGATTTCCTGACTTTCCAAAACGACTGCCGTCACCCGCGTTCCGTCCCGTTTAAGACCGGTGACTTCGCCATGCCGGATGGTGGCCCCCATCTTCTCGGCAGATTGGGCCAGGGCCAGCAAGAACCGGTAGGGCTCCAGCTCGGCGTTCCCTTCGATGTAGGCCCCGCCGAGGACCTTGTCGGAGACCCGAGGCTCGATGGACCTGGCCTCCGCTCCGTCTACCCACCGGGCGGAGTATCCCACCTCCCGGTCCTGCCATGAGAGCCGGGCTTTCACTTCCCGGACATCCTGATCGGTGAACGCGAGGGTCAGAGCCGTCTTCGCCCTGTACTCGGTGTCGATGCCTGTCTCCTCCGGCAGGCTGCGAGAGAACTCTCGATGCAGGCGCATACTCTCCCTGGCCACGGGCCAGTTGGGTCCCGGGATTCCCGATCCACCCAGGGCGCTTAGACCCCCGTATGCGAACCCGGAGGCGTGACTTCCCAAGGAATCCTTCTCGACGACTACGCTTTTCACACCCGCTCTGCCGAGGAAGTACGCGGTCGCGATACCGACGATGCCTCCGCCGATTATCACGACATCCCTGCCCTTGGTGGTCATGTTACTGAGTCCTCCGTTCGTCTGGAGTAGTGAACCGCGAACCCGGGAGGTTTCCGGATTTCTCCGGATTGCGGGGTGGAGGCATAGGCCCCTATCCTGAAAATCGGCCGGGGTCCAGTCCGTCGATGGGGATATCGGTGACGCCGGTGGTAACGAGGTCGGCCGCGATGCGGCCCATGGCCGGGCCATGCAGAATGCCGCTCCGGCCCGCGCCGGTGGCCATGTAGACGCCCTCCCAACCGGGGACCGGCCCCAGCAACAGGAGACCGTCCGCGGGCCAGGGCCGCAGGCACGCCGTTTGCTGGGCCAGCTCTGCGACGGCCAGAGACGGCATCATCTTGAGCAGGGCGGCCATTATCGTGTCGCGGGCCTCTGAAGTGGGAGTCTCGTCGAAGCCGACCTCCTCCTCGGTGGTCCCGGCCCATAGCTGTCCGTTGGGCTTGGTTGTGGCGTAGTTGCCCGACCAGCCGACCGAGCAGTCGATGGGCGGTCCGGGCGCGTGCAGACGCAGTATCTGGCCCTTCAGCGGGGTGACCTTTATGGGCACTCCCAGCCAGGCGGAGGTCTCGCCGCTCCAGGGCCCCATGGCGATGACCACCCGGTCGCAGGGTATTTCCTGACTTTCCAAAACGACCGCGACGGCCTTCTCTCCGTCTCGTTTAAGACCGGTGACCTTGCCGTGCCGGACGGTGGCCCCCAGCTTCTCGACGGCTTGGGCCAGCGCCAGCATCAACCGATAGGGCTCCACCTCGGCGTTGCCCACGAGATGGATGGCCCCCAGCACATCTTCTGAGACACGTGGCTCTATGGACCGGGCCTCCGCGCTATCCACCCATCGCGAGGTGTATCCCTCCTGCCGCTGTTGCCACGCCAGGACGGCTTCCGCCGCCAGGGCCTCCTGTTCGGTGAAGGCGAGGGCCAGGGACGATTTGGCCCTGTATTCGGTATTGACGCCGGTCTCGTCCGGCAGGCTCAGGGCGAGATCGCGGTGGAGGCGCATCCCTTCTCTGGCTACGGGCCAGTTGGGGCCGGGAATACCCACCCCTCCCAGGGCGCTGAGACCTCCGTAGGCGAACCCGGAGGCGTGGCTTCCCACCGAGTCCTGCTCCACAACGGTACTCCGGATTCCGGCTTTGCCCAGAAAGTAAGCGGTGAAAAATCCGGCGATGCCTCCGCCGATAATGACGACGTCCTTGATGTCTGTTGCCATGTCCAGGCGTCCTCCGTATGTCTGTTCGGCAGTCTGTGCCCTGGTTGGGCATGGTAGGTCATCGTGCGTTTTTAATCAATTCCACTGCCCATCTTTGGCCTGTAGCGAGTCTGTCCGATAGGTGGTAAGATTCCACGTGTCCGTAACCCAAACATGAGCAATCAGGAGGTGAACAATTGGTAGCCACTAGGTTGACCGGCTCCGAGATTGAAGACCTGAAGGAGATGGCCGCCGCCCACTTCTGGCCCCACGCGCTTCCTGCGGGCGACATGTCGGAGGAGACCGGGCTCAAGCTCGTTACGAGTGCCAACGGGGTCTGGGTCGAGGATGTCGAAGGGAAGAAGTGGTTCGACACCATGGCCGGTATGTGGCTCAAGAACATCGGGCACGGGCGCAAGGAGATAGCCGAGGCGGTGTTCGCGCAGATGCAGGACATTAGCTACGCCCCCGGTGGCACGGTGAGCCCGGCAACCGCTAAACTGGCCGCCAAGGTGGCCAGCCTGTCGCCCGACCCGGAGTCGAGGGTCTACTTCACCAGCGGTGGCTCCGAGGCCGTTGAAACAGCCCTGAAGATGGCCAAGAAGTATCACCTGAACAACGGCGAACCGGGACGGTACAAGGTCATCAGCAGGATGAACTCCTACCACGGCGCGACCCACGCCTGCATCAGCCTGGGCGGCGGCGGGAACAGGGCGCCGTTCCCAACAGACTACGGCCCTCTGATGCCCGGGAACATCCACGTGGCGCAGCCGGCGCAGTACCGATGCCACCTTTGCAGCCAGCGGGGCGAGTGCGAGCTCCAGTGCGCCTACGATGTCGAGCGCGCGATCCTGCACGCCGGGCCTCAGACCGTGGCGGCCTTTATCGGCGAGCCGATCTCTGCGGCTGCCGGGGTCCATATCCCCCACCCCGACTACTGGCCCACGATCCGGGAGATATGTGACAAGTACGGCGTGGTGATGATCGCCGACGAGGTTATAACCGGGTTCGGCCGCACAGGCAAGATGTTCGCCACGGAGCACTGGGGGGTCAAGCCCGATATCTTCACGGTCGCCAAGGCCCTGACCAGCGGTTATCTGCCCATCGGGGCCGCCGTGGCCAGCAAGAAGATGGCCGACAGCTTCATGGCCGAGGACAAGACTTTCCGCGCGCTGATAACCTTCGGAGGCAACCCGGCCTCTTGCGCCGCGGGCCTGGCTAACCTCGAGATCATGGAAAACGAGGGGATGGTCGAGAACTCGGCCGAGATGGGCGACTACATGTACGAACGGTTGCAGCCGATGTACGAGCACAACATCGTTGGCGACGTCAGAGGCGGTATGGGCCTCATCGCCGCCGTCGAACTTGTCAAGGACCGCGATACCAAGGAGGGCTTCCCTCCCGAGGCACAACTGGCCAAGAAGATGGCCCCGCTCCTGAACAAGTACGGCCTGCTGGGCCGGGCCGGCGATACCATCTTCCTTTCGCCTCCGCTGTGCATCACCCGGGACGAGGTAGACCACCTGGTGGCGCAGGTGGACGGGGTGATCGGAGAGTTGGAGTCCACACTGTAGAACAGAACGGAGCGGCTATCGAAAGAGAGGCCCTCCCCACTCAGGGAGGGCCTCTTTGCGGTGGCTCTAAGGAGACTTATCAGGCCGCCTTTCGTTGCGCCCCGCCACCTCAGATTCTTCGCTTCGCTCAGGATGACAGTGGTGTGTGAGCCGGCGTCGGGCTCTCCCATTTCCAGGGAGGCCAACAGGGCCAAGTCATCACGACACCACCAATGGCTCAACCGGTAGGGGCGGGTTTCAAACCCGCCCCTACGCGTATCGTTGGAGGGCGGGTCGAACTACTTTAGAGCCCCATTTGGTAGGCCAAGAATTAGCCTGGCCTCTAGGTATCGGGCCATTCGGCTAGGGTCACATCTATCTTGATGGTCCGATCGTTCCGGAATACGGAGAGCGTGACCCCGGTCCCGGGGCTGAGAGAGTTGAAGTAGCTGACCATGTCCTCCACCGATCCCACGGGCTCCCCGTCAACCGCCGTGATTATGTCGCCGCGGCTCCCGCTAAGCAGCGCGCGGAACGGTATCAAGCCGGCGTCGTCGGCGGGACTGCCGGAGAACACGCTGGTCACGTATATGCCCTCGGGAAATCCCAACGACGCGTTCAACTCGGCGGACACCGAGCCGCCGCTGACGCCCAGCCAGGGACGCCGCACCTGTACCGGCTCGAGGAGCCGGTCCTTCAAATCTCTGAAGGAGTTGGCCGGAACGGCGAACCCGATGCGATAGTCCTCAAGCCTGCTCCCGGAGCCCGTACGCACCGACGAGTTGATGCCGATTACCTCGCCCTTCGAGTTCAATAGCGGGCCACCCGAGTTGCCGGGATTGAGAGGGGCGTCGGTCTGGATCATATCTGGAATCGGGCGTCTCAAGATGCTGGACGGCCCTCGTCCTGTGCCGCTGACGATGCCCACGGTGATTGAGTTGAAGTTTCGGAACGGGCTGCCGATGGCTACGGCCATCTGGCCGGGCTCGACCTTGTCGGAGTCGCCCAGGACCAGCGGGTCGATGTCGGACACGGCCTCGGGATCAACCCGGAGAAGGGCAAGGTCGTCGGCCGGGCTGGTGCCCAGAAGTGTGGCCTCCATGCTTCGGCCGTCGAACAGGTTCACGGTGATCTTTTCGGCGCCGTCAACCACGTGGTGGTTGGTCACTATATGCCCATCGGTGTCGACCAGGAAACCGGAGCCACTGGACGTGTTCCCACCCAGGAGGCCGGATCCGCCCGACCGGAGCGTAATGGTCAACTCCACCACCGCCGGGCTTGCGTTCTCAAAGAGCGAGGTAACCTGTTCTTCGTCGAACAGGGCAGTTGAAGACGGGCCGTCGCCGCTCCGCGAGTCTGTAATCATCAGCCCCAGGGCGAATCCCAGCAACGCCCCTATCGTCACAAGTCCGGCCAACAGGAAGCGGCTCATCGCCGCGCTGGACCGGGACCGAGTCTGGATGGTTTTGTCGTATTCCGAGAACACCGAAAAGGGCCTCCCGTTTTCTAGTGTGCCTGCCGCAACGGACCGCCGGCGTTTTTTCTGATCCTCATCTACTACTTAGTTCCACGACTGTTGATCTATCCCACCCGCCCGATAGGTTTTTCTGGGGGAGCCCCCAGGCCCCCGCCAGGGGGCAAAGCCCCCTTGGAGCCCCCGTTTTCGAGGAAGTCAACGGAACCAGTCCAACTCGAAGAGGTTTTATGATTAGATGCTTGGCGGATTCGGAACGCTTTCGTGTTCCGCCATCTCGACAATTATATCCGAGACCGGCGGCGTGTGGGATGGGAACACCATTCGCTACTCAATGGACCGGTATGAGCGATCGGTATCTGCGCGGGCACTGGAAGTTTTGGTGGCTATCGTTCCGGTAACTGAAGCATCTAAGGTACAGAGCCCCGCTCGATCCTGTCAACGAGGGATATCCCTTGCCCCATCGGCAAACCATGCGTATCTTAGTCCCGCTCGTCGCGCTGCTGGTGGTGGCATGCACGGGTGGATCCGGAATCGGCGGTCCGTCGGAAGGGGGGACGCGAGGCCGCGGATTCGGCAGGGCAAACGCCTGTGCTTATTCCAACACCTGCTACCACACCAACCCCGGCGCCGGTGCCAACTCCCGCACCGACCTCGACACTGATACCCGCGGGCGCCGACCTCCCTCGGCCCTATTATGCCGGCCCCGAATGGAAGACGGACTTCTCGAAACACTCGGTCAAGTATTCCGAAATCATCGCCGTAAGGCCGCCGCGCGACACCATCCCACCCTTAGACGATCCCGAATTCTTTCTGTTGTCCGACGTTGAGAATTACGTGCCGCCCGAGTGGCCTGTGCTCAGTCTGGAGATCAACGGCGAGGCCAAGGCGTATCCCCTGGCCATCCTGATATGGCACGAGATCGTCAATGACGAGGTCGGCGGCGTGCCGGTCGCGATCACCTATTGTCCTCTATGCAACACCGCCATAGTTTTCGACCGGACAGTGGACGGCACGGTGTTGGACTTCGGCACGTCGGGACTACTGCGCAACAGCGACCTGGTCATGTGGGACCGGCAGGCCGAGTCGTGGTGGCAGCAGATCACCGGTGAGGCCATCGTGGGTGAGCTAACGGGTACCAGGTTGAGATTCCTGCCGGCCCCCGTCGTCTCCTGGGGGGAGTTCCGCCGGGCGTTCCCCGACGGCCAACTCCTATCGCGCGAGACCGGATTCGGCAAGGCCTACGGCCGGCCGCCGTATATCGGCTATGACGACACGGGGAGCGCTCCCTTCGCCTTCACCGGCTCCACCGACTCTCGTCTCGACGCCATGGAGCGGGTGGTCGGGTTGAACATCGGAGGCCGGTCCGTCGCCTATCCATTTACGCTCCTGGAGCAACACCCTGTTGTAAATGATTCTGTCAACGGCGAGGACGTGGTTGTTTTCTTCGGCGGTGGAACACTCTCGCCCTTCTCCGGAGCGCTGACACCCG
>CAZEDC010000097.1:0-13326 GCA_964510985.1 uncultured Dehalococcoidia bacterium
GTTCACTGTGGATGACCTGGGCATCGACGAGGCAATTAACGGCGGCGACACCGTGGAATTCACCTTCACATTCGACAAGGCAGGGGAGTTTCACCTGTTTTGCATTCCTCACGAGGCGTTGGGGATGGAGGGCACGATAACTGTCCAGTAGTCCATCCAGGGACCAGGACTTCGCCCGTAAATGGCGCTTCGATCGTTCGGAGCACCACTTCTTTCCGCTTTATCGACCCAAGACCGAATCCGACCTTAAACTCCGTCCCCTGTTCATTGTATTGGCGTGGGGTATCGGTGGTGCGCTTTGCTCTGTGCTCCTGCTTTCCATAGTTGTCGGGGGCGGGGCAGTCATCGGGATGGTGGGTGCGTTAACGATCCTCCGCGCTCCTCTCGTCAGACGCGTGGCCGCCCTGAGGCGTAGTCTCAAACTCCCTCAACTGGTTAGGCAGATAAGGAAAGCAGACCTGGCGTTTGTGGGTTCGGACGGACCTTAGAGAAATCACGATATCCCTTCTTTTTTACGTTAGAGATTGTACTGACCTGCCCCCCGAGAACGAGTCGACAGATCACATCAAAGGCACTGCGCCGGTCCCATTATGGGTCAGACCCGAGCCGAGGAAGACCGGGCAAGAATATCGCAGTCTCACTTTTGTTGATTGGCAACAGTCGGCTACACAGATTGTTTCTTAATTGGAATCACCGGCAGTCCATCGTATCCACTCGGCTTCGATTGTGATAGTCGCGCCATCTTCGTTTTGAAAGCTATGGCCAGGCTCCAGCGTGTAGAGGCAGCCCTCTTCGCCTTCCTTGAGTTTGTAAATGTTCAGGCTCTCTCCGGGAGCGAGAGTGTTTGATTCCATCGTGGAGCCCACGAGCTCAAAGTCGTCCTTGGTGATACTGGCCGCTTCGTCCGTACGGAGAGGGTCCTGATAGTAGGCTAGCCCCTCGTAAGTCAGACTGGCCCGAGGGGTGCCTCCTCCTGTGGCAGCGGGCGAGGTGTCTTTGCCGGGAGAGCCTGAGGGGCCCGGCTGGCCCTGGGCCTTGTCCTCCGTGCCCACCGAAGCGGAGAAATTGAGCATGGCCGTTTCGCCGCTCTTAACAACGACGCTCTGGAAGCCAATCCTCTCTCCCCCTCTAGAATGTACAGCGACCTGAAACGTTCCTGGAGACACGCCACCGAGCCGGTAATGGCCCTCGCCATCAGTCTCCGGGCTCATCTCTGGGAAAGGTGCAGTCCCTGCCACTATCGCGACCCGCATTCCCATAGCAGGTCTGCCTTCTGGGCCAGTAACGATACCCTCGATTCCGCCAGGTCCGCTCTCATTGGTCGGCGTCGGTGAGGCCGCAACGGTCGAGGGTGACGTTGCCGTAGGTGTCGGCGCGGCAGTCCCCTGTTCTGAGCACGCTGCGGCCGCAAATAGGGCAATGGCAACCGCCATGGTTGAAGTGATTACTGTCCACCTGTTCATGGTCGGATTCTCCTTCCATTTTTCATTGTCTCTCCTCTGTTGCAGGTTTCCCTGGTGGGACCATTTCATTATTCAAGATGGTTGGAGGATGCGATTTGTTCCCTGCCAAGATCAGTAAAAAGGCTGATTAACCGGTAGTCCGTCTGGCCAGACCACAATCACTACTCCTGCCGATGACAGCCGGACACGATAAATACATACTCAGTATGTATTCCAGAATGATGGAAAGGAGACACTCAAAATGATGCAGTACACCGTGATAACGGAAAGCAGTCAAGAGATGAAAAGCAGAACCGGCTTTCGATCCCAGGCCGCCCCAGCAACTGTCTTGTTTGTCAAGGACCTATACGAGCAATGCACTGGCGTGCCTGTGTGGTGATCCCCAATTGAGTACAATGTTTGAGCATGCTGTTGAGGATGATCAGCAACTTACGCATACAGGCAGTGAGAGCGACTTTTGCGGGCTTGCCCGCGGCTCGTAGACGGACATAGAAGGCTTTGATGACTGGATTGTATCGAACAGCTGTGAAGGCAGCCATGTACAGGGCAGAGCGTATGGGTGTTCTTCCTCCCCACACGGTGCGCTTACCTCGAAATACGCCACTGTCTCGGTTCATTGGGGCAACACCAACGAGGGCAGCCACCTGGCCCCGGTTCAAGCTACCCAGCTCTGGCAGGTGTGTTAGCAGAATAGAGGAGAGGACCGGGCCCACTCCAGGGACACTGCGTAGCAGGTCCTCCTGCGCGCGCCATATGGGAGAGGAGCGAATCAGGTCACTAATGTCCTTGTCCAGGTCCTCTATTTGTTGTTTGAGCCACCGGATGTGCTCCTGGATCAGGGGACGTACGCGTTTGGATGCATTGCGCAGGCGATTTCGTTCCGATTTGACCATCTCTAATAGTTGCCGCCGCCGGTCTACCAGGGCACGCAACTCTCGGGTCTCCTCATCAGGGAGGGGCCGCACGGGCGGCTTGACAGCCTCGGCGAATTGGGCCAGCACCTGGGCGTCGATGGCGTCTGTCTTGGCTAATCTACCGGTAGCCCGAGCGAAGCTGCGCACCTGGCGCGGGTTGACCAACGATACCGGTAGACCGGCCAGTTCCAGCTCACCAGCCACCACCGTCTCGAACCCACCCGTGGCTTCCAGCACCACCCCGGATGGCTTAAGAGGCACGATCTGCTCCATGATCGAGGCTATGCCCTCAGGGTCGTTGGTGTATTGCCTTGCCTCCCCCGTTGGACGTATCGCCACGTCCAATTGTTTGGCCGACACATCGATACCTACGTACACCTCTGCTGGGTCAGGAATAACTACACCTCCTTTCAGTGCTAAGCGCTCCTTACTCAGACCCAGTCTTGCAACATTCGCCCTTCTTTCCGCGGAAGGATCGGGGCACACAACTGTTCGGGCTCTGGGAGCTGGGGACTTGACGATCCTGCTGGGGTCCGGTCTAATTGACCAAGATACTAACGATCTGTCACGTCCACTATCAAGATACAAGATCCTTCGTTGCCCCGATGGGTCGGGGCTCCTCAGGATGACAGCAAGCGCCAGGCCAACTGTTCTTTTGATGACCATCGGCTTCCGCAAGAATCAGAACCGGTGAAAAAATGCCAGACGCCGATCTCGTGTTCGAACCTGCATGGAAGCAGGTGGAACTTATCGCCGAAAGACGGGTCTCCCCGGTCGAGCTGACCGAGCTCTACTACAGCCGCATCGAGGAGCTGAACCCCCGGCTCAACTCCTACCTGACGCTGACCGGTGACCGCGCGATGGACGCAGCCAAAGCCGCTGAAGAAGCCGTGGTCCGGGGCGACAAACTTGGTCCGCTTCACGGACTGCCCGTATCGATAAAAGACACCGAGATCACCAGGGGCGTCCGCACCACCATCGGCTCCCTGATATTCGAAAACAGGGTGCCCAGTGAGGACTCCATCCTCGTCGAGCGCGTTCTCGGAGCCGGAGCGGTCATGCTGGGCAAGACCAACACCCCTGAGTTCGGACTCCTGGGCGAGACCCGAAACCGTCTCGGTGGCGACGGCCGCAACCCTTGGGACCTCGACCGCACACCCGGCGGCTCCAGTGGAGGCGCGGCGGCGGCCATGGCGGCGGGCCTGTGCGCAATCGCCACCGGTGGGGACGGCGGCGGCTCAATACGCATACCCGCGAGCTTCTGCGGAGTATACGGCATCAAACCGACGCTCGGCAGGGTCCCAAGGTACGCCGGGGCCAGGGCGCCGGCCTTGCACAACCACCTCGTCCAATCCGGGCCGCTGAGCCGGACGGTCCGCGATGCGGCCATTCTGCTCCAGGTGATAGCCGGCTACGACAGCCGGGACAGGGGTGCGCTCCGGGAGCCACCACCCGACTACCTGGCTTCCATGGACAAGGGTGTCTCCGGGCTGCGGATCGCGTGGAGCCCGGACTACGGCTATTCGGCCGTGGACCCCGAGGTACGAGAGATCGCGTCGGGCGCCGCTCACCTGTTCGAGGGGTTGGGTTGCAGCGTCGATGCCACGGACCTCGCCCTGGACGCACCTTTCGACGCCTTCTGGGTCCTTTTCAGCGCCGACGCATACGCGTCGTACGGTCCAATCCTGGAACGGCAGGCCGACCGGCTCACGGACTACGCCCTGGAGTGTATCGAGGCTGGCTCGGGCGTAACCGGCGCCGAGTACGCCGAGGCCCTGGGTTACATGGACGTGCTGAAAAGCCAGTTCACGGACCTGTTCGAAAGCTACGACCTGCTTCTCTCACCAACCACGGCCGTCCCGGCGTTCCCTCTGGGCCAGAGCCCGACCGAGATCGGCGGCCGGGAGGTCAATCCCTTCTGGGGTTTCTTGCCTTACACCTACCCCATCAACATGATCGGCCATCCGGCAGCCAGCATACCCTGCGGATTCTCGTCGGACGGACTGCCCATCGGTCTACACATTGTCGGGCGGATGGGCGACGAAGAAACCATCCTGGCGGCCTCGGCCGCCTTCGAGCAGGCCAGCCCCTGGGCTCATCGCAGGCCGCCCGTGTCCTGACCGGGACGGACACCTCCTCTGACAGACTGCCGAATACTGGGGTGTGCAGAGGGGCGAAGCACCTTTGCCGGGAGTCTGAGGGTGTCCCTCAGCTATAAATTCTTCCCCCTTCCTGACCAGGAAGGGGGAAAGGGGGATGGTCGTCCGATTCAGGCGGATCAGCGCCCTGCTAATACATAGAGCGGGGCCACCCTCTCTCGATGAAAAGGTGACCCTACTTCGAGCCTCTCGAACTCCCTAGTCTGTTAATCGCCGGCCGGCCCGAAGGACACCAGGCACTCGCGGCAGACCGACTCAGGGATCAGCTTCCAGCGCATCAGGTGGTTGAACACGAAGCACCCGGCACAGAATCCCAGGCCCGACTCCAGCGTGGCAAACACCATCAGGACGCCCACCACGCTCTTGGCGGCAACGGTCGAGTCCGCCACCAGGTATAGCAGCAGGGCGGTTGTCGAAAAGGCTAGCCCCACCGTCTGGGCGAACCGCTTGGGAGGCCCCGGCACCGGACGGTTGGGGTTACCCAGCAGCGGCACGATCACCCGCGTCGCAAGCAGACCTATGGGGCTTAGCGTCGGGCCTGTCGCGACCCTGGCCAGGAACCCGTAGGCCAGGACGAAAAAGAGCCACGACTGGTCCGTCAGCAGGATGGCCAGCGACAGCATAACCACCATGACGGCCACCACGCGGGCTGAGATCTCGTTGACAGGGTTCGGGAAGCTGAACACGGACCTCAACGTGCCCGCGATCGAACTCCTGGCTGATATTTCACTTGTATTGACGGTCATTTCGCTTTTTCCGGACTTCTGGTTACGTTGCCTGTAAATTGACACAAAAAAACCCTCGACGGAACTCGTGAGGGCTGGTATCCACACCTTCCAGGTTGTTTCGGCACGATGCCTAAAGACGGATAATCCCTCTCCTTTTCAGGCCCGTACAGGTGCAGGTGTCGATGTGTACCATAGTTATATAAGTATAGCGCCGTGCACGGAACCTGTCAAAAGCCTGGTCCAGGCACGAGGCAGGTTACTCCCCCAGCGCCTTTCGGATCTCGCGCCCCCGCTGGTAGGCGGGCTTCTCCATCGGATGCTTCTTCCCGTCCTTTATGTGAGACGGCCGCCACGACCAGACGTAACGGGCCAGGAAGACCCACCATCCCATGTCCCGTTGCTGCTGGACGTGGAAATACTCGTGGCCAAGCAACGCGATTCCCCGAACCGTCTCCAGGTCTCGGGCGTGGGACGTGAGGTGCACCGTCTTGTTTATAGTTACGGCATGCTGTCCGGATCGCCCGAAGATCCATCCGAAAAGCGAGCCCCTCAGCACTGTCACGTTGTCCAGGAAGGTCCTGTCGTACCACCGGCTTAGCCTGTCGTAACCCGACTCCGGTACCTCTACGCGCTTTGCCATGTCGGCACCTCGTCAAAAACATGCTGTCAGGGTACACCGTGTACACCGCACCGGCCAACCTTCGAAAGTTTATCACCGATTTGAACTCCCGGTGCAAATGCCCCGGGTCTGGGTTATAATCGCCCGGTGGCCGCCCATGGGTACCCTAACATGACACACCGAGCGTGAGCGAAATCTGGCTCGTCAACGGCATTCCGGGAGCCGGGAAGACGACCGTCGCCCGACTCCTGGCCTCCAGGCTTGAGCGTGGCGTCCACATCATGGGAGACCAACTCCATGATATGGTCGTCACCGGCCGAGTTGAGCCCGATGGAAAGCCCGCCGACGAGGCGTTCCGCCAGTTGGAGCTGGCCGATCGTAACCTCTGTCTCCTGGCGCGGTCGTTCGCCAAAGAGGGGTTCGTGCCGGTACTGGACTATGTCGTCCACTCCGAGGCCAGGCTGGAGGAGTATCGGAGACTCCAGTCCCAGCATACGCTTCGGATGATAGTCCTGGCGCCGGGCGTCAAGGAGGCTCTGCGACGGAAACCGGCACCAGCCCGGCGTTGGTCTTTTGTCGAGCCAATTATTCGAACGGAGCTAAACGGTATCGGCCTGTGGCTGGACTCGACCCTCCTCAGCGCCGAAGAGACCATTGACCTAATTCTCACCAACAAGTCCGACGCCCTGCTCAAACCCAGCGGTCATATCGGCCTCCAGGCGTAGAGTGAGTCAGAAAATACACCGGAGAAGGAAAAAATGTCCCCCTCTACAAGCGGCGACAAAATAGAACAGGGCCCGGCTGTCTGGCCGGCCACCGGCCGTCCGGTCGTCTACGCCACCCAGGGCGTCATATCCAGCGGCCACTACCTGACATCGATGGCCGGCATGCGGATGCTTTTGAGCGGAGGCAACGCCTTCGACGCGGTGGCGGCCGCAGGGTTCGCCGCCGCCGTGGTCGAGCCGACCTCGTCGTTTTCACTGGCGGCCGAGGGCGTCATCATGCTCTACCATGCCGACAGCGGCGACCTGCTGTCGCTGAGCGGCCAGGGGGTCGCGCCCGGCAAGGCAAACGTTGACTTCTACCGGTCCCAGGGGCTGGACACCATCCCCACCGGGCCGGGGCCGCAGGCGCACCTGTCTTTCACCGTCCCCGGCGTCGTCGACGCCCTGATCACCCTGCTGGAGAGATATGGTACCAAGACGCTGGGAGAGGTCCTGACGCCCTCGATCAACTACGCCAGACACGGCATACCCAACTACGAGTACATGATCGGCAGGCTGGACTCCGCTGCCACCAGGGAACAGTTCGACCTGTATCCTCCTGGCGGGACCGACGTCTTCTACAAGAACGGCGAGCTTCCAAAGCCGTGGACGATGCTGGTACAGGAGGCCCTGGGGAACACCCTGGCCCGCATGGCGGCGGCGGCGGACGCCGCGCCGGGGTACCGCCAGGCCGGGCTTCAGGCCGGGCGCGACGCCTTCTACAAAGGCGAGATCGCCCGCACCATCGTCGAAGGCGCCCGCCGGGTCGGTGGCATCCTCGAGTTGGAGGACCTGGCCTCCTACCGGGCCAAGTTCGACGAGCCCGTGAAGTCCACCTTCATGGGGTACGACATCTACGGCCACTCTACATGGACCCAGGGCCCCGTGCTGATGCAGACCCTGAACATCCTGGAGCGCTTCGACCTGAAGGAAATGGGCCACAACACTCCGGAGTACATCCACACGGTAACCGAGGCCCTGAAGCTGGCCATGGCCGACCGGGAGACATTCTACGGCGACCCGGACTTCGCGGCCGTACCCATCGACGGTCTGCTCTCCCGGGAGTACGCCGCCGTACGCGCAAGTCTCGTTGACGCCAGCCGCGCCTGCCCAGAGTTGCCTCGGGCCGGCGACCCCTGGCGCTACTCCAGGGGTGACGGCGCTCCGACGGTCGCACAGACGGTCCCTGCGCAAGCCGGTGGCGACGGTTCCTCCGAGGAAGGTGGGACCACCCATATGTCCGCGCTGGACCGGGACGGCAACATGGTCTGCGCCACTCCCAGCGGCGGCGCCTTCGGTTCGTCGGTGTTCATTCCGGACCTGGGATGTCCCCTCAGCACCAGGATCGAGATGTTCAACTTTACCGAGAGCCATCCCAACGTGCTGGCTCCGGGAAAGCGTCCCCGGACGACCTTGATCAACTACATTGTCGCCAAGAACGGGCAGCCCCTCTTTACCGTTGGGTGCCCCGGGGGCGATCACCAGGCCCAGGCCAACGTACAGCTCATATTGAACACACTTGTGTTTGGCATGAATCCCCAGGAGGCCATCGAGGCGCCGCGTTTTGCAACCGACAGCGTCACCAACTCGTTTTATCCCCACGTGTACTACCCCGGACAGCTTTCGGTCGAGGATGCAATACCTGAGGATACGGTATCTTCACTTCGAAGCTTGGGCCACGTCGTCGTCCGCGCCACGGCGTGCGGCATGGGTGCGACCATAGCCCGTCGGGACCCGGAAACCGGCATCCTCAGCGCCGGCGGAGACCCCAGACGGTCCTCCTATGCCATCGGCTGGTAGTCAGGACCAAGCATCCTGGCCAAGATTACACTCCAGGGTCTCTGACCGAACGGAACGCTGAAAGGAGTCCCATGCTTCCCAAACCCATAAAGGACGAGTACCGCAGGAACACCTCTATCAGCGGCGAGACCAACGTTCCAGTGCCCATGCGCGACGGGACAGTCCTGTACGCGGACGTCTACCGCCCCGCGGGAGGCGGCCGCCATCCTGTGCTGCTCCACCGGCTCCCCTACGGAAAACACAAGCCCCGGTACAGGAGCATGTACCTGGACTTCGTCAGGGCTGTCAACCGGGGCTACGCCGTCGTATTCCAGGACGTACGCGGCCGCCACACTTCTGAGGACGAGTTCTACCCGTACCTCAATGAACCTAAAGACGGCTTCGACACGGTGGAATGGTGCGCGTCCCAACCCTGGTCCGACGGCAACGTAGGCATGTTCGGTCTGTCCTACCATGGCGCGACCCAGTGGCTGGCGGCCGTCGAAAGGCCGCCCTCGCTCAAAGCCATCGTGCCCGGTGTGACCTCGGACAGCTACTACGACAGCTGGACCTACCTGGGTGGGGCGTTCCAGCTATTCTGGATAAGCGGGTGGGCGGCGGCTTTCGCCCTCGACAACATAGGTCGCGACCCCGGCGACTCGCCCGAGGCCGTTGCCGCCCTGCGACAGCTGGTCAAAGACCCCCACGCACTGTCCAGGCACCTTCCGCTAGGAGACATGCCCGCCTTCAAGGGACTTTCCGATTTCTACTACGACTGGATGGACCACGCGACCTACGACGACTACTGGAAGAAGCTGGACCCCACCACGCGCTTCGACCAGGTGGAGGTCCCGGCACTCAATGTCGGCGGCTGGTTCGACGGTTTTATCCGGGGCACGATCCGCTGCTACGAAGGCGTGCGCGAGCGGGGCGCAACGGAGCTGGCCCGGAGCCAACAGCACCTCATCATCGGCCCCTGGCAGCACGGCCCGTGGCTCTACCCCTACTCAGGCCAGGGCTATTTCGGAGGCGCGGCGTCGGGTGACGCCGTAGACCAGCACGGCATGCAGCTTGCCTGGTTCGACCGCTGGCTCAGGGGCGAGGACAACGGAGTCGATACAGACCCAAACACATACATCTTCGTGATGGGCGAGAACGCCTGGCGCAACGAGGAAGCCTGGCCTCCCCCTAGCGCCCGGACCGAGACCTACTTCCTCCGCAGCGAAGGCAGGGCTAATACACTCAATGGCGACGGCCGGCTTTCCCTGGACCCACCTCGGTCGCAGGAGCCCCCGGACCGCTACCTGTACAACCCTCTGGACCCGGTGGCCACGATGGGCGGGGCGCACTTGTCCGGCATCCCCAGCGTGTTCGATACGGGTGTCCAGGACCAGCGGTCCATCGAGTCCCGCGCCGACGTCCTGGTTTACACATCCGACCCGCTGGAGCGAGACACCGAGGTGACCGGCCACGTCAGGCTCACCCTCTGGGCGGCAACCTCCGCGCCCGACACCGACTGGACGGCCAAGCTGGTCGACGTACACCCCGACGGCAGCGCTTTAAGCGTCTGCGACGGAATCCTGAGGGCCGGCTATCGGGACTCCCTTGAGCACACGTCCCCGGTCCAGGCCGACCAGCCCTGCGCGTACGATATCGACGTGGGGCCTATCAGCATGCTGTTCCGAAAAAGGCACTACATCCGGCTGGAGGTGTCCTCCAGTAACTTTCCGGCGTACGCCCGCAACCTGAACACGGGCGGCGCCCACCATCTGGAATCTGAGCCCCGTCCGGCCATCCAGACCGTCTTACACGACCCCGACTATCCCTCTCATCTGGCATTGCCCGTCGTGCCCCGGTAGAGGCGCCGCTGCACAGCCGCCGGCCCCGGTTGCCGGTGACTTTGTTGACTTCCTCGGAAACGGGGGTGTCCAGAGGGGGCTGAACCCCCTCTGGCAATGGCTTGGGGGCACCCCCCCAAAACTATTCGAGGGCGGATTGGCGGGTAAAAAGACGACTGTTGTGGACGGTGCCAGCAGAACCGTCGCCTGTCTAAGTGGTATGCTTTTATAGAGTAAGAAACTGCCCGTCCGGGCCCTATGTGAGCAAGGAGACCCCGATGTCTGAACAGCTCCTGCTGTACGAACAAGTAGATAGCGTAGCCGTCCTTACCCTCAACAACCCCAGGAGACGAAACGCGCTGTCCGGTCCCATGCTTTCGGCGCTGAAGAAGTGTCTGGAAAATATAAAGGGTGACCGGAGCGTGCGAGTGGTCGTGCTGCGAGCCTCCGGACCGGTGTTCAGCTCCGGCCACGACCTTCGGGAGTTTACCGAGGGGGACGATGAGGACCACGCTGGCACTTTTGCCGCTTGCACCGAGGTGATGGAAGCCATCCGGCTGCTGCCGCAGCCCGTCATTGCCCAGGTCCAGGGCCTCGCCACGGCCGCCGGCTGCCAAATGGTGGCAACTTGCGACTTGGCCGTCGCCTCCAAGGAAGCGGCCTTCGCCACGCCCGGTGTGAACATTGGGCTCTTCTGCACGACCCCCGGAGTGGCCGTCTCCCGGGCCGTGCCACAGAAAAAGGCCATGGAAATGCTGCTGACCGGTACGCCCATTTCGGCTGAAGAGGCCCTGGCCAGCGGTCTGGTCAACCAGGTGGTGCCCCACGAGGAACTGGAGGACCGGACTATGGCCCTGGCCGGCCGTGTGGCATCGGCCAGCGCCCACATCCTGGCGCTGGGCAAAGACGCCTTCTACCGCCAGATCGAACTGGACCGTCCCGAGGCCTACGAGATGGCGGAGAAGGTCATGATCGAAAACCTCCGCGCACAGGACGCCCGAGAGGGCATCGACGCCTTCCTGACCAAGCGACAGCCCGCCTGGAAACATCGCTAGAGGACGCCAGGAAACGTTTCCGCCATCCATCCTCCGTCTTGGGTCCCGTCTGTCATCCTGAAAATCCCCCAAATCGAAGCCACATCGCACCTTGGTATTCAGAGGGAGGTTGCGTGGTAATATAGTGCCAATAATCGCATCGTACATGCAGGCGGTAACGACAGATGCACGTAATACTCCCTCACCTCGATCTGCTCAACCCCCGTGTTGCGCTGGCCTTCCTGTCCTGCGCACTCGCTCTGGCCTTCTCGGTCGCCTGCGGCTCTTCCGCCCAGACACCTATTGTCTTCACGTCGGACCGCGACGGCGACCTGGAGATCTACTCCGTTGATCCTGAAACCAAGACCGAGACCAACCTCACCGACAGCCCGCGCGGTGAGTCATCCCCGCTGATTTCACCGGACGGTAAGTTGATCGCTTTCCAGTCGGCGCTGGGAGACAGCGTTGCCATCGAGATCATGGACATCACTGGCACTTCACGGTCCTCGATGACTCCCGGCACCGGTAGGTACGGGAGCCATCGATGGTCCCCTGAGAGCGATCGCATCGCCTATATACAGGAAGGGACCGAAGGCCCGGTCCCGTATGTGGCGAACGCCGATGCCACGGGCCGTCTACTGCTGGCATCCGTGCCCGGTGATGAGATTGGCGGGTGGTCACCGGACGGTGAATCGGTGGTGTTCGCGGTGCGTAGCGGAGACGCCCAGGGCATCTACATCAGGAACCCCACCGGCGTAAACGAATTCAAGGTCACCGACACGCCCGACTATCAGCCCGTGTGGTCCCCCGACTCCGACATGATCGCCTTTATCTCAACCCGGGACGGCAATCCCGAGATTTATGTGATGAACGCGGACGGCAGCAAAGAGGGGAGGCTGACCGAGACCGGCGCGGCCGAGTACCACCTCTCCTGGTCGCCCAACGGGAAGCAGCTTCTGTTCGTCTCGGAGAGAGACGGCAATCCTGAGATCTATACCACCAGCTTGGACGGGCTTGACCAGGAGCGGCTGACCAGGAACACGACCCGGGACGATCAGCCTGTCTGGAGCCCCGGAGGAGACAAGATAGCCTTCGTCTCCTATCTGGACGGCGACGCCGAGATATTCGTGATGGATGACGACGGCAGGCACCAGGATCGTCTCACCAATAACGACGCCGAGGACACAAGTCCCTCCTGGTGACCTCCCCAAGCAGGGAGTTCCGAGAATCCGCGGGGTTTCGTTTCCGAGTATCACCGGCCACTGACCGGGCACATTCCTTGTTGGGCCGTCAGGCATGTTGATATAATGGTGTCGTTTTCACTCCCGCGCAGCACTGGCTGCACCGAGTTCCCTCTATGTGCTCCAGGAAAAGCCCTACGATGACCCCGACTGCGGACTCTTCTGCGATGGACTCCCCATATCGTTATCGCCGTATCGTGGTCAAGGCCGGTTCCAGCCTCTTGACCCGCGACGGAGGGCAGCTTAACTCCGACGTAATGGACGCCCTGGTGCAGCAGATCGCCCAATTGCATCAAAGTGGAGCCGAGGTCATGCTGGTCTCGTCAGGTGCGGTTGCCGCCGGCCGGCAGGTGCTCGGAGTCCCGCAGGAGGGTAAAAACCTTCCCTTCCGCCAGGTCTTGGCGGCCGTGGGGCAGGGCCACCTGATCCACGCATACGAGCAGTCCTTCAGACCGCATAACATCCCTGTGGCCCAGGCGCTGCTTTCACGTCGAGACCTCAGTGACCGGCTGGGATACCTGAACATCCGAAACACGTTGCTCGGACTTCTGGACCACCGGGTGGTCCCCATCATAAATGAGAACGACGTTGTGGCCGTGGAGGAACTGACGGGCGAGCTTTTCGGTGACAACGATACCCTCTCGGCCATGGTGGCCAACCTGGTGGACGCCGACCTCCTCATCATGCTCAGCGACATCGACGGACTGTACACCGCCGACCCTCACGAGAACCCTCAGGCCAAGCTCATTCCCCGGGTGGAGAGGGTAGACCAGGCCATCGAAGCCCT
>CAZEDC010000098.1:0-26686 GCA_964510985.1 uncultured Dehalococcoidia bacterium
GTCGTCGTAGGAGTACTGGTCTCGGTACACACCCTCCCAGTCACGGTTGGGATAGGACTCCAGCGGGTTGGTCTGCTGTCCCGAGGGCACCAGCGTCCTTCACGCGAAGGCGGGGATGTCGTCCAGCGAGCCCAGCGCCTTCCAGGTTACCGCACCCGCCACGGCCCCTACAGATCCCTGCAGGAACTGGCGTCTCGAAACGGGTATCTTCTTCATGCATGTCTCCTACGACGTCGAATTTCCCATTAGCCGGTGAACTTGGCAACTATAAAGTGATTAATCTCACAGGATAACCCGTAAAGGCCCTGAGCGGAACCCGGAAAAAGTGAGGGTTTTGTGAAGATTGAGGGGTAGCAATGGCTATTGTGATTAATTTCACACATTCTGGGGGCAAAAAAAGGGGGAAGTCTCGTTCCGCGATGAGACTATCTGCTTCCTCATCATCCCTTGGCGTCACCCGCTAACCGGTCCTCGTTGTCGGTCAGAGACATGAACGTCACCTGCCAGAAGCCGTCCTCGGTACGCCGTGTCGTTAGCTCGAAGCCTTTGTCCTCCATGACACGGTAGAGTGGGACCGGCTCGAACGGGACGACCAGTTCCAGGGATTCACCGTCCGCCAGCTGCGCGACGGCTTCCATGATTCGGACCAAGGGCTCGCGTCCGGCGGCAATGTCCGGGCGCACGTCGAGAAAGGCCACGGAATCTCCTTTGAGTAGTACAGGTTTGATGTTTCGATTCTAGCGGAGGCGGCAGAGTGGGGCAGTAGCTTTTATCACATCGGGGCTAACGGGTTGAATCATCCAGCGCGGCGGACAGCTTTTGGGCAGATACGATTTTCAGCCCCCGTCTGTCGCGGGCGATGTCCCCTTGTTCCTCCAACTGGCGCAGGGACCTTGAGACTACCTCGCGGGTGCTGCCTACGATGGACGCCAGGTCCTGCTGCCCTAGCTGCAGGTACACGCGGCCCGACGAGGCATTGTAGGCCAGGAGGACCTTGGCCACCCTGCCGGTGACGTCCAGGTGGGTCAGGTCCGCGACAAGGGTTACGAGGCCTCGAAGGCGTCCGGCGAATATCCGTAGCGTCGCTTCGGCGATCACAGGGTACTCCTTGATGAGGCGTTGCATGACATCCATCGGGATAAGCCCGACCACGCTGGGTTCCAGCGCCGCCGCGGTCGCCGGACACGGCCCGCCGTCGAACACAGGCACCTCGTTGAATGTCTGAGTGCCGCCCACCACGGTGAGCACCTGCTCCCGTCCCTCCGGTGAGATGCGGGATACTTTGATAGCACCCTCCACCACGAAATAGAGCCCTCTGCTGGGTTCACCTTCGTTGAACAGGATGTTCCCCCGCGCTAGAGGCAGAGACTGGACCGAAGAGGAGACCAACTCCAGCTCCTTGGCCGGAAGTTGGCTGAAGTATGGCAGCCTGCCCAACACCTCCGTCTCCATGTACGTTCCTCCTCGGTAAGGCCGCCAATTCGCTCCTGGGTCACGATACCGACTCATGCCATGCCCAGGGCCAGGGTGTGCCTCTGGGGGCAGTATAGCTTAGGGAGGGGAAGAATGGGCGTATAGTCGAGAAAGATGGGAAATAAACCTTATGTTTTTATTATGTCCCTATCGAGCAAACCCTTCCGTCTGTACTCCCCTTCTTACGACTTGACAGCCGTAGAACAACCGTGCTATAATCCTGACGCGAAGGGACGGACCCCGCAAGGCCCGTCCCTTTTTTATTTGCCGGGGTCACGGAAAAAACCCCTGTCCTTCCTGGGAAGAGCAGGCCGGCCACGAGGCACGGAATGTCACAGAAAATCAAACGACGTTCACCCCAATTCCGTCGGCCCCACTGCCCTCTCCCCCAGGGGGTACCAGGAGCTTGATCGAAGACGGCCGTTTTCCTCCAGTCAGAGCGGCGAACCACGGCCCAGGGTCACCGCCAGCGCCACAACCGTGAGGATCATCAACAGGTTGGCCCTGGCAATCCACACCAGCGTCCGCCGAGCCGTCAGAATCTGGGCCGGGGGAGCTCCTGATCCCCGCAGGTCCTCCAGTCGCCTGGTCACGCGCGGCCCCAGGACAAAATCGTGGAAGAAGCTCAACACGATTATCGCGAAGACCAGCCCGACCTTGGCTCGGAGCACGTCTATAAACCATCCGGAGCCACCGAAGAAGTCCGATGGCGTGACCCTCCAGTGGTCGGTCGCGACGAAGAGGCCGGTCCCAACCAGCAAAATGATCGAAGCCCACGCCACCGTTCTGAACCGACGGGCGATGTGTCCCAGCAGGCGAGCCCCCTGCGACGGAGACTCCACCCCGGTCCGCATCACTGGGACCAAAACCAACACGAGGAAAAGACTCCCGCCGACCCACGTCACGGCGGAGACCAGGTGAATGAACACGGCGGCTTGGTAAAGCATTTCGCATAGTAGAGTCTAGCAGATGCGACCGCTATGCCGCCTGCCTCGATGCCGCGGTCGAACCGGACTTGAATGAGCGCTAAAGGCGATGGAAGATGCGCGATCATTGACACAGGCACAATGGGCAGGGAATGAGGCTGGGGACACCCAGGCAGGCGACCGGTCAAGCGCACGCCGCTCAAACCCGGCCGGCTCGCGGGACTCCGAGGACCTGATGGGAGCCCCGCTGGCGGACGGTATGGGGAGGCCGTTGGGGAGATGGCCTCTCCGGTTCCCGATTAGGGACGGTCTTAGGCCGTGACGGCGGCCTTTTCAGGCTCCACCTTGCGGAACTGGAACACGAACCTGTATCCCTCCCCAAGGCACTGGTGGAGCTCGCCGTCCATGACCTCTCCGGCCCTCAACTGCTCGGCCTTCCCGGTGAAGACCTTCTCCGCGTAACGACACGGGCCTTCCTCGGACCATTTCCCGTTCAGCGTCCAGTGCTGGCCCACCTCGAAACCAAGCCCTTTGTGGCAGGTGCCTTCGGATTCCAGGACGGAAGCCAGCACTCGCACAGGAGCCGCGGCCGCCACCGCTTCCGCCTGCTCCAGAACACCGGGAGCCTCCGCCTCGGGTTCCTCCGAGACCACCTGACCGGGCTTGCCTCCCATCAACGCGACCACGATAAGCAGAGGCAGTACCAGCGGCAACATCAGAATGAGCAGCAAGCCCACCAGGAGGCCGCCGAGCAGTCCCAATAAAACGAGTACGGACAGAAAAATTCCGCCGATGGCCCATCCGACGATTACGATCGGGTTGTCACCGTGAGTACCCATCATCGTCCTCCTGAAACGCGAGGCGTCTCGCCCATCTGTCGATAGAGACTGCGAAAGACGCCACGCGATAGTTTTCACCGCTACGCACCGCCAATCTAGACGTTTTGCGGACGGTACACCATCCTAGATTGCGGTGAGATGTGTAGAGGGAACAGGTGATTCTGGGTCACCTATTATGGTGGTGGCGTCGGACGCACCCTGGTCCTGAGTGGTGCTCGCAGGGACCAGCGCCCAGGGGGATCTAGGGGCTTAATAACTATCTTAAAACAGAGGTGACTTACACCCACCCGCCCTCGAAGGTTTTTGTTTCTGGGGGCACATCCCCCAGACCCTCTGGCAGAGGGGGTGTCCCCCTCTGCACTCCCCCGGCAGCGATGTTGAGATAGTTTCTTATTCCGGCTCTGGCTCCCTCAACAGGCCCATGCGAATGGCGTACCTCATCAACTCGGCCCTTGAGTGCAGGTCTAGTTTCTCCATGATGTGGTTTCGGTGCGTCTGGACGGTGTTTATACTGATAACCAGCCGCTCGGCGATCTCCCTGGAGGTGTCGCCCTCGGCGATAAGCTGCAGGACCTCTCGCTCCCGTGGACTGAGCGTTTCGTAGGCCGAGCGTTCCTCGCCGCTGCCTATGCGGCCCAGATAGTCCTGCACCAGCTTACGGGTCAGCGACGGGTAGATGAATACGCCCTCGCTGCTCACGGCCTCCAGCGCCATCTGAAGGTCGGTGAATGCGGCTTCCTTGAGCACATACCCGCTGGCCCCGGAACTCAGCGCCTCGAAGAAGTAGTTGTCGGACGCATGGGTCGTGAGGATTACTACCTTGACGTCGGGGATCTCCTGAGTGATCAGGCGGGTGGCCTCAAGTCCGTTCATTCCCGGCATCCCGATGTCCATTATCACCACGTCGGGAGCCAGCTCCCGGGCTTTGGCCAGGGCCTCGTTGCCATCGCCGGCCTCCCCGACGATCTCAGCCAAGCCCCCGGACTCCAGCAAAGAACGGACGCCCTGCCTGAATATGGTATGGTCGTCGGCGATCACCAACCGGAGCGGCTTCGACCGCCTGTTACTCTGGTTCAAGGGGGACCTCCAGGGTTATCCGGGTTCCTTCTCCGGGTGTGGATAATACGGACAGGTGACCCCCGAGGATTTCCGCCCGCTCCAGCATCCCTGCGATGCCCACCCCGGGGCCGCTCCGCAGCGCCTCTTCGAGGACGAAACCCTTACCGTTGTCGCTGACCATCGCGCGCAGTGTGGTCGGCCGAGACTCGATGCTTATGGACGCCTTGGAAGCCTCCGAGTGGTTGGCCACATTGTTGATAGCCTCTTGGACGATCCGAAAGACGGCGGTCTCCAGACTGCTGCCCAGCCTGAGCGGCCCGTCCGTTGGCCTCAGACTCACGTCGATGCCGGCTTTGGCCAGCCTCTGGTCGGCGTACTCCCTCAGCGCGGCCACCAGCCCCAGGTCGTCGAGCGCCATGGGCCTGAGGTCCAACACCAGCCGCCGCATCTCCTCCAGCGCCTCCACGGCATAGCTCCTGGCCGATGGCGCCAGGTCCCTGGACGCGGGAGAGTCCGGTGGAAGAGCGGCGGCCATCCCCTCCACCTGGAGCAGCAACGCCGAAACCATCTGGGCGGCCCCATCGTGCAGCTCCCGGGCGATCCTTTTCCGCTCCGCTTCCTGGGCGGAAATAACCCGGTCGAGAAGCGCCCGGACCTGGGCGGCCTGAACCCTGACTCGTTCCTCCAACTCCTGCTCCCAATTCCGCCGCCGCATCTCGGACTCCAGCAGCCTCACCCGCATGCTCTCGAATCCGCGCGCCAGGTCTCCCAATTCGTCATGACGGTCGACATTTATGGGTTCGTCCAGGTCTCCTCCCGCGATGCGGTCCGTGGCCTCCCGGAGGGCAAGGACCGGCTGGACCATGCGCCGGACGTACATCCAGGCGACCGCAGCCGCCAGCACCATTGCCACGAACCCCAGGACCAGCAGGGTTCGGCGCAGGTGCTGTGGTATCCCCAGCACCAGATCGCTATGCTCTTCGAAGATGATACCGCCGCCCATCGTCTCCAGCGGCGCGAAGGCAACCACGTGATCTCCGACGGTTTCGGAGTTGTGCTGCTCGACACCCGGCACACCGTCTCGGATGTAGGGCAACAGCAACGCCAGGTGATCGTCCGCCCTGGGATCAACTCCTTCAGTGCTTGCGATAAGGTTTCCCGTGCCGTCGATCACGGAGAAACTCTTGGTCGAATCCTCGTCGGGAAGGGGGACAAGAGGGGTTCCTTGGCGAGTCAGGTGCACCTCGCCAACGATCACGCCTACAGGTTCCCCGCCGGCGCCGAAGACCGGCGCGCTGATGGCCGCCACTGATAGGCCACCCCCGTTGTCTACCGCTGGCCGGACGACGTTCCCCACGCCGGTCTCCAGGGTCTCTCTTACCAGATCGACGTACGAAAGCCGTACCTGGTCAGGGGAGGAGCCACCGGATCGATGCGACACGACGTTCCCATCGCCGTCCAACAGCCAGAGGGACTCGACGCTGGCCATCACCTCGAAGGCGTCCAGCACGGTGCTTTCCCGTACCTGAATGCTGCCGGTAATGCCGGGCCTGAGGGCCAGCGCGGCCATCTGTTGGCGAACATGAGTGATGAGAGAGTCGATGGAGTCCGCCACGACCTCTGCTTGGGATAGACTCTCTTCAAGTGCGGCGTCTGTGCTCTGGGTGAGGGTCCTGCTGGCCACGTAGCCGAATAACCCGAAGATGAAAATGAGACCGGTGGTCAGAAGAAGGATGGTTTGCCACCTGAGGCCGAACCTGTGCCAGAATCTCGGCATCGCTCATCCACCGTTCGAGGCCAGCTTTCGGTTCGTCGAACGCCTAGACCCGGCCTGTACTCGTCTCGCTGGTCTCGAACCTCATTATAAACCTTTTATGAAGGGGGTTACTGGGCCGCCTGGGCGGCGGGAGTCCCGGATTGGGTGTAGATGAGCCTGTCCGGTTATCGGCTGGAATCTAGGGATTGGCGACCCTGTTCAGCCGGATCTCGTGCGAGCCGTCGGACCCGGCGCACTCGTAGTAGCAGAAGGTTTCCCGGCCGACCTGTATCGCGTCCATGTACCTGAGCGCCCCGGTGCTATGGGGCGAGACAAGCAACGGGCGCTCGCCCGTGACCTTGTGGAAACTCTTCAGGTCCGCGGACACGGCCAGGCCGGTCCTGTCCTCGTAGGTCTCCTCCACGCTTCCCCGGCCGCTGTAGAAGAGTAGGAACACCGGCGGACGGTACAGCATCGTGTCGATGCGGGTCAGCAGCCTGTCCCAATGCCGCCCAGGGGAGACCACGTCGCCGGCCCAATCGAAACGCACGCCGTTGTCACTGACCGCCAGCCCGGCGCTGCCCCCGACCGCAGTGGCGAAGATGTTGCCGGCGCCGTGAAGCTCCTCCTCGGTCGAGTCGTCGGATATGCTCGACCTGGGGGCGTAGTTGACGAACATGTGGTACCGTCCGTCCACGATGGCGACGTAGGGGTCCTTTACCCCCTCGGCGTCCAGGTCCTCACCGCTCAGCACCACCCGGCGGTCGGCCGGACTAAATCCCGCAGGCGAAGGCGCCTCCATGAGCGCGATCTTCCACCTGCGGTCCACGGCGTCGAGATAGCTGACGTAGAGCCGGAACCCGCCTCCCGGGGATTCGATCAGCGCTCCGGCCTCGATGGACTCCGAGTCGAACTGCTTTTTGGTGGCGGTCCATATGTTGGAGAAGCGGACCCCGTCGTCGCTCCGGGCGATGTGGCACTGCCAGCCCCTTCCTTCCCCTAGGGGCCGTCGGACCCGGTAGTAGAGGTAGAAGGAGCCGGCGGTCTGGTCGAATACCGCACTCAGGGCCCCGGCCCAGTGGCCCACGCCCGGGCCCGGCGGCTCGATGACGGTGGTCCCGGTCCCGGGGTCGAAAATATCCGTTCCTCTAAACCATTTCTTCGTAGTGTCGATCAATAAGATTTCCTTTCTACGTAGGAAGTCACCAAGAGTTTAACGTCTGTCACCCTGAGCAGAGCGAAGGGTCTGGGGCGAGGGGCTCCCAATCCCAAATACCAACCGCCACCCATCCCCAGATACTTCGTCGCCCCAACTGGTCGGGGCTCCTCAGCATGACAGTGTGTTAATCCAAGGTTGATTGGGTACTTACTTGGTATCAGTCACGGCTTTACCGGTTGACCCAAAAAGCTCGATCTTGGCACTCACGACCTCCTGGATGGCCTCCACCGCATCCTGCATCAGCGCCACCAGGTCCGGGGGCCCGGGCGCTTGCAGTTGTCGGGTCAGGGCGCCCAGGTAAGCCTCCCGGATCTCCGTGTTTACGTTGAGCTTGCAGACACCCAGGTCGATGGCCCGGCGCACCATGTCGGCCGGCAGACCGGAGGCTCCGTGCAGGACCAGGGGGACGGTGACGGCGGTGCGTATGGCCGAGAGGCGTTCGAAGTCCAGGTGCGGTTCGCCGCGGTAGTGGCCGTGGACGTTCCCGATGCAAACGGCCAGTGCGTCCGCCCTGGTCTGTTCGACGAACTCCGCGGCCTGGTCGGGATCGGTCAACTTCGCCAGGTTCTCGGGGACTGTCAGGTCGTCTTCCCGGCCCGAGAGCCGCCCCAGCTCGGCTTCCACCGTGCCACCGCGCTCGTGGACCAGGCCAGCCATCTCCCCTGTAAAGCGCATATTCTCCGCATCGGGCAGGCTGGAGCCGTCGGCCATTACAGAGATCAGGCCGGCTTCCAGACAGTTTCGGATGTCGTCGCCGGCGGTGCTGTGGTCCAGGTGGACGGCCACCGGGACCGAGGACTCCCGAGCGGCGGCCAGGCAGAGGGCGATCAGAGGACTGCCGCCGTGCACCAGTGCGGCCGGAAGGAGTTGGAGCATCACGGGGCTCCGACGTGTCTCCGCGGCCGCGACCACGGCGCGCACGCCCTCCAGGTTGTATACGTTGAAGGCACCGACGGCGTATCCGCCCTCGGTGGCCGATCGCAGCATCGAGCCGGTGAGCGTCAGCATCAGCCGCCCACACTCAGGCCGGTAACGACGTCGGACAGCGCCTCCGGCCCGCCGACGTTGCCGGGGAACACAATGTAGGTCAGGCCGGGGTATCGGCTCTCCTCTCCCAGCGTCCAGACGGGCACGCCGGGCAGTATCTGTCCCGGCACGGCCGCGCGTTTCACGCCCAGAGCATTGGTCGCGATGTCGCTGGCCGTGATGCCGCCCTTGGTAAGCATGTATCGGGGCTTCGTCGTGATGGTGCGGACCAGCTCCACCAGGCCCTCGGAGATCCGTTTGCCGACCGACAGGCTATCCCCCGCGTCCTCTCCCGCGACCACGCCACGACTGGTGTAGACCGCCACGTCGTCACCGCCGGCCAGCCCACGGTCGGCCTGTTCGGCCACACGCCTGATCTCGCCCGAACGGTCGTCTGGTGAGAGCAGTCTATTGACGCGGATCTCTATCCCAGTGACGCGGGCTTGCTCCAGAAGATATTCGAGCTGGCCGGTGGTCTTGGGCACGTGGGAGCCCACCACAAGTAGAGCGCCGACCCCATCTGAGAGTTCCAACTCCGACGCGGCCAGGATGGGACGAGAGGTTTGGCCGATGCGTGCCCTGACGAATGATGCCGCCGTGCGGTAGAGGAACCGCCGCCCGCTTTCCTCGGCGCCCTGCGCGCCCAGGGCGAAGACCTCCATGTCCCGCATGCAGGCCGCGTTGACGATGCAGACACCACCCTTGGCCACCTCAGCGAGACGCTGGGCTACCCTCTCGGGCCCGCCCCGGCGGATGTCCTCGATGCTGATGGATGTCACCGACTCGGCCCGAACACGCCCCGCGGTCTTTTCCTCCACCCATTCGAGCAGGTTCGACGACCTGTACGAGAATGCCGTGTCCCGGGCGAACTCGGTCTCGCCCGCCGGGGTGAGCCGGTCGCCCTCGGCGACGTAATGGACGTCGTCTAGCGTGTACCGGCCGCCCTCCAGGAAGAAGGGGACCAGTACCCAGGCGTCGAACTTCGACCCCAGCACTTCTTCCAGCGAGTCCATCTCTTGTGGGAAGTGTCCTCGGAGCGTCGAGTCGCTACGGCTTACCACCACGACATCTCGGCCGGTCAGCGCCGTGGCTTCTCTTAAGTTACGGCCTATCTCGGCGTTTAGAGAACGGGCCTCGGGGGCCGGAAGGCTGCGGGAGTTGGTCAGGACGAAGAGTGTGGTCAGGTCGTTGGAGAGTTCTTCGGCGAGAATGTCCACCGATCCCTCGGTGACCACCACCACGTCGTGGACTGCCTGCGCCCCGGTGGGGTCGTCGTCCAGGACCACTACCTTCTCGCCTCTCGTGCGAAGCGCCTGCCGAATGGCCGGCAACGGGTCGTGCGGCCATTCCGGCGGGAGGTCCTGGAGAGTTTGGGCCAACGGCATCGAACGAGGCTTCATCGAGGGCATCATACCCAGCTAGATAGATGTGGTCAACTCGGCGGCAAGAGGCCTATGCTCTGACTCGGGCGCGGCGGTTGTTTAGGCTCCAGATCACGACACCCTCGCCTACCGCTCGTAAAGTAACTTGCCGTTCACGTAGGTCTGCTCGACGTGGATTTCCCGGATGAATTCCGGGTCCACGGCCGCGGGGTCGTGGCTCAGGACGACCATGTCCGCCTGTTTACCCACCTCCAGCGAGCCGACCTCGTTGTCGCGGGACATGGCGTAGGCCGCATCGGCGGTGTACATTCTTAGCCCCTCCAGCGGGGTGACCGCCTCCTCGACCACTACCTGGTCTCCTCCGCGGTGCGGGCGTCGTGTGACCAGGCAGGACAGGCCGTACAGGGGCTCAACCGGAGCACAGGGCGAGTCCGAGCTCGCCGCAATCCTCACGCCCTCGGACAGCATCGTCTTGAAGGGATAGACCCGTACGTCTCCGCCCAGGTCGTTGGCCATCGTTATGGCCCCCTCACCCCGCGTGATGATAAAGGGAGGCTGCATGACAGCTGTCACGTCCAATGCCCGGGCCCGTCTGATCTGCGCCAGCGTCGGATAGCTGTAGTGCTCGATCCGGAAACGCGGCTCAGGACGCGGGTGCTCTTTCTGCGCCCTCTCGAAGGCGTTGAGGGCCTGCTCCACGCTCCAGGTGCCCAGGCAATGGACCGCAAGCTGAAGGTCCCGCGAGTGTGCGTCCAGGACCAGACGGTCCACCTCCTCCTGGGTATAGTATCGCTCGCCGATGCGCTCCTCCCTGCCGTGGTCGTGATACCGGATCAGGGCCGGGCTGGGGAACACCGGGTCCATGAATATCTTGACCGTTCCTCCTCGGAGCCGGTCCGACACGTTTCCGTCGCCCAGCTCACCCGTGGACGCCTTCTCCGGGGGCGCGAAGAAGCCGTTGCCTCCCAGCATCTGGTGCACCTGGATGGGGAGGTGGTTCCGCTCGTCCGCCCGCTTGTAAAGCTCGACCACCTCGGGGACCACCAGGGCGTCTCCCACGCTCGTTATGCCCAGGGCCAGGTGCCTCATGGCGTTGTGTCGGAGCAGCTCGGTCACCTGGTCGCCCTGGTAATCTATATGGGCCTGTAACGACAGGCCGTAGAGAGGGTCCATGGCGGCTTCCCACAGCGAGCCGTTGGGGTTTCCGTCATCAGAGCGGAGTATCTTGCCGTGGGTGGGGTTCGGCGTGTCGCGGCCAATCTTCGCCAGCTTGAGGGCGGCCGAGTTGGCGTAGCATGCGTGGCACGACTTGTCCATCACGCACACTGGATGGTCCGGGGCGACCTCGTCCAGCTCCCAGCGGGTTATGGGACGGTCCTCCTTGACCTGCCAGTGCCTGAATCCCCACCCCCAGATCCAACGTCCCTTGGGGGTGTCCTTGGCCGCTGCGGCGATGGCTTCGAGGATGCTGCTGATGCTCCCGTGAGGGGGCACGCTGCAGTCCACGGAAACGGGTTGGAAGGCGGTAAGGCTGAAGTGGTTGTGGGGGTCGATGAACCCGGGTACCAGGGTCCGCCCGGCCAGGTGGACCACCTCGGTCTCGGGCCCCACAAGCTTTGCCAGTTCCTCGCTGGCCCCGACTGCCTTGATCTTCCCGTTGTCCACAGCCACCGCCTCGGCCCTGCGGTCCGCTCGGTCCATCGTGTGGACCGTCCCGCCCGTGACTACCAGGTCCATCGCCTGTCTCCTTGAAGTAATTCGGCTTCATTGACATCGTCCACAACAGATGTCTCTTTACCCACCCACCCGCCCTCGAATAGTATTGGGGGGGGGTGCCCCAAACCCCCACCAGAGGAGGTTTAACCCCCTGTGGACACCCCCGTTTCCGAGGAAGTCAACAGAGCCGGATGACTTCTAGTACTCGGCGCTACTGAGCCGGCCGAACCCGTAGTGGTCGTCGTAGCGCTGTGGAGCAGGCAGCGGCCCCGCGGTTTGCAGCAGGGTGTCCCTGAGCCGTCCGGTTACGAACTGCTTCCGGCCGATCACGCGCTCCACCGGCGGCAGCGGATCGATGCCCAGCAGCTCCGACCGGAAGAAACCGGTGCTGACGATGGCGTCGGCCTCTGCGATGGGCTCCAGCATGGTGGGAGCGCTGCCCGTCGGGTCGTCCTCGCTGGTCAGGAACACGGTCTTGATGCCCTCCCGCTCGCACGCCTGGACGGTGCGGATCACCTCGATGAACTCGTTGCCGCCCGCGTCCCAGGTCACCAGCGCCCCCTGGGCCCCGAGCATTCCGGCCAGCTTCGCGGTCTGGTTGGCGGTAAGCTGCTTCTCGTGCTGGGTCGTCCACTCGGTCCTGGTGGCGATCACGCCCAGGAAGTTGAAGTCAACTCCGTGACGGCGGTACATCTCCAGCAGGGCCGGGTTGTTGGCCACGGTCCATGAAGTCGCGAAGGCGGTCCTGTAAGGTCCGGTGAGAGCGCCGTCGAGTATCTCGTTGGGGTGGAACAGCCACGGCGGGGTGAGCTGGGTCAGACCGTAGGTCATCGTGCAGAAGGTGGTCGGCGAGCCCGACATAGCCTGTGGCGAGTGGAGACACTGGACGTAGACGACGCCGGGCAGGGCCGGGTCCGAGACCGGCGTTTCGAAGACCTCTCGCTCCGGCGGTTCGAGTTCCGCCACGGTGGCGGCCAGCCGGTCCGATACGGCCAGGGTGGCGTTGTGGACGGCGTCGTTCCGTGCGTCGATGCCCAGCGCAGGATCCGGCTCAACGACAACGCATAGGTTCAGCATGGAGCCGTACGGGGTCAGGTCGGCCCAGGGTCCGGCCATGTCCACGAAGACCAGCAGGTAATCGCCTCCGGCCTCGTGATACTGGACCTCGGAGACCTCGACGACCCCGATCCCAGACAACCTGTGGGTCCTGCCCCGGCCCACCGTCGTGATCGGCCGGCCGCAGATACCGGGGTAGGTTACTCCGGGACCCTCCACCTTGACCCGGGGCTCCACTACGTCGCGTACCGGCCAGATGCGGACCGACTCGCCCGGCCGCGCCAGCTCCAGGTCCGCCGTCTCGATTCGCCGGTCGCCACGGATGGTTTCCAGTAGCTCATCCCGGTTGACCTCCAGAACGCCGTCGGCCCACCGGGTGTGTCTGCCGAATACGACGTCGGTGACAGGAAAAGTTCCCAGCTCAAGTCGCATGGACGGCCTCCCCGGCGGTCGTCGACCGGCCCGGCTCGAACAGTGTTGGGCCGGTAACGTGGGTCTGGAGGGCTCTCAGCGCCGTACGCACAATCTCCAACCCGTAGGCGAAGTCCTTCTCGGGGCCCAACTCCGGGTCCCCGCAGACGTGCTCTATTCGCGCTCCTCGGACCACCCGGTTGGCGCCGGTGGTCAGCGCCAGGTCGTAGATGGCCGATATCATGGCCACCGGCATACCCAGCTTCTCGATCTCCTTGGCGATCGTTGCGCCGCAACGATTACAGGTGCCTCAAGTAGCCACCAGTATGCAGCCGTCCACCTTACCGCCGGCCAGCTCTCGGGCGATCTCGGTCCCCAACCGCCTGGCCTTGTCCACCGGCGTGCTCACACCTGGCAGCGTAATGATCTGGGGGTGCACCTTGCCGACCACGCCGTCCGCCTCGAGGGTACGCAAGAAGCTCAGGGGCACCACGTAGTTGGGGTTGTCGCTGGAGATCTGGTTGTAGTACCCGCCGTGGAAGGCCTCCCAGTCCTCGCCGGTCAGCGCCTGGACGCCCTCGACCGAGTAGGTGAAATAGCGGTCGGGATTGCCCGAGGTCTGCCGGTCCGGGTTCCCTTTGGGTATCAGGCCTCCAGTCGAGATGAGCGCAACCGTGGCCCGGCCCATCTCGGCGATAGGAGCGGCCGGCTCCACCTGTTCCGGCTGCTGGAAGGGCACCTCGGACTCGAACGGAAGGCCCTTGAGCTTGGCCGTCAGCATATCCACCGCCCGTTTGAAGCCGGGCTCCTCCCGGGTGACCGGACGCCTGAGTCCCTGGGGGATGTACCCTTCCTCGGCCGGCAACCCCAACTCCAGTCCATCGGCGAGTTTCATGGCGATGACCGCCATGCGGGACAGGGCCTGCTTCATCTCGGCGGGACTGGAACCCGTGGGCGCTATTATCACGTCTCGCCGGTGGCTCAGGACACCGGGGTTCTCGGGATGCATGGCCGTTACCGCCGGTATGCCCATCTCCCGGGCAGCCTTGCATACAGCGCCGCATGCCAGGCCGTAGCGCCCGGCGTCGAAGGCCGGCCCCGCTACCACGACGTCGGGTCTGGCATCGGAAAGCGCCTTTTTCACGGCCGACAGGGCGCTCTCCATCCGCTCGTTGATGTAGTTGTCGCCGCAGACGATGGTTGCTACCACCGTTCCCCGCTCTCCCAGCAACTGCTGGAGGGCTCGGGCCGGGCCCACCGGACCTTCGCGGGCCTCCACGGGCAGGTTGGCCTGCTCCTCGCCGCCGACGCCGCCGAAGAACTGGTTCAGGTAGTGGACAACTCTTGTCGGACCGGCCATCTCGCGCGTCCTTTCGAAGTAAAAGCCCAGGGCTCTGCTTTCGCCCACAATGTAGTGGGGTAGCTTGTCGAAGTCAACACGCCCACAGCTCCCGAATCTTTTTATGACGGCTCCGCGCCGGAGCCGGTGTTGACAGCAATATTAGATGGCTATAGGCTACCTTAAGGGATGGTCGATGTAGGACTCCTACCTATGAAACCTATAAAAAACCGTCCACGGTAAAAATCGGCCAACCGGAGAACCGGCTCTCAATTTGACTCTGACAGGGCCCGGGGTACCGACCCCCATGTCCATTAAGCTGGACCCAGGTTCGAGCATGGTGGACATGTTTTCAGCCGTGAGGAATGACCCCTACCCGGTGCTGCTGGACAGCGCCCTTACCTCCCCAAACCTTGGCCGGTTCTCATATTTGACCTCCGATCCCTTCCTGGTCCTGCGCTCCAAAGGTAGGCGTGTGGAGATCGAGTCTGCGGGGTCTCTGCGGCGGCTGGACGCCAACCCTTTCACGGTGCTGAAAGACCTGTTGGGGCGGTTCAGTCTGCAACCGGTTCCAGGCCTTCCGCCGTTTCAAGGCGGTGTCGTAGGGTACTTCTCTTACGAGCTGGCCCATCACTTGGAAATCCTGCCTTACCAGGCCGTCGACGATCTGAGACTTCCGGAGATGACCATCGGGTTCTATGACTGGGCCATCTCGCGAGACCACGTCACCGGCGACACCTGGGTGATGGCTGCGGGACTACCTGAGGGGAGCGGCACCGCCGCCTCGCGCCGCCTGGACTGGGTCCGAGAGCGTGTGCACCAGGCCCCTCCAAACGCATCCTCGACCGGCCCGGAGTCATGGGCCAACGACCTTGAGTCCAACTTCTCCCGCGACGCCTATCTCAGGGTCGTCGAGACTGTCAAGAAGTACATCGTGGAAGGCGACATCTACCAGGCCAACATCTCCCAACGGTTTGCCGCACCCATCTCCTGCGAGCCCTGGGACCTCTACCTGCGACTGCGCGAGGTCAGCCCGGCCCCTTTTGCCGCCTACCTTGGTTACCCCGAGGTTACGGTCTTGAGCGCCTCTCCGGAGGAGTTTCTTAGGTTGTCGAAGGGCACCGTACAGACCCGTCCAATGAAGGGCACGCGCCCCCGGGGCCGTGACCCTATCGAGGACCGGCGAATGGCCGCCGAACTCCTGGCCAGTGAGAAGGAGCGGGCCGAGAACATTATGATCGTGGACTTGATGCGTAACGATTTAGGAAGGGTGTGCATCCCTGGGTCAATCGAAGTCCCCGAACTCTTCGCCGTCGAACAATACCCGACTGTTTACCAAATGGTGTCGACAGTCAAAGGAAGGCCTCTGCCGGGTGTTGATGCCGTGGATATCCTGGCCGCCTGCTTCCCCGGCGGATCTGTTACAGGCGCGCCCAAAATCCGGGCGATAGAGATCATCGACGAGTTGGAGCCGACGCAGAGGAGTGTCTATTGCGGGGCCATCGGCTACATCGGTTTCGACGGCTCCATGCTGACCTCTATCCCTATCCGCACCCTCCTGGTCAAAGGTGAGACCGCATACTTCCAGGTGGGTGGTGGGATTGTCGCAGACTCAACACCCGAGGCCGAATACGAGGAAACCCTGGATAAGGCACGGGGATCTCTTGTTGCCCTGGGAGTCCGTCTAACAGGCTGCTGAATAATGGGGTGTGCAGAGGGGCGAAGCCCCTTTACCGGGAGTCTGAGGGTGTCCCTCAGCTATAAATTCTTCCCCCTTCCTGGCCAGGAAGGGGGACAGGGGGATGGTCGTCCGCCTAAGGTGGATCAGCATCTTGCTAGAGCGCGGCGCGATGAGCGCAAAGGAGGCATCGAGCCATGGCGGAATTGAGCCATCGTGAGCGGGTGATCCGGGCACTGAACCACAAGGAGCCGGACCGCGTTCCCCGAGACCTGGGGGGGACCAGCGTGACGACGATCAACGAGACAGCCTACGCCAGATTGCTGGACTACCTGGGCCTTGAGGCAGAGCCGGAGGTCAGGGCTGACCGGCGCGCCCAGACGGTTTCGCCCTCCGAGGCGCTGTTGCGACGCCTCGACGTGGACTGCCGCAGCCTGTCGGCGGGCAAGTCTCCTTCGGTATCACTGAGCGACATCTCGTTCAAGGATGAATGGGGAGTTACCTGGACCAGGCCCTCGGGAGGGCACTACATCAACGCCGGGGGGCCTTTTCAGAGGGACGGCTTGACCCTGTCCGACATCAAGCGGCATCCCTGGCCGGACCCCAGGAATCCCGTGAGGATCGAGGGCCTCAAAGATGCCGCGGTCCGGCTCCACGAGGGTGACTACGCCGTCGTCCTTTCCGTTGGCAACGGCGTGGTCTCCATGTGCCAGCGCATGCGCGGCTTCGGCGAGTGGATGGAGGACCTGGTGCTCGACCCGGCCATGGCCGAGGCGCTGATGGAGCATTGCACCGGCGTCAGCGTGGAGATCGCCGAGTTCATCCTCGAAGAGGTTGGCGATTATATCGACGTGGCCCTGTTCCAGGACGACCTGGGGTTCCAGGACCGGTCCTACATGAGACCCGAGCTATATCGCGAGAAGGTAAAGCCCTACCACCGGCGCCTGGTGGAGGCCACCAAGAGCAAGACCGGGGCCAAGGTCCTGATGCACAGCGACGGCTCGGTCTACTCTTTGATCCCCGACCTGATAGAGATAGGTGTTGACGCCCTCAACCCCGTGCAGGTCTCGGCCAAGGAAATGGACGCGGGCCGTCTAAAAGCCGAGTTCGGCAAAGACCTGAGCTTCTGGGGCGGTATAGACACGCACCAGGTCCTGCCCTGGGGGACTCCGGACGACGTTCGCATCGATGTCAAGGCGAGGATAGATGCCCTGGCCTCAAACGGAGGCTATGTGGTGGCCTCTGTGCACAACATCCAGGCCGAGGTGCCGCCCGAGAACGTCGTCGCCATGTTCGACGCCGCCCTGGAGTATGGGCAGCGGGCGGGCTAGGCCCGCAAATACAGGGGCCGCCTCTGAGGCGGCCCCTGTCGGCTTACCGGTGTCCCGTTGTATTCCCTAGTCCCTGGTTGCGAAAAAGCGCGCTACGATACTCCGCTCGTGGTGAGCCTGTCGAACCATAAGAGCGGAGGAGGAAGTCCCGCTCATGTCCTTCGACGTTGCTCAGGATGAGCGGGACTTGAAGGGCGACATGGTTACGCGAATTTTCGGTAGCAACCGCTAGTTGAGAGACCTTTCAATCGCGTCGATCTTGTCCGGCGTCAGCGGGAGTTCCGCGTTCTCGAATACCGAGGTCAGTACCATGAGGTACTCGTTGGGGACCTGGTTCTCGGTGGACATGGCGATGGCCAGCCTCTCTCCGGTCCCCACATCTCTCAGCAGGTCCAGAGCGTGCTTTATGGTGGCTTTGGGGCCTTCCTCGAACACGGAAGCGGGGTAGCCGAGCCAGAGGGTCTTGTCCTTCCAGGCGTCCAGCGCCTCACCGATGGGCAGGTCGCCCATGGGAGGCGGGTGCACCGCCTCGACGATATCGATGGGGGTCTGTGCGATCAGGTCTTTGAGAGACCGCAATCTCCCGTCCATGTGGACCGCCATCAGCTTCCCGTTCTCGTGCATGACCTTGGCCTGTTTCTCGTACTCGGGCATGAAGAATTTCTCGAACTGTTTCGGGCTGACCAGGAAACCATCCACGTTATCGCCGCACAGGGCGACTTTCGCCGGCGACTTTGCCGTGATCTCATACATGGGCTCGCGGGTTTTACTTATTGTCTCGTAGAGGTCCTCCACGATCTCCGGGAAGTCGGCCTGATGGTAGAAGTACCGCCCCTCCTCGCTGCCAACCCAGTCGATCATCAGCATTTGCATGGGCGAGTGGGGTAGGGAGTCCATGACCACACCGTCGTCCCCCAACCAGTCCATGGCCTGCTCGATGGGAAAGTAGTCGGCCTCGTACTCGGTATTCTCCACGATGTACTTCATGACCTTGTAGTCTTCGGGGCCCTTGAGGAGCCGGTTGGGCTCCCATGGGCTCACGGCTTTCCAGCTCCTCGTGAGCTTGTGCTGTCCTGTGCCGGGGTCCTGCTTTATATCTGAGAATATGGTCCCCACGGGCGTGGTGTAGGTCCGGCGTGTCACCAGCTCCCCTGGTCTGGATTGGACCTGTTTCGTGGTCACCTCTACCCCGTGCATCTTGGAGACATAGCTGGGCCTGGTCCAGTTGAGGCCCATGCCCCGGTTCCTGCTCTCCCGCTCCGCCCAGCCGTCCTGTATGTGCCTCCAGTAATGGAAGAAGGGCAACTTGTCAGCCCGCTCTTTACGAGCTGATGCTAGAGTTCGCTCCCGTCGCGTCATCTCAGTCATACCGGTCGCCTCCTCTTCCAGCGGGTTTATTGGTCTCAGGCACCATGATAACAGCCCGGTAGCCCCAATACCACGCCCCGATGGTTCGCCGAGATTTGTCGCCTGGGGCGGGGCTCGAAGGCCCTGAGCAACTTAACATCCCGTGAACGGCTCGGACTTTTTCATCTCTTTAAACGGGGCGATTGACCCCGGCTTCGGCGTAACCGATAATCGGGTCGACTTCTGATCCACGCGTGCCCATGTGTGACGCAAAGCCCCTTGATCGGAAAAACCCAGGGAGAGATGTGTGATGGCCAAGAGAGTCTACGTTCTGGGACTGGACGGCATGATGCTCAACATGTACGAGCGGTTCGCCGAGGAGGGTCTGCTTCCCAACTTCAAGCGTCTTGCCGATAACGGTGTGATGACGGAATCCTACACCTCAATACCGGCCTGGACTCCCACCAACTGGGCCACGCTCATAACCGGGGCCCACACCGGGACTCACACGGTGTCCCGCTGGTTTCTCAACCTACCGGGGCCCCGCGACGCCGACAGGACCATGTCGGCTTTCGTCGGACCGGCGGTGGCAGCTCAGACTGTGTTCGAGGCCGCCGACAGGGCCGGGCTCAAGAGCGTGGCGGTCCACTACCCGGCCGTCTCGCCGTCCCGAGCCGAAAGGGCGCACGTTATCGACGGATTTGGACACCCCAGCTATGGGACGACCCCCTTCGAGGTGACCCCGGCGCTGGGCTACACAAACCTGAAAGGCCTCCCCAGCAGTTATGGCGTGGAGTTATCCAGCGCGTCAGAGTGGCGGACGCTGCCTTCCAGTCAGTCGCCGCCACTGGAGTTCCCTATTCAGATCATCACCAAGCGCCAGGGGGAGGACCTCCTGCTCTGGGGGCTGGTGATTGACACAACGGGCGCAGGCTATGACACGGTGGCCGTCTGCCGGGACAGAGACGGGAACACCGAGCTGGGCCGGTGCGCCAGCGGCGAATGGAGCGACTGGGTGCGCCGGCCCTTCACCATAGAGGACGGCGCCCACGAGGGCGTCTTCCGGTTCAAGACCGTCGAGCTGACGCCCGACGGCAAGCGGCTGCGGTTATATCGCTCCCAGGTGATGCTCACCGACGGAATCTCCGAGCCGCCGGAGTTGGGTAGGGAACTCGACAAGAAGTTCGGGCCCTACCTGGAGCACGCCTCGGTCCTACCCTACGTCTGGGGCATCGCCGACCTGGAGACCTGCATGGAGGAGTTGGATTACCATTGCCAGTGGCTGGCTCGGGCCGGCAAATACCTGCTGGAAGACAGGGATTACTCGCTCCTGTACACGCATATCCACCTATTCGATTACATAAACCACTACTTTCTGTCCATGGTCGATCCAGCCTGTCCGGGTTACGACGAGTCCAGAGCCGGGGCTGGCTGGCTGGCCTACCGTGAGGCATATAAGCTTGCCGACAGGCTCATCGGATCCTTGTTGGACAATGCACCCGAGGATACGGCGGTGATCGTCGTCTCCGACCATGCCGCGATTCCCCAGGTCCGGGCCACCGATATCTACGGCCTGCTTATCGACAACGGGTACCTGGTGCTGAAAGACTCGTCCCGTGAGTTCGACGCCAACGAGGACGCCGATAACATCGACATGGAACGGACCCAGGTCTTCGTGACCCCGGTGCGCAGCTACGAGATATTCGTCAATGCCCTGGAAGGGTCCAAAGAGTACGAGCGGATTCAGCGCGAGGTCCTCGCCCTGTTGAGGACCTGGACCGAAAAGGCCACGGGACGGTGCCCGGTGGCTTTGGCTCTGCCCAAATACCACGCTCCGTTACTGGGCCTCTGGGGAGACCAGTGCGGCGACATAGTATTCATAATGGACGACGGCTACGTCAGCGGCTACACCAGCGGCCGTCCCCAGGAAGGCGACCCTTACGTCTGGGAGCCGGACCAGTTCGGCGCCCACCACGGGCCATACCTACCAACCGCCAGGACCGAGGTCTCATCCAACATGGCGTTCTTCCTGGGCAGCGGCCCTGGTCTGAAGCGCGGTTACCGGAGACCGGTGGACCGCCTGGGGTACATGCACCACACCAGCGTGGTCCCCATCGTCTGCAATCTCCTTGGAATCGAGCCGCCCGATCAGTGCCAGGGTGTTTTACCCAGGGACTTTCTCGAAGGCGTGTCATCCGTTATGGAACGTCCCGAGGCGCTTCCGGACTGGGAATGGGGGACCAGGGTGGACGGCTGGGGCGACCGTGTGTGGACCCAGAAGCGGGACATGTTCGAGGGCTTCATGCCGGGCAAGCAGACCTGACACCCGGCAAGTTCCCTGGGTTTTGAAATCATCGAATTCTTCGATCCGACCCCTTTCTGACGGAGTCCGCCGGATGGTACCATTCGAGGGATGTGGTCGCCGTGGCCACTCCACACTTGTAAGTAAAAAAATCACCTAGAGGAGGATTACCGTGGTTAAAGAGATTCTGGACCGAGTGGCCGAGGATAAAGTAAAGCTGATACAGCTCCAGTTCACCGACCTGACCGGTGTTGTGAAGAGCCTGACGATTCCCGCCGAAGTTCTCCCCGATTCGCTGGAGTACGGCACATGGTTCGACGGCTCATCCATCGAGGGTTTCACGAGGATACATGAAAGCGACATGTTTCTGAAACCC
Organism: uncultured Dehalococcoidia bacterium; assembly: GCA_964510985.1. GTDB lineage: Bacteria > Chloroflexota > Dehalococcoidia > Lucifugimonadales > CAZEDC01 > CAZEDC01. Next base: position 21,237 of record CAZEDC010000098.1, read on the forward strand.
GACGTGGGGACCTATAACGTCATCCCATGGTCGGGGGACGGGGACATCAAGAGCGCCCGGTTTATCTGCGATGTCTACAAACCCGACGGGACACCCTTCGAGGGTGACCCAAGGTACATCCTGAAGACGGCAATGGCCGAGGCCGAAGAGCTGGGGTACGAGTACAACACCGGCCCCGAATTGGAGTTCTTCTTGTTCCGGAAAGAGAACGGCGATATCACGCCGTTACCCCACGACAGCGGTGGTTACTTCGATTTGACCACCGACCAGGCATACCGAATCCGAGGGGAGATGACAAGCGCCCTGGCAAAGTTCGGTATCAATGTCGAAGCAGCCCACCACGAGGTGGCTCTGGGACAGCACGAGATCGATTTCCGGTACAGCGATGCGCTGACGACAGCCGACAACGCCACGACTCTCAGGTTTGTGCTGAAAGCCATCGCTCAGCAGAACGGACTGCACGCGACCTTCATGCCCAAGCCCATTGCCGGCGTCAACGGCTCAGGCATGCACGTCCACCAGAGCCTCTTCGACATCAAGACGAAGACCAACGCCTTCTACGATGAAGGCGACCAGTATGGACTGTCCAAGCTGGCCTACGGCTATATAGCGGGACTGTTGAAGCACGTTCGGGGGATGTCGGCTGTGCTCTCTCCAACGGTCAACTCCTACAAGAGGCTGGTGCCCGGCTACGAGGCCCCGGTCTACATCAGTTGGGCACGAATAAACAGGTCTGCGCTCATTCGGATTCCCATGTTCTCCAAGGGGAAGAGCCAATCGACGAGGATCGAGTTGCGGTGCCCCGACCCCGCCAGCAATGTCTATCTGGCCTTCGCGGTCATGCTCAAGGCCGGACTCGACGGGATCAAGAACAACCTCCAGGCGCCGCCACCTGTCGAGGAGGATGTTTATCATTTCGATGACGCCAGGCTGGCGGAGCTGGAAATAAACACGCTTCCCAGCACTCTCAAGGAGGCGGTGGACGAGCTCAGGGCCGACTCGGTGGTCCGTGAGGCGCTGGGAGAACATACCTTCGAGAGGTACATCGAGGCCAAGATCGCCGAGTGGGACGAGTTCAGGCTGCAGGTCACACCCTGGGAGCTGGAGAAATACCTGGAGATTTTCTAGGAAACACGATGAATCTGTAGGAATGTTGGTGATGGTTTTCGGGGCGCACAATAGGACCGACGGCCGCCATGCAAAAGGCGTCTGTACCTACGCGTTGAGAGGTGTCCCATGCAGATGAATGGTCTTGTTGCCATTGTGACCGGAGCGAGCCGAGGGCTGGGTTATGCAATCGCTAGGGAGTACGGTAAAGAGGGAGCCAGGGTCGTCGTCACCGCCCGCCCCCAGTCCCCTTCAGGACTGTCCGGAACCGCCGATCAGACGGCCCGAGAAATCCAGGAGGCCGGAGGCGATGCCCTCGCGGTGCCCTGCGATGTGGCCGACGAAAACCAGGTCCAGGCCATGGTAAAACAGGTTATGGACCGCTACGGCCAGATCGACGTGTTGGTCAACAACGCTGGCCTCATGATTCCCAGCGAGCCCTTCCTGGACATCGGATCTGAACGCTGGGACGAGCTCATGGCGGTAAACGTGCGTGGCCCGTACCTGACCTGCCGCCACGTGCTGCCGGTGATGATTGACCGGCGACGGGGCAGCATCATAAACGTTGGCTCCAGAGCGGCTTCGGTCCCGCGGGCCGGTGGCACCGTCTATTGTAGCGGCAAGGCCGCGCTCCATATGTTCACCCTCTGTCTGGCCGACGAGGCCGAGGAGTACAACATTGCGGTGAATGTGCTGGATCCCGGGGCCATGAAGAGCGAGGGCTCTGCGGCCATCCCCTGGACCCGCCATGACTGGGACCAGCGGGTGATGCCGGCCGACGTGGCCCCCAGCGCAGTCTTCCTGGCGCTCCAGGATGCCAAGAGCTTCACCCGTCGGGTGGCTGTAAACGCCGAGTTCGGAAAGACCTGGCCCTAGGATTATGGCCGCGCTTTTGGCGCTGGTGCCGGTCTGTACACCCATGGGCGAGACACAGATCGACGCCTACGTCGACGGACTGCGCATCGTCCTGGCCCGGAACCGGTAGAGAACCGGTGTCGGCCGAAAACAGGCGCGTGCTCCCCCCGGCCCCGGAAGGAGTTGTAGAATTGAGGATCAAAGAGATTCGAGCGGTCTCTCTCGACATCCCGCACACCCCACCGAAGACCAAGCCCAGGGAACCCAACTGGAACACCTGGGCCAAGAGGGGCCTGCCCATCAACAAGTACCCTGAGTTCTCCAGAATGCACGGCAAGATGCCGGGCGCGGACACCAGCCCCGGCCCCTGGGTCAAGATAACGGCGGAGGACGGCACATTCGGTCTGGGCCAGAGCAGCTTCGGCGAACCGGTGGCGGCGCTGATCGACTACCATTTCGCCCCGTTGCTGGAGGGCCGTGACTGTCTGGCGTCGGAGTTTCTCAACGACCTGATGTGGCGCTCCACACAGCGTTTCGGGGCCGGTGGGCTGGCAAGCGTAGCCCAGTCCGGCATCGACCTGGCGCTCTGGGACCTGAAGGGCAAGCTCCTGGGCCAGCCGGTCTACAGGCTTCTGGGCGGCCCATCTCGCGACAGGATCAAACTCTACTGCACCAGCGACGACCTGGAATGGTCAAAGGAGCTTGGGTTCACCGCGTTCAAGGTCAGCAACCCGGCCCACTACGAGGACGGTATCGACGGGTTGAACATCGTGGAAGAGAAGATTGCCAAGGCCCGCGAAGCGGTGGGGCCGAACGCCGAGCTGATGTTCAACCCGGTGATGTCCTTCAACGTGGAATTCACCCTGCGGCTGGCCGAGCGCCTCAGGCCCTACGGCCTCAGGTGGCTGGAGGAGCCCCTGATACCGTCGGACCTCGAGGGCCACATTGAGCTTAAACGGGCCATAACCTGGATTCCCCTTGCCACCGGAGAGGACCACCACCTCCGCCATCCGTTCCGCCAGCTGGTGGAAAACCGTGCCGTGGACGTGGTGCAGCCCGACCTCATATGGTGCGGCGGACTGTCCGAGGCCGTGAAGATATACAACATCGCCGAGGCGGCGGGTATCATTACCATCCCTCACGTCGGCGCGGGCTCGGCCTTCGGCCAGCACTTCGCGATGGCCATGCCAGAGTCTCCCATGGCCGAGTACTGGATGGGTTCGGACCCGGGCGTGCCACTGGAGGAGGTGCGGCCGATACCCGGCCTGGCCATGCCCAAGGATGGCTACGTGGTGCCGTCGGACGCGCCCGGCTTCGGGATGGAGGTGGATGAGGCGTGGGTCACGCCGTGGGACCATGGGGCGACGGCCAGGGCCCTCGGCCGCAGTGGAGGGCGGAGATGAAGATCACCGACGTCAAGAGCGGCCTCTACCGGATTCCGCTTCCCACGGTCCTGTCTGACTCGACCCATGGTGACATATCTCACTTCGAGCTCGTCACCGCCCGGGTGCGCGACAGCGACGGCCGGGAGGGTGTCGGCTACACCTACACCACGGGCACCGGAGGCTCCGGTATCCACGCGCTGATCGCCGACCTGATGCCCGTGCTGATCGGCTCAGACCCGCTGAGGACCGAGGAGCTATGGGAGCGAATGTGGTGGCGAATTCACTTCGCCGGGCGAGGCGGGGCCGTGGCCTTCGCCATGGCGGCCCTGGACATCGCCCTCTGGGACCTGAAGGCACGCCATTTCGGCGAACCCCTGTGGCGGTTGCTGGGCGGCCACACGCGGGAGGTGGACGCCTACGCCGGTGGCATCGATCTCCAGTTCACTCTGGACGAACTCCGCGACCAGACCCGCTCTTTCCTCGACCGCGGGTTTCGCGCCATCAAAATGAAGGTGGGCCGCGACCGCCTGTCCGAGGACGTCGAGCGCGTGGCCGCCATCAGAGAGGTGTTGGGAGACGACTTTCCTCTTCTGGTGGACGCCAACATGCGTTGGCGCGTCGATGAGGCTATCCGGGCCAGTCGCGCTCTGGCCCCCTTCGGGCTCTTCTGGCTGGAAGAACCCATAACTCCCGACGACGTCGAAGGCCACGTCCGGGTGTTGCGGGAGGGCCTGTTGCCCATCGCCGCCGGCGAGAACCTCCACACCGTCTACGAGCTCCAGGCCTTAATCTCCGCCGGGGGAGTGTCGTTCCCCGAGCCAGACGTCGCAACTATCGGGGGCGTCACGCCCTGGATGAAAGTGGCCGCGCTGGCCGGGGCCCACAACCTGCCGGTCACATCCCACGGCGTCCACGACATCCACGTGCACCTTCTGGCGGCGGTGCCAAACGCCTCGTATCTGGAGGTCCACGGCTTCGGCCTGGAGCAGTTCATGGCGCATCCCCTGGAGCTTCGCGACGGGAAAGCGGTGGCCCCTGACCGTCCGGGGCATGGGGTAGAACTGGACTGGGAGGCCCTGGAGCGGTACAGAGTGTAGCCTGCGGACGGTCTACCCCATACCCCAAACCCTATACCCTATACCCCGGCCGCCGTTCCCTTGGCCCCTAGCCCCACGGCACCTCCAGCAGCTCCTCGCCCCAGATGGTCGGGCCCGTGAACACGCTCTTGACCTCGGCGATGGCCTGTACCTTCGACTCCGGCTCCTCTAGCGACAGGCTCTGGTGGCACAGCACCAGCTTTTTGACGCCCGCTTCTGCGGCGGTCTCCCCCGCGCCGAATGTGGCGGTCTCCGTATCGGCCGAAGCGGTGCCCTGGATGTCGTCGTGAAGCCTGATGCACTCCATCACCAGCATGTCGGCGCCGGCGGCGAGATCGGTCAGGGCCTTGCAGGGGCGGGTGTCGCCCGAGAAGACGATGGAGCCCTCGTCGCTGTCGATTCGGTAGGCCAGTGAGTCCAGGTACGGCTGCACGTGCTCAACCCTGGCCGCGGTGATCTCCCAGTGCTTGCTGGTGGCCACGGTGCCCGGGCCCACGTCGTTGGAGTGGATCACGGGAGGCTTTCTTGGGAGGGTCCCGCCCCGGCTCTGGTGCGCCCAAAGGCTCAGGGGATGGTTGGTCCTGGCTATGATGTCGTGCCAGTAGGCCCCGACGTCCTCGCCCAGCAGCCGCTCTGTGAGCTGTTCGGTCAGCGTCGGCCCGTAGACCCGTAGCTCGTTCTCCTTCCCGATGGACATATCGAACCGAGTCAGCAGGAAGGTCGGGTAGTCGGCGTCGTGGTCCGAATGGTGATGGGTGAAGAACAGGAAGTCAACCTGGGTGGCCTTGAAGCCGGCTTTGTAGAGTTTGTAGGTCGCGGCCGGTCCGCAATCGAACATCAGCCATTCGCCGCCTATCTCGACCAGAAACGAAGAGCCCCAGCGGAGAGGACTCGGCGACGGCGTTCCCGAACCCAGAACGATTACACGCGGCATTTTTACCTTCCTTTCGCGATGCTCGGCTACCTGTTTTTCGGACGGGCTAAGTAGGTGATCATAATGGGTTTA
>CAZEDC010000099.1:0-17856 GCA_964510985.1 uncultured Dehalococcoidia bacterium
GAGTCTCCAGCTTGTCGTCGTAGGGTGAATCCATGAAGCAGAGGTGAGAGCGGCCTGTCTCCGGGGTGAGACACTTGATAAGCAGGCAGTCCATGCGGATCTTCCTGCCCTCGGCCCCCTTTACCTCCAGAACACGACTATGGGCCCATCCAGGCCGGTTCTCACCGCGGACAACCGGACAGCTCTCGTGACAGGGGCCTCCCGTCTCGGTGTCGACCGCTGATACGAGCTCGTAACAAGGCCTGCCCAGGATATCGGCGGCTGGAAAAAGCAGGTCGCCCTGGATTCCCCTGTTCCAGGCCAGGACCCGCAGATCGCTGTCCACGGATAGTACGACCCCAGGGGCCCGACCGGCTATTCCTTCAACCGCCAATGGCAGGCTCTCCTCGTAGCGCTTCCGCCTCATTGTAGCACTTTCGCCCCTTTTTGTAACGCCTATGTAACGGAAATCTGATTGATTTTGCATTAATAGGATTCGTGAATTTTACAACGCTCGACCCCTGCAGGCTTGCAGGTACTGGACGGCGGTAAGCACGGTTTCAGAGGAGGTAGTTAATGGCGATCAAAGGTGGATTCCAGGGTAAAATCCTGGAGGTTGATCTGACAAACGGCACGACGAAGGCGGCGCCTCTGCCTCCAGAGGATGTTCTTCGCACCTACGGTGGCGCAACCGGTCTCGGTCTCTACTTGATCGCTCAGGATATCAACCCTACTACAAAAGTGGACGACCCTGACTGCCCATTCTTCCTGCTGACCGGCCCGCTGACCGGGGTCATGGTGCCGAACGCCTCCCACTGGGTGATCGTCAACATCCGGGCCTACCCCACATATCACGTGGGCCTTAGCCACGCCCACGGCTATCTCGGGGCCCGGCTCAAGCATGCCGGTTGGGACGGCATCGCGGTCCGAGGCGCATCGGAGACCCCGGTCTATCTCTGGATCGACGACGACAACGTCGAACTGAGAGACGCGACCCCCTACTGGGGAATGGACACTTTCGAGACACCCCGCCGCATCAAGCTGGCCCATGACGACCCCCTCGAGATCAGCGTCGCCTGCATAGGCCCCGGTGGCGAGAACCAGATAACGGGCGGCACGGTCCGATCCGACGGGATATATACATGTGCCCGCGGCGAAGCCGGCAACGCCTGGGGCTCTAAAAAACTCAAGGCCATCGCCGTGCGGGGTAAGGGACGGGTGAAAGTCGCCGACCCTGGGGAGCTGCTGAACACTCACGAAGAATGGAACAGGGCGCTTTACGCCCATTCCGCACCCCCTCCTACCCAGGCGGCTCATTCGGTACAGCCATCGACCTTCGCCAACATCGAGTCTCATGGGAGAGTACAGGGCAAAAACTACAGCGATCCCGAGTTCCAGATCCACTGGTCCAAACGATGGGGAGAGGACGCTCCAAAGTGGAGAGTACGACCCCAGGGTGGCTTCAACTGTGAGATGGAGTGTCACCACGAGACTACCGTAACAACCGGTCCCCTGTCGGGCACGGTCGTCTCCGGATACGCGGGTGAGATCATCCAGCAGACCGGTCCCAATCTGGGCATAGACGACCCTGGTGTGGCCCTGGCCATCAACGGCATGGTGGACGGCCTTGGCCTGGATGGAGGAGAGGTCCCTCGCAACATCGCCATGGTTATGGAGGCCTATAACACGGAGCGGCTCAACCAGTCACAGGTCGATGGTCTCGACCTCACCTGGGGTAACTATGAGGCTGTTATCGAACTCCTGGACAAGACGGTCAGGAGAGAGGGGATCGGCGCCATCCTCGCCAAGCCGCCCAGAGAGGCCGGTAAGGAGCTGGGCATCGAGGACCTGGCGGTCCACATGAAGGGGACCGGGTTCAACGATCACGACATGCGTATAAACCCGGCCATGATCTTCCAGACCATGATAGCCGGGGCCGGACCCGTCTGGCAGACTGAGATTGGTCTCGTCAACCCGCCCAAATTCGGTGCGCCCGATCTGGGTTACGCGTACCTGGAGCCCAAAGATGGTCCCGACGGTGTCGTTGAGCCGGTCGCCAGGGGACAGCAAAAGAAGCTCTGGGAGGACACAATTGGAGTCTGCCATCACGCTACGAAGCGCATCGGCGGCACCTGGGACCCTGCAATCAAGGCGATGCGAGCCGCCGTGGGCTGGGATGACTTCTCCCGTGAGGAAGCCATGGTGATCGGCGAACGGCTGATAGTCCTCCAGAGGCTTATCGCACTGAAGCTAGGCTACAAGCGGGAATACGACTTCGACATCAGCCCTCGGATGCTTGAGGGCCTGAGTTCGGGTCCCGCTAAAGACACGACGGTCCCCGCCGGGCCGTATATGGACCAGTGGTACACCGAGTACTACGAACTTCTCGAGTGGGACCCCAAGAACGGCGTCCCAACGTCGCACGCACTCGATCGTCTGGGAATGGAGGACTTCGAGGTCGGAATGAAACCGGAGTGATCCGGCTTCGCTAAACCTATCCGCGACGCCATGAGGCAAAAGGGTCGGACCAGACCGGAAGACGTCGACCCGGCTCGGCGAGAGAACGGCACGCCGGGAGGAGGACGATGATGGTGAGCCAACAGACCACCAATCGGATACTCCCTGTAGCGGCAGCCGTGTCAATACCAGTCATCATTGTGGGCGCACGGCTCATCCTCGGTGACGGAATCCCCTTGCAGGCTCTGGCTGTGATGGCCTCCGCATGGGCCTTGGCCCTCGTTTGGACCGCCATGCACATGGCCCAAAAAGCGAGAGAGGCCGAGTTGCAGCCCGCCGCTGAGACGGGCGTGGAGGCGGTTCGGGTAGATGTCGTTGCCGAGGCCATGGCGCTGCTTGAGTCTATGCGGGCCCCCCAGGAGCCGCGTCAAATAGAGGTGATGAGCGAGGTCGGTGTATGCCCGCGGGGGCTGAAGGTCGAGCCGACCTTCAGCGTGGATAGTGACGGGCGGCTGTCGGTCCCCATATGCCGCGTCGCGGTGGAAGCTCTCGAACCTCTGGTGACCGTGGCCCCCGGGACGGAGGATTTCCAGCCTCAGGTCAGCTGCATATGCCCGCAGGAGGGAGTCCATCTGACCTTCGCGGTCGGGTCCAACGGCGCAGCCGCTGCCGGCTAGTCCACGGGGTCGAGGACGGAGCGACAACTCCTGGAGCGCGCCCTTGATAGGGGACTCGCTCCTACAGGGAAACCTCGATGGCGGGCTCCATGCGCATGGGACACCTGGTGGCCTGGCAGTAACGGCAGTAGGATTTGTCGGGATCGCTGTGGACCTTGAGTTCCGGCCCCAGCGGTATGATGCCCGACTGGGATTTCTGCGGCAACATGAAACACGACTCTAGGAGCTGAACCCCTATCCTCTCGGCCGGTAGCACCTGGAAGATCTCCCGCTGGCCCGTGACATCCCAGTAACTCTGTCCGGGTTGGAGGCACATCCCTGTCTGCCATCCCCGGTCGGTCACGTCGTCGTAGATCAGGTTTGAGATGTGACTGAACGCGTTCATGATCGACGCCGATCCCACCGCGTCCAGTACGATAGCCTCCACGCTGCTGCCCTCGGCGAACAGCTCTGCCTCACTCTTCTCCAATTCGGGCCCGACCGTCACCACCGCGTAAATAGCCTCCCTCGCCCCCTCGAAACAGTGGGCCAGAAACTTACCGTCCAGGTAGGGCCCGTCCACAAACGAGACCCCTTTCGGGCCTACCTGGTCCACCTCCAGTTTGGTGTAAAGTCCGCGGGGAGAGCAGAGTGTCTTGCTCAGCTCCGTTCCCCTGGCGACATCCTTTGCCAACCCGGGTACGACCCTGTCCCCCGAGCCCAGGACAGTCCACACCTCGCTCTCCTTGAGGTCGTTGGGAACATCTTGGATCTCTATTACTTCTATCGCCATCTACTCTCACCTGGCGGGATGGTTGCCGCTGCGACACGGCCGGCTCAAGGCGCGCAGACCTGTGGTAGCGCGTTTAAGCGGGGATTCTAACGCATATCGGCAACGCGACACAAGGCCTACGTTGGTTATCCATAGGCTATATGCGACGACAGATTTTTTCAATATGTGACCGAACACCGTGCTGCGAATCGGCATGGCCTTGGTGGGCTCGCGCTGTAACGCCTATGTAACGTGGGTAGGTTTCACTGTCGCCGGTCTTCTCGTCCGGGCAGGTTAATGGGTCTTTTCCGAACGCCATCCCGGGATCGCCGGCTGGGCCGGCCACTCCGTCCGAATACCGTCGTTGTGCTCGTGAAGAAAAGTGACAACAACTACCGATGCCGTCGTCATCGGCGGCGGGATAATGGGCGCCAGCATACTGTACAACCTCTCCGCTCGGGGCGTCCCGGGGGTCCTCCTGGAGCGCGACACCCTTGGCTCGGGCTCGACGGGCCGCTCATCGGCGGCCGTACGTATGCACTACATCACCGAGGTCAATGCACGGCTGGCCTGGGAGAGCCTGAAAGTATTCCAGAACTTTGACGATGTCGTCGGTGGCGGCGATCCGGGGTTCGTCAACACCGGCTACATGGTCATAGTACCCGAGGATCGCTTCGAGGGTTTCCGGCGGAATATCGCCATGCTCCGGTCCATCGGCATCTCCACCAGCATAATCACCAGGCAGGAGGCGCAGGATCTGGCGCCGTCTTTCCACCTGGACGACAACGAGGCTTTCGCCTGGGAACCGGAATCCGGACACGCCGATCCCTCCGGCACCGCGCTGGCCTTCACCACCCGGGCCAGGGAGAAGGGCGCCAGGGTGGTCCTGCGCTCACCGGCCCGTAGAGTCGAGATCAGGAACGGGTGCGTGACCGCGGTCGTTACCGACACCGAACGATACGAGACGCCGGTCGCCGTCGTCGCCACAGGGCCATGGTCTCCACAGTTCCTGGGTGGGCTGGGCATCGACCTGCCGCTGCGCGTTACCCGCAACCAGGTTATTCTGCTGCGCCGCTCCATCGACCGGGTGCCATCGCACCCGGGTGCCGGCGACCATTCCAAGCTCACCTATTTCCGTACAGAAGGTAAAGACCTCACTCTGGTTGGACACGGCGGATACTCCGACGAGGAGGTGGAGCCCGAGGGATTTAACCCGGACGCGACCATGGACTTCGCCAACGACATTTGGCAGAAGCTCGCTCGACGCATACCGGCCATGGCGGAGGCCGAACTCTTCACCGGTTATGCGGGACTCTATACATCCACGCCCGATTACCATTCGGTCATAGACAAGGTCGACGGCATAGAGGGGCTTTACATATGCACCGGTTTTAGCGGTCACGGCTTCAAGGAATCGCCGGCGGCGGGCATCGTCATGGCGGAGCTTATCCTGGACGGGGAGGCTCGCACCATAGACATAACGTCCCTTAGATTAAACCGTTTCCGGGAAGGAGACCTCAACCCGACCGAGTACAACTTCCGCGCCGCTCAAAACCTGGTATGAAAGATTCCGCTGAGGAAACCTGGGCGGGATAGATAAAGAGTTGTACAAATATGCATTGCTGTTTCGTAGCTATCCAGTAAAGGACAGGAGGACGCCAAATGATGACCAATAGGGAGCGGATTCTGGCCATTATGGAGGGCAAGAGGCCCGATCGGATACCCTGGATACCCCGCATGTTGCTGTGGTGGCTGGCCCGTCGCAATACCGGGACTCTCCCCGAGAAGTACGAGGGCTGGACGCTTCGGGACATCGAACGCGACCTGGGAATGGGCACCGCTGCCAGGGACGGAAAAGTATATACCACCAGGACCAAGAACGTGGACTATGCCGTTCGCCTTGACGGCATGAGTGAAATCCACGAATACGTGACCCCCGTCGGCACCGTATCCGCGGTGTACAAGAGGACCGTCGAGCTTGACCTGGCCGGTATCGAACCGCTGGCCGTCGTCAAACCCATCAAGGGGCCCGAAGACTACGACGCCATGATGTACATCGTCGAAAATACCGAGTACTTCCCCTGCTACGAGGAGTACGAGGCCTACGAAAAAGAGATCGGCGACGATGGCTACCCCCTGGTTGCCACCGGCGGGGGACCTTTCCATGTCTACGTCGACCGGATAGCCGACTGCCCATTCCACACCTTCCTCCAGCACTACACAGGCTACGAGAAGGGGTATCTGGACTTCGTCGATTACCCGGACAAAGTCGAACGCCTGCTGGACCTTATCGCCCAAAAACACCGCGAAGAACTCTGGCCGGTGATCGCCCACTCTCCGGCCCGGCTGATCTTGCATGGGGCGCACTATGACTCCCAGATGACACCGCCGCGCCAGTTCAAGCAACACATTACCCCATACATTCAGGAGATGGCTGATGTGATGCACAAGCACGGCAAGACCCTGGTACACCATGCCGACAACGACAGCCGCCACATCCTGGGTGACCTCAAAGAAGCCGGCTTCGACATGGTGGAATGCTTCACAACGGCGCCTCTGGTGCCGTGCACCCTCAAGGAAGCCCGGGAGGCGTGGGGCAACGAGATGATAATCTGGGGCGGGATACCGTCCATCATCATGGAGGAGGAGTCCTTCTCGGACGAGGAGTTCGAGGCCTACATGGTGGACATGTTCAAGACCATCGCTCCGGGCGACGCCTTCATCCTGGGTGTGGCCGACAACGTTACCGCCCAGGCAAAACTCGAACGGGTGACACGTGTAGGTGAGATGATCGAGGAGTATGGGACCATTCCTATTCAGGCATAAGGGCGTGAAACATCTTTGATTTTCATCGACATCCAGAGAAACCTGGTGCGGATTCCCGATTGTAACGTCCCTGTAACGGGTAGGTGATTATCTTTGGTCTCAGAGTACGGTGACGGCTATAATCAGGTCGACGCCTGACCGCCCCAAAAGTCCCATAAACTGCGAGCCATAGGTTCAGAGGCGGTTTTCCAGCGAGTTCATCGGATACCGAGGGACTTGACACTTACGTTTGACAGTTATAGCGTGGCGATGGAAAACGCCCCTGTCCTCGGAGGTTGACGGCAACCTCAAATGTGGAGTCCCGTTAGAGTTCAGGTTACAGATTCAGGAGGGAAAGAATGGATTTAAAGGAGCTTAGCGGCTACGTCATTGAGGGTAACGCCAAGGGAGCAGGGGAGTTCACGCAGAAAGCCATCGACGAAGGGATAGACCCGCTGACCATCGTAAACGAGGGCCTGATTCCGGGCATGGATGTGGTCGGCGTGAAGTTCAAGAGCTTCGAGTACTATCTACCCGAAGTGCTCGTATCCGCTAGAGCGATGAAGACCGCCATGGCCCTGGTCACACCGCTGCTGGCTGATCGGCGGGAGTCAGCCGCTGGCCGTGTGGTCATCGGTACGGTTAAAGGCGACCTCCACGACATCGGCAAGAACCTGGTAGGTATGATGATGGAAGGCGCCGGATTTGAGGTCACCGACCTGGGTACCGACGTTGAACCCGAGGCCTTTGTAAAGGCGGCCGAGGACAACAACGCAAACGTGGTCTGCCTCTCTGCCTTGCTCACCACCACCATGTCCATGATGAAGAACACCATTGAGTTGTTCAATGAATCGGAACTCCGCCAACAGGTCAAAATAATGATCGGCGGCGCCCCCATTACCGAGAACTATGCCGACAACATCGGCGCGGACGGATATGCTCCGGAAGCCGCCTCGGCGGTCGAGAAAGCCAAGGAGCTGATCGGAACCAAAGGCTAGGTCAAGTTCACACAGGGCTTTAAGTCGGACCGGTCGGTCCGGCCTTGTTCCATGGAAGAGGGGGGTAACAAGGCCAGGCCGGCCGGTTTTTGTTTGCACCGCGGATCATCAAACAACCTGGTCGGTGACGGCATCCGCGACGCATTTGACCCGCGACTGCGGGGCAGTACCTCGGAGCAGGCCCACTCGGTCCCGATTGCCACGGAGAGTTCCTTCTTCCATCGAGTGGTCTCTCGTCCAGCAGCCCCGGCCTCTGGAACGCAGCTTGTAACCCTTGTGTAACGGTTCGGTGATTCGCTGTCATGCGGATTCACGGAGTTGGTAGGCAGGCTCTATGCCCTGATCTTCCGCTGTGCCGCACAACAGGCTTGGTTTCCCAACAAAGAGGAGGACTTAATCGAATGGCAGCTCTGACCCCACGGGAACGGGTGAACACGGCTTTAAACCACCGGGAGCCAGACCGCGTGCCGATCGATATCGGCGGCATCGCCAGCACAATAGATGCCAACGGCTACAAAGCCCTGGTCAACTATCTGGGAATGGACGAAGAACTCCAGCGGGAGGACCTCAAGGATACCAGCAACACTCTGATCCCATGCGAGGAGATCTTGGAGCGTTTTGGCGTCGATACACGAGTCCTGGGTGCCGCATCGCCCCAGGAGGTCCGCCGGCAAATCGACGACAAGGCTCGCATCGACGAGTGGGGTGTGGAGTGGGCCAGGGCCGAGGACGGCAACTACATGAATAAAAAAGGGCCGTTTCAGGGCAAAGAGATCACGGTCGCCGATCTGGAGCGCCACGTTTGGCCCGATGCCGGCAATCCCGCACGGGTGGACGGTATCGCGGAGAAGGCCCGTAGGCTTCACGAGGAGACCGAATTCGCCATCGTGGTGTCGCTGGGCAACTCCATGGTGGCCTTGTGCCAGCGGCTACGGGGTTTTGGCGAGTGGATGGAAGACCTGGTGATGAATCCACTTGTGGCCGAGGCACTGCTCGAGCACGTCACCAACGTAAACGTGACATTCGCCCGCGCCGTATTGGACCAGGTCGGCCCCTATGTGGACATCGTCTCCTTCGGCGATGATCTCGGTTTCCAGGAACGCCCCTATATGCGGCCGGAGCTCTACCGCGAAAAGGTCAAGCCCTTCCACCGTCGTCTCGTCGATGCCATCAAGAGCAAGACCGATGCCAAGGTGGTCATGCACAGCGACGGCTCCATCTATAAGCTCATCCCGGACCTGATCGACACCGGCATCGACGGCATCAACCCCGTTCAGGTATCGGCCACGGACATGGACTCCAAGCGTCTGAAGGCCGAGTTCGGGGACAGTCTCTGCTTCTGGGGTGGTATCGACACTCAGCACGTGTTGCCGTTCGGAAGTCCGGACGACGTGGTCGCCGAGGTCCAAGAACGCATATCCCACCTGGCCCCCGGCGGCGGTTACGTCCTTGCCACTGTCCATACCATGCGGCCGGAGGTGCCGCCCGCCAACATGGTGGCCATGTACGAGTCTGCGCTGATGTATGGCGTGTACCGTTAACCTCCAACCTGCGGTCCGGAACTACCGAAAAACCGCCATGGGGATGGCATAGGAGAATCGATCTGGAAAGAACCATCTGCGTCATCGGCAACCGGTCCCGGTCTCGAAGTGGGAAGTTCGGCCGAAGAGGTCGTAGGGACTGGAAATAAGCGCGGCAGGCTGCCAGCCTTCTTTATGTTCGGCGCCGCCACATTCCTGTTTTGGGCGGCGCTCTATCTATACGTCCCCATCCTCCCCGAATACGCGGAGTCCAAGGGTGCCGGCCTATCCATGGTCGGGGCCGTTATTGCATCCTATGCCATCGCCCAGCTCCTGCTCCGGATCCCCCTGGGCATCTCAGCCGACATCCTTGGCAAGCGGAAACCATTTGTCGTCGCCGGGCTGCTCATCGCGACACTGGGAGCGCTGGGTATGGCCATGGCGCCGGGCCCGTGGCTCCTCTTTGCGGCTAGGGCGATCACAGGTGTGTCCGCCACCACCTGGGTGATCTCCAGCGTATTATTCGTCTCTTTCTTTCCGGCGGAAAAATCGGCTCGTGGCATCGGCATTATCAGCTTTGTAAATAGTGTCGCCATGGTCACCGCCACCTTCTCTGGTGGGCTGATGGCCGAGGCATGGGGATCGGAATCGGTCTTCTACATCGGAGCGGCTTTGGGCGTCCTGGGAGCGTTGCTCCTCATTCCGGTTGCCGAACCCTCGGTGGAACGGGGACGTTCTTATACTCTTGGAGACCTGAAAAAGGTCCTCACACACCCGGTCCTGTTGACGGCCTCGTTTTTAAGTCTGTTCGTACACTTCGCGGATTTCGCCACCGGTTTCAGCTTCACCCTGGTTTATGCCGAGGAGATAGGCGCTTCATCCGACGATCTGGGACTGATCACGGCCATCTTCCTGGGCTCGGCGTCACTCGCCAATCTCGCCTCCGTGTACATGATCGAACGATGGGGTTACCAGAAAACCATAGTCCTCGGAGCGTGTATTTTTGGAACCGCCCTGGTGGCCATACCCCACATATCCGATCTGGGGCAGCTCGAGGGGTTACAGGTCATAAGCGGAGTGGGCAGGGGACTGGTCTACACCTCTCTCATGGCCTTGAGTATAAGCGCCGTCCCGCTGGCCCATCGGGCCACCTCCATGGGCGTCTTCCAGGCGGTATACGCATTGGGAATGTTGACCGGCCCTATCGTGGGGGGGGTCATGGCCGATGGACTGGGTATAAGTAGCGTGTTCTACCTCTCCGGTTCCGTCGTCATCCTCACCGGAGCCCTCTCGCTAGTCAGTAACCCTGCCAGGCGATGATGGATCGGACCCACCGGCAGCGATCAGCTGTAACGCCTTTGTAACGACCACCTGGTGACATTGGCCCATCGTTCGGGCGGGTTCCCCGTTAGCGCCTTTTCCAGCCGGTCGGCCTTTTCTGGGGAACGACGATATTTTATGGAGGAGCGCCATGGCTATCCGAGGAGGATATCGGTCCCACATTCTGCGGGTTAACCTCAACGAGGAGACGATTGAAAGAGAGCCACTCCCCGACGAGAGTATACTGCGGAAGTACATCGGGGGCACCGGCCTCGGCCTCTATTACCTGCTGCGAGATGCCCCTCCGGCCGTACCCGCCACCGATCCCGATGCCCCCCTGATCTTCATGGCCGGACCGCTGACCGGCACCCCGGCCAACAACTCCTCCGATTGGACAACGATCTGCTTCAACGTCTGCATACCGTACTCTGCCGGTGTCGGTCACGGCCACGGATTCTGGGGCGCCTACCTGAAGCAGGCCGGGCACGAGGGTATCTTCTTCACCGGCAGGGCCAATAGGCCCACCTACTTGTGGATCGACGGCGACAAGGTCGAACTGAGGGATGCCACCCACCTCTGGGGCCTGGACACCCGTGAGACCGAGAGGCGGCTCAAGATAGAGCTGGGTGACGAAGAGAACATCAGCGTGGCCAGCATCGGCCCGGGAGGAGAGGCCGAGCTACCCGGAGCCATGGTGAAGGCGGACCGGAACCACGGCTCCGGCAAGGGGAGTCCCGGCGCCGTGATGGGGAGCAAGCTATTGAAGGCCATCGCCGTCAGAGGGAGTGGAGAGGTCCCGGTCTTCGACGCGCCTGGCCTGGTGGAAACAGCCGTCGAGTGGGAGCAGAACATGTTCCCAGACGCCTCGGAGACCTTCGGCGCAGTACAGCCGGCGGCAGTCGGACTTCGGGACGGCGGCGAGACCAGACAGTACTACGAACGCCTTGGCAAGACCTTGAGAGCTGTCGGAAAAAACATGACCGACCCTCTATGGGGCGCCGAGTTCACTCAAAAGTACGTCGAGGCCTGCGCTCGTTGGAAGATAACTCCACAACCCTCTTACAACTGCAAGGTCTCCTGCGCCTACGACGTGGAGATAACCGACGGCCCCATGTCCGGGTTCGTTGGTAGCCTTTGCGGCGGCGCAGAGAATATGGAGGGCTCGGCCGCCGTCATAGGTGTGGACGACCCCAGCGCAGTGGTGGCCATGACCGACTTCTACGACGCGATGGGCCTGGAGTCAGGCCAGTTCGGCAGCATCCTGGGCGCCGTCTATGAGGCATACAACGATGGCATCCTGAACATGGAGGACACCGACGGCCTTGACCTGACCTGGAGCAACTGGGAAGCTGCCATGGAACTTGTAAACAAGACCATACGCAGGGAAGGTATCGGGGCCAAGCTCGCCCTGGGGACAAAGGCCTTGCCCGAGGCCCTGGGCGGCGAGAAGGGCCTGGTGGAGGAGATGCGCAGCAAGGTCCTGGATATCAAGGGCGCCGGCGTGGTGATGCATGACCATCGCCAGTTCTGGAGTGTCTTCTTCGGCGAGTTTATCGCCGGGACCGGGCCCAGTATCCAGGGATCGGGCGTGGACATGGGCAAGCAGGATGAGCTGGGCTACCCGGACACCATGCCTCCCGTGGCCCACAGTACGGAGGAGGCCCTGGAGAAGGTGGAACCTGTGCGACGGACCCAGTTCGCCAAACTCTTCGAAGACAGCATTGGCGTCTGCATGTTCGGCGTCAATGGCGTCAAAGACTCGCTGCGCCTGACGCGCAAGAGTCTGGCTCAGGCCGTCGGCTGGGATGAGTACAGCCTGGACGAGGCCCAGGCCGTGGGAGAGCGGGTCACCAACCTTATGCGGTTGGTCTATGGCCGCCGTGGTTTCCAAAAGACCGATGAGATGGACGTTTCGGAAAAACACCTGGAACCGGCGCCGGCCGGTCCTTCCAAAGGGCTGAGTATCGGCCCCTATTTGCCGGGTATGGTAGACGAGTACTACCAGCAGATGGGTTGGAATGTAGATACGGGTATGCCCACCCCCGAGACACTCAAGAGGCTGGACATGGAGGAATTCCTCCCCGACGTTTCCTAGCACGTCCGTCGCAGCCGAGAAACAGGGGGTGTGCAGAGGAGTACACACGGCCCACTGACGGGTGTCCGAGAGCCTGCCCCTCAGCATGTAACTATCAACCCCGGGATCAGCGGCCAAGGCGACGTTGCATCGCGGGGACGGATTGTATAGTTAGGCCGTCTCGGCCACGACCTCCTCCGCACTCTTTCGGGCCAGCAGTACGGCTTCGACCTGGGCGGATTCCTCAAGATCGATCATATACCCGCACTGGAGACACTGGACGTACCAGCCGTACCAGTCTCTATCCCGTACTATGGTTCCGCTATCGCATCTTGGGCAGCTTTTGTACCAGATCATGGCCTTCCTCCCTTGCGGTTGCCGCCGGACTCGACCCGGTGGCAGCCCCAATATTTCTTACGCATCTATAGGATTACTATATAAATGTGAGGAATGTGTGAAGGCGGGTCGCCAGACATGAGGTTTTAATGAGGAATGTCGGCGATCTCCGTATATGAGTTTACCCGGTACTTCGCACCCATAGCGTGCTGCCGCTCGTTGACACGTCATAGGCCCGGTGGTAGACTTGCCACGCGCCCGCGGTAAGTCTGTCAAGCCCTTGGTACTGCGGTGTATGGGGAATCGATTTCACCCGGTTTCCCTCGCCGCCACCGTTCTGTGAAAACAGCCTCTAGAACCGGCAGATCGGGAGCTTGCCCATGGACATCCACAACTCATGACGTCGCATAAACTCGTCGGGATGGTCTATAACCCTGATGTCGCTAAGGCGGCGAACATTTTGGCCGAACTGGTGGACTCACTCGGTCTTCACCGGCGGTGCTGGTCCAGTTCCGTTGACTCAACCGAAGAGATCCGCGAAAAATTGGACAAGACCTCCCTCATTGTGGTCGCCGGAGGCGATGGCACGATCCTGAGGACCGTGAGGATCAGCGCCCCTTTCGATGTGCCCATCGTGGGAATCAACATGGGCCGTATCGGCTTCATGACCGAGCTGAAAGTGGAAGAGGCCGTTGAAAAGCTCCCGGCCTACCTGGAAGGTAACATGCGCGTTGAAGAGAGGATGATGCTGGAGGCTACCGTCACATCGGGCTCCGAGCGGAGGCCCCGCATGAAGCTCCAGGCCCTGAACGAGGTGGTGGTGGGAAGGGGAAGCGTCGCCCGTTTACACGATATTAACACCACCGTCGACGGCGAACCGCTGGCGAGCTACCGCGCCGACGCAGTCATCGTCTCCACCGCAACGGGCAGCACCGGGTATGCCCTGTCGGCCGGCGGTTCTATCATCTATCCGGAGGCCCGGATAGTCCTGGTCCAACCTGTGGCCGCGCACATCGGCCTTCGCGACGGCCTGGTGCTCCCCGAGGAATCGGTGATCGAGTTGACACTAAACGATGGCCACCCGGGAATGCTCAGCGTTGACGGTTTCCTGGACTCCTCCATGAATGCGAACGATACAGTCACCATCAAACGCGGCCCCCACATGGCCCGCTTTCTGAGGGCCGACCCCCCCAGCAGCTTCTACGCCTCTCTAACACGCCGGTTGGGCCTGGCGGCCCGCCTGAGTCCGGGTCCCCAGGACATGTGAACGAGCGAGTTATGCAGCCCGAACGGCTCATAAGCACCGAGTCTATCTATGACGGTCGGATCGTCAATGTCCGGGCCGATACCGTGGCCCTGCCTAACGGCCGTCGCGCCTTGAGGGAGGTTGTCGAGCACCGCGACGCCGTCGTCATCGTGCCGATAGACGCCGAGGACAACGTGGTCCTGGTCCGCCAGTATCGCTACCCTGTAGGTCGAAGCCTGCTGGAAGCACCTGCCGGGATCGTTGAACCGGGGGAATCGTCTAACGATACCGCCCAGCGGGAACTCAGAGAGGAGACCGGTTTCAGGGCCGGAGATCTAAAACCACTGGGCGGCTTCTGGAGCAGCCCGGGATTCTGCACCGAGTACATGCACGTCTACCTGGCCCGAGACCTTGAGCCCAGCCCGCTCGAACCCGACGAGGACGAGCAGATAAACACCGAGCGGCATACGCTGGCCCTGATACCCGACCGCATAAGAGCGGGCGATATACAGGACGCCAAGACCGTCGCAGCGCTGCTCATGGCGACCTGTCTGCCGGAGACATCCCGCTAGGTGGCTGTCCGATAAAACAGCTACCCTGAGACCTGAGCCAGTAATTTAACCGTCCGCTCCCACGAGTCCCGCGGCGAGTCACCCACCGTGACCACTGATGCCACGATTTCGGATGCCCCCCACTCGAACACTTCCTCGATGCCGCGGGCCACGGTCGCCTCGTCCCCCGCGATCACTCCCGAGTCGGACATTCCGTCGGTCCAACCCGTTTTGGCGGAGTCGGGGAATCCGGCGGCGGCGAACATACGCCCATAAAAGGCCGTGTCCGCGAAGTGTCCAAACTGTTTGCTCACGGCGGCCCGCACCGCGTCCAGGTCCTCATTGACGCAAACCGGCGCGTGGACGATCAGCGGTGGAGTTGGCCTTCCCGCCTTGTCGGCGCCTTCGCGCAGTGCGGGCAGGGCGACGTCACGAAGATACGGGAACGGGGACACCCAGCTTATCGCGCCGTCCGACTCCGCTCCGCAAAGCTCGTAAGAACCGCGTTGGAGGGCCGAGGCCATTACCGGGACATCCACCGGGCCTGGATTACGGGCGTGGGCTGTGTAGTATTCGCCGTCGAAGTCCACGCTGCCGGTTCCAAGGAGCGCCTTAAGGATCCGCATGTACTCCCTCAGGTGGCCCAGTGGAGCCCTAAAATCGGCGCCGAAGGTCCGTATCATCATGTCCTTGTGCCCGGGTCCCACCCCCAGACGGAAGCGGCCCGGGGCCAGACCGGCGATCACATGGGCCTGCTGCCCCACCGTCACCGGATGTCTGGACCAGGTCTGCAAAATCGAGGTGCCCAGCAGGATTCTCTCGGTCCTGGCCGCCGCGGCGGCAAAGAATGTCAGAGCGTCCCCGCCGCATCCCACAGAGGTTGACCAGACCGCCGGTATCCCCAACTCCTCCGCCCGACATACGTCGGCCAGGGCCGTCGCTGCGTCCGGTGAGGACACCGCGATACCTACAGTCTTTTCGCCCATATTCCAATCTCCTGTGGGAATCGCTCCATGCCCTCCAAGCCCGCCTGGCGGTCTCCCGATCGACTTACAGCCGCCGGCCGTACAGCCGAGATACTAGTATACTTCACCGCCGACGTGAGTTGTACGTTGGGAAGGTTTTCCGCTGCCCCTGTCTAAGGCCCGGCTTATTGACGGCGGCCTGCAGGCTCAAACTTGGCATGCCAACTGCCAGATGGTACACTCCTCGCATATTCGCGCCGAGGTATTCTCGTGGATGGACTGCTCATTCATGAAGAGCTAGAACCTAATTTCCCCGTCATGATCGTCGCCTTCGCCGGCTGGCCCGACGCGGCTGAGGCTGCGACCAGAGCCATACGCTATCTGGTGCGAAAGCTCCCTGCAAAAAAGTTCGCCGAAATAGATTCGGAAGAGTTTTACGACTTCACCGTGGTCAGGCCGGAGACCAGAGTAAATAGACGCGGTAAACGGATTATCCGCTGGCCCTCCAACGACTTCTACCATTTCGCGTCCGAAGGCACCGGTCGCGGAATTATCTTGTTCAACGGCACCGAGCCAAATCTCCGCTGGAGGGAATACTCTCGAAACATTACCACCGTTGCTGAACGGCTCGGAGTCGAGTTCGTTGTCACGTTGGGTTCACTGCTGGATGCCGTACCCCACACCAGAGAGCCCAGGGTCACCGGCAGGGCCAGTTCCGAAGAGCTCAACCAGAAGGCCGAATGGCTCGGTATTCGCAACTCGGGCTACCAGGGCCCGACCGGAATACATACCGCCTTCTTGACCGCCTGCGACAAGATAGGGTTGCCTCACGCCAGCATCTGGGGCCACTGCCCCCACTATGTCAGCACCTCGCCGAACCCGATCGTCAGCCACGCCCTGCTTACCAAGCTCCGCAGTCTCGTGGACTTCGAGGTCGATATGGAAGAGTTGCTCCTGGCCGGTGAGGCCTTCGAAGACGAGGTAAGCAAAGCGATAGACAAAGAGCAAGACGTCGTCTCGTATGTGCGCAGGCTTGAACAGCGCCACGACGAGGCCCATGAGCCGTCGGGCGATATACCCAGTCCCGGCGACATGGTCATGGAAATTGAGGAGTTCCTCAAGAGCCAACGGCACGGCCCGGACGGCGGCCAGGAATCTTGACGCCGCCACGCCCTGACCCTGTGTAGACCGCCCAGCTTCCCAGATCGCCTTCGTTACTACCTCCAACGGCCCCCTACTGGAATCTTCCCGTTTAAGGATAAAAATGGCAAAAACGCCCCGTGACGAATGGCTTGTAACTGATGGCCTACGCCTGCACTACCGCGACCGGGGAGGCTCCGGCCGGCCGGTTGTCCTGCTCCACGGACTGGCCTCCACCTGCCACATCTGGGACCTGGTGGCCCCTCTGCTCGGCGACGACTTTACAGTGATGGCTCTGGACCAGCGCGGCCACGGCGATAGCGACCGGCCCGATCGCGGCTATGACTTCGCCACCGTCGGCAATGACCTGCACGGACTTATCGGAGCACTTGGTCTCGAGAGACCGGTCATCATCGGTCACTCCTGGGGAGGGGATGTGGCCATGGAGTACGCTGTTGCCCATCCCGACGTCCCCGGCGGACTTGCCCTGGTTGACGGCGGCATGATAGAGATCTCCAATCTACCGGATATGACCCTTGCCAAAGCCAAGGAGGAGCTTGCCCCGCCAAAGTTCGTCGGCACCACGGCCGAAGATCTCATCGAGCGCGCCCGGTCCTGGGATAATGGCCTTTCGATGAGTCCTCAGCTAGAGGGTATCCTTCTGGCCAACTTTGACGTCCTGGAGGACAAGACCATCCGCGCCCGTCTGAGCCGCGAGAACCACATGCGCATCATCGAGGCGCTGTGGGAGCACCGACCATCCCTTCTCTGTCCCCAGGTAAAGTGTCCGGTTCTCCTCATGCCGGCGCGGCGTCAAGCGAACGGTCCGCCTGCGGCGCGGCGTTTCAGGCGCGAGGAGGCCGTCGCCACCGCGACCGAACTTCTACCGCGTAGCAAGACCGTCTGGCTGGAGGACAGCATCCACGACGTCCCGTTACAGCGTCCCCAGTTGGTGGCCGATGTCATCAGGGACCACATTCGGGACGGCCTCTTCGGACAGTGGCCTGGCGACGACCGAACGGCTTGTTAGACCGGCC
>CAZEDC010000100.1:0-31717 GCA_964510985.1 uncultured Dehalococcoidia bacterium
TGAAGCGTCTTCTGGATGCCGAAGAACGCGGTAGCGCAGGGGACTGAGATGGCAACGCCTGTACACCCACAAAAACCTCGCTCCGAGGGGTTGACAAGTATACACACGCGTATACACTGTGCCACCACACCGGACACGGGGGACCTTAGCAGATATGACGAGCTTGACCGTATCGACATCGAGAACTTCCTCACCACCCTCGCCGAGGTTGCCACAGCGATCGTACGACGGGAACAACAGGAAGACCATGAGAGCAGTAGCATACATCAGGGTCAGTGACCTCTCGCAGGTAGAGGGTCACTCCCTGGACGCCCAGGAGCGATTGTTCAGAGAGCTGTGTCGTAACCGGGGATGGGACGCGGTCAAAGTCTACCGCGAGGAGGGCAGGTCGGCCCACACCGACTCCATCCGCAAACGTCCGGTCTTTCGGCAGTTGCTGGAGGACACCGGCAAGGGGCAGTTCGATGCGGTGGTCGTCCATACCCTTGACCGCTGGTCTCGCAACCTGAGAGTCATGCTGGAGGGTTTCGGCATCCTGGCCCGCAATGGTGTTGGCCTGGTCTCCATCACCGAGAACATCGACTACTCCACACCCCACGGTAAGATGGCGACCCAGATGCTGGGCAGCGTGGCCGAGTTCTTCTCCGAGGCACTGTCCACACACGTCAAGAAGGGCATAGATGAGAGAGCCCGACAGGGCCTTCACCTGGGCAGCATCCCCTTCGGGTACCAGTCCTGCTGGCATGAGTCGAAGGGAGAGCGCAAGCTTACCTGTAAGCCCGAGCATCCCGGCGGTGTCCACGTCCATCCGAACGAGGGTCCGGTGATCAGGGACCTCTTCACCCGCTACGCCTCAGGGACGATCACCCTGGCGACACTGGCATCATGGCTCAACGAAGAAGGCTTCAGGACCCGGAACACCAAGAAGCTGCCCGACGGCAACGGCGGTTATTCCAGCGGCCCCAGACTCTTCACCAACGCCTCCGTGAGGAACATCCTCCACAACCCTTTCTACACGGGACAGGTACGGCATAAGGCCCAACTATTACCCGGTCTCCAGGAAGGCCTCGTATCCGAAGACGTATTCCAGACGGTTCAGGACACCATGAGGCGGAACTCCGGCCGTAGCAGGACACTGCATACCCGTCCTGAACGGGAGTATCTGCTCAAGGGGCTCATCCACTGCGTTCACTGTCGTATGCCAATGTGGGCCCAGACCTTCAAAAACGGCAGACGCTACTACAGGGAGCAGAGGGGTTCGCGAGGAGCAGGTTACTGCGTGGGCCGGTCCGGCTCCATGTTCTGTGAGATTCCAGACGAGCAGATGGGAGACATCATATCGGCCATAGTGTTACCTGAGGCCTGGGTGGACCGGGTGCTGGCGCAGGTCCACCTGGCCGACGAGGTAGAACGGGTAGGTCGTGAGCGCAAGAAGGCCGAACAGCGGCTGCGAAGGCTGGCTCAGGTCTACATTGACGGTCACGTTCCGGCGGAGGAGTACCGCCGTCAGAAGAAGCAACTGGAGGAGAGGTTGCGATCGCTTGTGGTTCCCGATGCCGACGCTGCCGTGACCGCCGGAAAGCTCCTTGAGGACCAGCCGGACCTGTGGAAGAAAGCCGATCTCGGCGAGCGTCGTCGTATCCTGCTGACAATGCTGGATGCCGTCTACGTAGATACGGTTGAGGAGAAGCGTATCGTCGCCATCAGGCCCAGGCCCGCGTTCCGGCCCCTCTTGGAGATAGCGACAACTCGTGAGGGTTCAGGCATCGTCCTTGTGAACGAGAAAGACCTCGAAAAAGCAAATCAGCCTCCACCGCATGGGCATGAGGCTGACGCCAATCTGTGTTCATGGTGGAGACGGGGGAGGGTCGAACTCCCCGTCCAGAAGACACCCCGGTCAGGATATGCTACAGGCTTAGCTGGTACTCAGAGTCTCGCTCCCGTTTGCACCTTTACCAGCGAAGGATTGCACAGGAGCCAGCCGATAAGTCTTTGGTCGTCCCCCATCGGCGTCGGTTAGACCGCACCTCGATTAATGGCGCCCAGTCGCTCTCTTCGAGGAGAGTGAGCGGTGGACGTAGCCGCCGTTAGGCGGCTAGGGCTAGCTCTTGCTTGCCAGTTATTGTTTTGCCATCTTTTTACGAGGTGTGATGGCGCCTCGGCCTGCAATCCTGCGAAGACATCCCCTGTCGAACCCGCGCGTCCCCACGTACATATTATAACATCTACATCTCGCCGAAGCCCGGCTCCGGTCTGGTCTTCACTGTGCGTAGCCCCGTTCAGCAGTTCAATTCACCCACTAGAGACATGCCGGCCGTACTCGCTGCATAATTGCCTGCGTAGGAGGCCGAATGCCGGCTCTCTCGAGAGCACTTGACTACGATGACGTGCATGGTTATCCTTCTGGCAATTCAGTAAATCGACTTCTGCATAATATTGGGAAGGACAACGTGTGTGCGGCGAGCCGGTACTCCGTCAGATGTGGTCGATCAACCCTGGTTCCCTGATGGAGTGTTCGCCGGGATTCAAGGAGGGTCTCATGAAATTCGGTATATTCACCATCGTGCCCTGGCACGAGAACCGCACCCAGGAACAGGCCATAAGTGAAGCCCTTGAAACGGTCGAAATGGCCGACTCGCTGGGTATCGAGGAGGCCTGGTTTGGCGAGCACCATTTTTCTCGGCACGGCCTCTTATCGGGGATGTTCTCCTTTATCGGCAACGTTGCAGCTCGTGCCAAACGAATCAAGATCGGCACGGCGGTCGTCATCCTGCCCTTTCACAATCCTATACACGTTGCCTCGGAGTCCGCTATGCTGGACATCCTGACAGGCGGACGCCTGATGCTTGGCGTCGGAAGCGGCTACCAGAGGCAAGAGTTCGAGGGCCTTGGCGTCGACCTCGAGGAGAGCCGTGAGAGGTTCCGCGAGCACCTGGACGTCATTATCGGCGCATGGTCCGAGGACAAGCTGACGTTCCATGGTAAGTACACCAATGTAGATAACCTGTGGGTTGTCCCCAAGCCGCTGCAGGACCCGCATCCACCTGTGTACATCGCGGTCAGCACCAGCCCGGCCAGCGTGGAGTACGCGGCAAGCCGAAACACCGCCATCATAGTCGGCGGTCCTACCGCGGTGATGGGGCAGGCCCCCGAAGTCATCCAGCGGTGGCGTGGCGACATGGAGAGATTCGGCCATGAGCATTCGCACATCGATCCACCCGTGGCAATGAATATCTACGTCACCCCGACCATGGAGGAGGCCGAGACCGACCCTATCGGACTCGAGGACTTCTCCACCAAGATTCTTGCCAAAGTCGGGTCGCCTATCGGCAAAGACGGCCGCATACCGAAAGGGTACGAGCAGTGGGCCAACCGCCAGAGGGACCGCGAGATGACCTCGGAGTCCAGCCGGCACGCCGGTATGCCACTGCTACGGGGGACACCCGAGGTGGTCGCGGAACGCCTATCGATGGTCAGAGAAAAGGGCATCAACCGCATCATAGCCTCCTTTGGCTTTCCGGGCCTCGCCCACGAGAAGACGATGCGCTCCATCGAGCTTTTTGCTACAAAGGTTTTGCCCAACTTTCAGGAGGCACCCGCCGGCGTCACCGATACTCCAAGTCGCTGATTGAGGAAAGACCTGCCGGGAAGCCGCACTCCTCGCCCCTGCGATCCTGTTGAACGCCTGACCCAGGTCCGTACCACTCTCCTTCTTCAGTGACGGGAAATTCACGGCTTACCGCAGCCTCCCCCAAATTCCCGGGACCGGGATCTGGCCACGGTCTATGCATCACCCCGGACGCCCTCCGCATCTAATCCTTCAAAGTTGACGGGAAATGTGGGGGTTTCAAGATGGGGTATTCAAACGGACGAAGGCTCATTGTTTCCATAGCAGGTGTGTTCGTGGCGATCGCCGCTCTGGCGTGCAGTGCCTCAGATTTCCGTCCGGCGCCGACTGCGGCAGCCGCTGCCGTACGGACGACCGCGCCGGCTCCCACGGCGACGCCTCAACCCGTAGCCACCCAGGTTCCGCCGGTGCCGACTGCATCACCCTTGGACACCGCGTCTGGTCCGCCAACCGACGGGACCTTCGCCTGGGAGATCGAGGTGGTGGGCGCTGGGACCAAACCCGCACTGGCACTGACCAGCGAAGACGTGCCTTACGTTGCGTTCATGCTCGAGGCTTCCAGCGGCTTCGTCAAAAACGCGGTGCGCAAAGGCTCGACCTGGGAGGTGACGACCATAGCCGAAGGATACTTCTACGGTCCGCTGGACCTGGCCATCGGTCCCGACGACGTCGCCCACGTTACGTACCACGACCACCAGGACCTCAGCAGCTTCAAGCCGGACAAGGGGGACGCGGCATATGCCGTGCTCAGAGGCGGTGAGTGGAGCGTCGAGGCCGCCTTCGACGAGGGGCACGACGGTTGGGACAACCGGATAACCACCGACGACCAGGGGCGGCCTCACATGAGCGCCATCGACCCAGAGGACTTCGGCGGAGACGGGGTCGAGTACTACGCTCAGGATGACTCGGGGGAGTGGATCGTCGAGTCGATCGGTTCCGGTCCTGTGACCTACAAATACGGTACCTCCATCGCCGTCGATCCCCAGGGCAACCCCCACATAACGTACTACGACCAGCAGGAAGAGGACCTGGTGCTGGCCAGCAGAGGCGCGTCCGAATGGACCATATCCACTGTTGACGGTGAAGGTGACACCGGGCTGTTCTCGTCGTTCGTTATAGACGAGACTGGCCGCTTCCACGTGTCGTACCTGCAACGTACCAGCATCGTCTCCGGCGTAGTCAAGTACGCGACGAAAGCGCCGGGCGACACCGCCTGGGAAGTCCGAGATGTGCACACGTTGGACAGGCTGACGTTCGGGACCGTGGGAGCCAGGAACATCACGTCGGTGTCAGTGGACAGCCGGGGCAATCCCTGGATCACCTATTCCGACGAGAAGACACTCAGGCTGGCGATCTGGACGGGTTCCCGGTGGCAGATAGAGGCCGTGGTAGAGGACGCCGGATTACAGACTCTGGGTCAGCTCGTCTCTCTGAAGCTGGACTCACAGGACCAACCCCATATTGCCTACTTCCAGGTCACCAGCCAGCGACCTCCGGAAGGCATCGTGAAATACGCTAGAGGTACGCCGAAGTAGTTGGCCGTTTACGACACCTGGTCGTAGCGAAAGCAGTCCACCATGTGGTCGTTGACCATCCCAACAGCCTGCATGAATGCGTAACAGATGGTCGGCCCGACAAACCTGAATCCGCGCTTTTTCAGGTCAGCGCTCATGGCCTCCGATTCCAGCGACGTGGCGGGAATCTCGTCCATGGTCGTCCAGGAGTTCTTTTTCGGCTCGCCTCCCACAAAGGACCACAGGTAACGGTCGAAGCTACCCAACTCTTGCTGGACCAAGAGGAACGCCCTGGCGTTTGTTATGGCGGATGCCACCTTGAGCCTGTTGCGCACGATGCCTTTGTTCGCCAGGAGTTCGGCGACCTTGTCTTCCCCGTAGTTCGCGATCTTTGTTGCATCGAACCCATCGAATGCTGCCCGATAGTTGTCCCGTTTCCTGAGAATCGTAAGCCAGCTTAACCCCGCCTGGGCGCCGTCCAGGACCAGCGACTCGAACAGCCTGCGGTCGTCGTGCTCGGGCACACCCCATTCGGTATCGTGGTACTCCACGTACAGCGGATCGCTGTTCCCCCACTCGCACCTTGTCGTCATATCTCCCACCCCTCCGTCATCGTTGAATAGTAACTCAATTTGCATGCCTTGTGGGCTATCCGTGGCGGATTCCGAAGGACTCAACCGCTCAAACAATACCGGACGCCGGTGCTCTCAATCGAGCGTCTTGACGCTGCCTCTCACCCTTCTATAATGGGCATAGGGTGTCTAGTGCTTTGCTCGATCTAACGCTCCGGTATCACTCGATAATTGGGATAGGAAAAGCTGAGTCCAGGGAAGCTGTCGGATAATCCCCGGTTGTATCTAAGAGGAGGACAAACGAAATGCCCAGGTTTTCCGCGAACCTCACGATGATGTTCAACGAGTACGATTTCATGGACCGCTATGGGGCCGCGGCCAGGGCCGGGTTCAAAGCCGTCGAGTACAATTCCCCGTACGAATATGACAAAGAGCGGTTGGCTGAAGAACTCAACAAAAACGGGCTTACCCAGGCACTGTTCAACATGCCCGCCGGTGACTGGGGCGCCGGAGAACGGGGCCTTGCCTGCCTCCCGGACAGAGTAGAGGAGTTCCAGGAAACCGTCGGAAGCGTTGTCGAGTACGCGCCTGTCCTCGGATGCGATAGGGTCAACTGTCTGTCGGGAATCACCCCTGAGGGCGTGGCCCCGGACAGGCTGCGCGAGACGCTCGTCTCCAATGTAAGGTTTGCGTCCGAAAAGCTGGCAGCGGTCGGCGTCACCGTACTGCTAGAGGCGATAAACACCGTGGACATGCCGGGCTTCTACCTGAACACCACCACGCAGGCCCGTTCCATCGTCGAGGAGATAGACTCGGACAACGTTGGCTATCAGTACGATGCCTATCACATGCAGGTCATGGAGGGAGACCTGGCACGGACGATCAAGAGCAATCTGGATATCATCGGCCATATCCAGATCGCCGACAATCCCGAGCGTCATGAGCCGGGTACCGGGGAGATCAACTACCCGTTCCTGTTGAAGTACCTGGACGAGGTTGGCTACGACGGTTGGGTTGGCTGTGAGTACCGGCCTCTTGCCAATACCGAAAACGGGCTGGGCTGGCTGAAACCCTACCTCGGCTGACGCCGGTTAACCGGTTCTACCCGCCATCGGAATTCGGAGACAGGAGATCGTCGATCAGTGCGCTTCCGTGTGTCGGTAAACCCGTCCTCCACCCGATGGTATACTTATTGCCCTGGATTGAGGCTGTACCTCAAGACCTACCGGCACTGTGGAGGCCCAGATGACCGTCAGAACGCCGACTGAGTTCGAGACCGGCAACGACCAGGATGTAGTCCTGTCCCAGATCCAGGACCGCGTACTATGGCTGTCGATGCAGATGGTCCACCACGCCAACAACGTTCGGGAGAACCCCGACGGCCTGAAGGTCGGCGGCCATCAGGCCTCCAGCTCCTCGGTTGTCACGGTCATGACCTCCCTCTACTTCGACTTCATGAGGGCGGGCGACAGGATTTCGATCAAACCCCACGCCTCCCCGGTCTTTCATGCCATCCAGTACCTGCTCGGCAACCTGGACCGTGAGCACTTGAAGACCCTCAGGGACTTGAACGGCCTCCAGGCCTATCCATCTCGCGCCAAAGACCCGGACTGGCCCGACTTCACCACCGGCTCGGTGGGCCTCGGGGCCGTTGCCCCCAACTTTGCCGCGCTGGTGGACGAGTACGCCCGGACCCATTTTAGCTCCGATCAGGGGTCAGTGCCCAAATACATTAGCCTGGTTGGAGACGCCGAGCTGGACGAGGGCTCGGTATGGGAGGCCATTGCCGAGCCGGCCGTGAACGACCTGGGTAACGTCCTGTGGGTAGTCGATCTCAACCGCCAGAGCCTGGACAGGATCATACCGGGTATCAGGGTCAAGGTCTGGCGAGAGATGCTCGCGGCCAACGGGTGGCGGATCATCGATGCGAAGTACGGCAAACGCCTCCAGGCCGCCTTCGCCGAACCCAACGGCGAGCTGCTTCGCACCGCAATCGACGAGATGCCCAACGAGGTTTACCAGCGCCTCCTGCGCGTAGAGCCCGCCACTCTGAGAGAGTGGTTGCCCCGCACCAGTGAGCACCCGGAGGACATGCGCCGCTTCATCGGTCGCTGGGACGACCAGGAACTACAGAGCCTCTTCCGAAATCTGGGAGGCCACGACTTCGCCATGCTGAGGGAAGCTTTTGGACAGGCGGACGTCCAGCAGGGGCCCAACGTCGTGTTTGCCTATACCCTCAAAGGGTGGATGCTGCCGTCCGTCGGAGACCCCCAGAACCACAATGCCACCCTCTCCCATGACCAGATGGAGCAGTTCCGGCAACAGATGGGGGTTCACGAGACCGAGATCTGGTCGGGCATCGATTCCCAGAAGCCGGCCGGGAAGCTGTGCCAGGAGACGGGTTCGATGCTGGGGCGGGTGATCGAACCTAGGCCGATACCACTGGAATTGACCATCCCGAGCGACAGCGGGCACACGTACCGGGGCAATATGTCCACGCAGCAGATTTTCGGACTGGTGCTCACTGACCTTAGCCGTAACGTGCCCGAGGTCTCAGAGAGAATAGTCACCGTAAGCCCCGATGTGGCCAGCTCCACAAACCTGGGAGGCTGGATCAACAAAGTCGGCGTATGGTCGCGTTCGGAGACCGAGCCGTTGCCCGAGGAGGCGGGGGCAAGGTCCCTCACCTGGAAGGAGTTCCCTCAGGGACAGCACATCGAGTTGGGCATCTCGGAGAACAACCTTTTCATGATGTTAGGCCAGTTGGGCCAGTCCTTCGAGGCCACGGGGGAGATGTTGTTCCCCATCGGCGCATTGTATGACCCATTTATTCGACGTGGTCTGGACGCGCTCTTCTATAGCCTGTACTCCGGCGGCAAATTCATGGTCGTGGGGACTCCGTCTGGTATCACATTGGCGCCCGAGGGCGGTATGCATCAGTCCGTCGTCACACCGTCTATCGGCATCGGGCTGCCGGGCCTGATGTACTACGAGCCCTGCTTCGGGCAGGAGTTGGAGTGGATAATGCTGGCCGCCCTGGAGCGGATCCGCCTCCGCCGGGAGTCGGCCTATCTGAGGTTGACCAGCATGCGGGTCGACCAGAGTCTTTTCGAAACGCCATCGGACCCGGAGGCAAGAGAGCGGCTGAGGCAGCAAGTGCTGGCCGGTGCCTACAGACTAATCGACAGGAGTGTAGACACCGACTATACGCCCGGAGAGAACGTAGTCCACATCCTCTCCAGCGGCGCGATGGTCCCCGAGGCCGTCGAGGCCAGCAACAGGCTTCGGGAAGAAGGGGTAGCCGCCAACGTCGTCAACGTAACCGGTGCCGGTCCACTCTTTCGGCGCTATCACGTACTTGTCCGCTCGGCCATGCACGCCAGGCCCCGGTTGTCCGAGTTCATGTCCGACGTGATCCCCCCTGAAGACCGCGCCGCGCCGGTTGTCACCGTTGTCGATGGCCACCCTCAGACGCTGGCGTGGGTGGGTGGCGCCCTCAACACCCCGACATTACCCCTGGGAGTAACCGGATTCGGCCAGTCCGGAACGCCCTCTCAACTCTATGGAGCCTACGAGATGGACACCGACTCCATCATGGCGGCGTGCTTCGGGGCCCTCGACATATAACACCGGCGCCAAGCCTCAGGTCCAGAAACCCCCGTCCACCCTGCCGTCGGAAACCGGCGGATAGGCCTGGTGGAAGCCCTCGATATTAAAGGGCTCAGTCTCAAACATGTCGGCCAGATGTTGGGCGTCCTCCTGGGACTTATACGTCCTCAGAGCACGAACCTTGACCGCTTTGTCCCGGCTGATGTCGATGATCACGGTAGGCGTCGTCTCAGGCCCATCGAGATACAGGTCGAAGCGTTTGGCTGCCTCCTCGGGGATAGCGACGTAAAAGAGCCTCGACTTTCGACCGGCGTGTGCGCGGTAGCGGTCGAAGGCCTTCACGGCGGCCCGGTGGATGGTGATGTGGTCCGGGTGGTCCGAGATGCCCCTGGGTCCGAAGGTGATGACCAGGTCAGGTAGAAGCCGCGCCATCACCGCTTCGACCCTTTCCACCAGTTCATCGAAATCTGCATCGACCAGCTCCTGGTCCCGGTAGCCGAGTAGAATCGGCGGATGGATGCCGAACATCTCCAGCGCCGAGCGCAACTCCGTTTCCCGGACCGCCGGCAGGCCCCGGCGATCGATTTTCAGGTCACCGGTGCCCAGGGTTCCCTGTTCCCCTCGAGTAGCCGTTGTTACATAGACGTCGACGCCCTCGCGTGCATATCTGGTGAAAGTACCGGCCGCCCCGGAGGTCTCGTCGTCGGGATGGGCGAATACCCCCAGGATGCACCGTCTGCTCTTACTCGAAGGCTGTGCCATTCGTCCTCTTCTCCGTTCGTGCTTGTGGAGCTGTCTCTCGGCCTCAGGGCGGGCCATTCTAGCAACTCCCAGCCGGGCCGGTCAACCATGGGGATACTATGGCCGCATAGCTCCGCGAAATCCTGGTGCATCCCGCCGGATGACAGTCCCGGCAACCGACAAGGCGTTGAATCCACACGGAGGAATCTAGCTGTTGTGAGGCCGCATCAAAATTGGTAGTCTTGCGGTATTAACTGTGATTATGGAATCTGCTTTCACCATAACGCTTGCTTTTTTCATGGGCGCATTCCCGACCGCGTACCTTCTCGGTCGCCGATTGAAGGCTGTTGATATGCGTGCCGTGGGAAGCCAGAACCCCGGTGCGCTCAACGCCTACCGCCAGTTGGGTAAAAAGGTCGGCCTCCTGGTGCTGGTGGTGGACACCGGAAAGGGAGCCCTGGCTATATTTGTAGGGCAGTGCCTGGGAGTGCCCGACGTGGTGTTGTACGTCTCGGCGCTGGTCGCAACGCTGGGACACAACTTCTCTCCGTTCCTGCGCTTCAGGGGAGGGAAAGGGGCCGCCACCGTTCTCGGCATCTCCGCACTCATGCTCTGGCAGATTACCGCAATCACCGTCGGGGTCGGCGGGGTCCTGTTTGCGGCAAGCCGCCACCCGGTCTGGTCGCTTACCGGCGTATTCCTTCTGCTCAACGCCCTGACCATTGGGACATCGCAACCTCTGGGCATGGTCCTGCTATGCCTGGCGCTCTCTGTCATCGTGGCCGGCACCCACTTCGTCAGGCAGCACCCTCGGCTCATACCCGCCCTCAGGCAGCGGCAATGGCACAGATTCATGCGTGTCGAGTAGCCATCTCCCGATCAGTGGGACCTCTATCCCGTCCTCTAACTGGCAGCGTATGAAGCCTGGTAGTAAAATGGTGCGCACATTTAGTGCGGTTATTTCTTCCAGCCGTGTGGACCGGACACCAGTAAAGGAGACAAGTCGGTATGTCGAGAAACCACCTGCCAATGTTCCTCGTTCCGCTCTCAGCCGGACTGTTTTTAATCACTCTGGCGTGTGGCGGAAGGGACGGTGATAGCGAAACCGAGACCGAGGCCGAGGCTGAAACGAGCGCGGGGCCCAAAAAGTTCGACAACCCGCCGCCGATGACCATTGATCCCAACAAGAGGTACACGGCCACCTTCGTGATGGAAGACGGTGGGGAATTCGTCATCGAACTGTCCGCAGGCGAGGCCCCGAAGACGGTCAACAACTTCGTGTTTCTCGCGCGGCAGGGCTACTACGATGGGGTGACCTTCCACAGGGTAATCTCGGGCTTCATGGCCCAGGGAGGAGACCCCACCGGAACAGGCGGGGGTGGTCCAGGGTATTCTTTCGATAATGAGCTGAGTCCCAATCTGCGACACGACGGCCCGGGGATAATATCGATGGCCAACGCCGGCACCATTAACGGACGTGGTACCAACGGAAGCCAGTTCTTTATAACCTACGACGCGTTCCCCGCGCTCGATGGCTACAATGCCGACGGCTCTGCCAAGAATTGTGCTGCTCCCGGGGTCTCCTGCCACGCGGTTTTTGGCAAGGTCATCAGCGGAATGGACGTGGTCGAGGACATTACGCCGCGGGACCCCAGCGCGGCCACCAGTCTGGGTGACGTCATCAAGACCATCGAGATCGGGGTAGGCGAATAGGCCGACCGCCGGGGACACTGAAACCGGAATCAGATCCAGGGCCTGCCGGCCCATTGCCAGCCAATTGCCGGAAGGAAAGAAGAGGCGGTGCTCCGATTGGATACGGACGCACCGCCTCTCTATGCCGCTGTCCTGATACCCGGACGTTACCGTTGCGGCAACGTCCCAGATTCGCTAGTCGTCATCTCCCGGTGATGGCTCTGCACGCAGTCCCGACGGGGACATGATGAAGCTGTACAGCCTCCCGTGCGTTCCGATCCACGCCCTGTCCTGGATTGTGGCCCGCCCGATCAATGGCTGGTTGTTGACCCGGACCGTTTGCATCCCTCGACGACTGCGAAGGCCGATACGCTCCCCTGAGAAATCGAACGATACCCCCTCGAGGTCGGACACGCCCAACTCCTTCCCGCCCACCGAATTCCTGAACAGGAACCCTATTACCGGGTTCCGTTTCAGGTTGGAGAAATCCACCACCGGTTCGTTTCGGTCGTTGTAAATGTAACCGTAAGGCCGTGTCCGGGTGCCCAGGTAGAGGGCAATACTGGCCACGACAACTCCAGCGGCGAGAGACACGATCAGGAGCGTCCATGGGAATCCTGTCTCTTTGACATCGGGTCGGAAGAGCGGCGTCTGGACCGCCGGTGTCGGCGCGATAGGCGGTGGTTGAGCCGTCTGGACAGAGGGCGCCGCTGCCGCCACCGGGATCACCGACGATAGGACGGTCGAATTGGTGCTGTAGGTGTACTGTCTACCCGCGTATTCCATGGTCAGCCGGACCACCAGAGTGTGGAGCCCCTCTTCAGCCGGCGTAAAGAAAACGTCGTATTGCCATGCCCGGCCCTGGCCGAGGAGACTCTGAGGCGTCAATTCGATCAAACCCGGCTGCTCCGCGTTGGAGGCCAGTGACAGGCTCAGTTCGTCAGCTGAGACAGCGTAGGGCTGTCCCCTGACATGGACCAGCAGCGTGGCTATCTTGCTACGCTCGTTGGGCCGCAGTTCATCCGTCTGTATCGGTGTGAGTTCCACCGCAGGAAACGCCTGGGCCGTGAAGCCGGCGCCAGACGATATCTGATGCCCGTATTCGGGCCAGGAGAGCAGGAGTTCTACTTCGTAGTTACCTTCAACCTGGACCGGCGGTATAGTGGCCGAGAAGTAACCGTCGCCGGCAACCGAGT
The DNA here is from genome assembly GCA_964510985.1 of uncultured Dehalococcoidia bacterium. GTDB lineage: Bacteria > Chloroflexota > Dehalococcoidia > Lucifugimonadales > CAZEDC01 > CAZEDC01. Next base: position 12,953 of record CAZEDC010000100.1, read on the forward strand.
CGCCGAGAGTCCCGTCGTCGTTTAGTTCATGTTCCAGTACGGAGCCCTCGGAACTGGTGATTCTGGCCACGATCTTGACCCCATCGACCACCGCCTTGTCCGGTCCGTCAGTCACGTACGCGACCAGAGTGGATGGCTCGTCGGTAGGTATCGCACCGTACGGAACCAGGGCCACCCCGTACCTGGTGGCGGCAATGTGCCAGGCCGACACGACACCTTCAACGCCCCGCACGTCCACTTTCCACTGGCCCGGCGCGGGATCGATGAGCCTCCAGATTACGATGTGAGGTGTCTCTAGTACCGAGGACGCAGTCCGGTCTCCGGCCGACGCTTCAAGCCCCGATGGATTGCTCAGGCGCAGGGAGCCGTAAGGCCCCTCCTTGAAGAAGAGGAGTGTAAGCTCACCGGTCCCCGGAGCGACGCTCAGGTCAGAGGTCAGCACCTGGTCCAGCGACAGGACGTCTCCGGCCAGCTCGGTAAGCGAGCCCCGCGCCTCGTCCCGCAGGATAATGTCGGACAGACTCTTGAATCCATCGGGTATCGAGAGCACGAATGCGTCTCCACCGGAGTTGACGGAGATTTCGGTCAGGAAACCCTGCATTTCGGACGACGTGCCGGGCATACCCAGGGCGACAATCGGCCAGTCGTTGGATTCAAACAGCGCGAGCAACGGTGAGAGCCGGTCGGCCACCCGGACACGGTCTCCAGGAGCGTCTCCGCCGGTCATCAAATATACGGAAGAGCCCGAGACGGCCCTCCTGGCCCCGAGCAGGTTAAATGTCTCGGTCAGGGCGCTCATGTAGTCGGTTCCCGGTCCAGATCCCGGGATGGCTATTGAGTCGAATACCGACTCCTGAAATGCTCTGAACGCGGGCTCTCCCGCGGGAACGGGCCCCAGTACTTTGGTTGGGTCGTCAGCGGCGATATATATAAAGTTCTGCCCCTCTTTTAGCGTCGAGACGAGGCCCAAGAAGGATCTCATAAGGTCCATGCCGCCTTCCGAGCCGATCATCGCCTGGCGGTCGGCCAGTATGACCACGGTGCGGTCGGACGGCAGTGTGTCTCCGAAAACGACTTGATTGGAGCCCCCCGCCAGCGCGATAATGGCGACGGTAAAGAGGACCACAGATTTCAGCTTACGCATCTTCCACCTCCGGTGCGATCAACGTTACTCAAGGGTTGCTCGCGCAGTCAATTAAAAATAGGTTCAGCTTTTGTGGATTAGCCGCAGGCAGACCTGGTATTCATGCCGGGAGCGAGCACGAAGGCAGCTTGCCGCGTGATGAGGGTTGGCCTGGGAACCGCGGTCGGCTGGTGAACAGAGGCGGTGGAGGGAGACGACTTGAAAGAAAAGCTCCGGGAGGCCGCTGGGACGATGTACCTACGGATGGTCCTGGCTATGGCGATATTAATGGTGGTGATCGCTGCCGTTTCGTGCGGCTTCGGGTCGGGACCGACGGTGGAGCCGGCCGGTCAGGAGTCGGTAAGCGGGTTCATCCAGGAGGTAGAGGCCCGTTCATTATTGGAGCTTGGTTCACTGACCATCGTGGACCAGGACGGGATCAGATGGACGTTCGAGGCCGGGGATGCGGACTTGTCGGGATTTACGCCCTCCCACCTCAGAGATCACATGCTCTCCGGCGTCCCGGTGACGGTGACATTTCACCGTGAAGACGGAGAGATGGTGATAGACAGCCTATCCGATTAACACCCAGGCCAGGTCGTTATGAACTCCCAACACGAAAAATTCAGGTCCGGGTGCCAACCCGTCGGCGGCGCACGCTGTACCAGATGTAGAAAGCACCCCCAATCAGGACCACAAACACGCCCAGGAACACGAACCCTCCGGCCGTCCCCGGAGTGATAGGCTGCTCCGCAATCTCCAGGGGCACTGTAACCGTGGCCTCGCCCAAGGCGTCGGTCCTGACGATGATCCGTAGCGACCAGCTGCCAGCCGATTCGAACTTGATACTGGCCTCGTAAAGTATGGGTGAATCGGGCAGGTTCAGGGCGCGTGCCTCGTATGCCGGCCTGCCGCTGGGGTCGTCGGCGACGATTATGATCTCCGCATCGTCCACCGGCACCAACGTCGCCTGCTCCAGCGGTGTAATGAAGAAGTGGATGATTCCGACCTTCGGCGTCTCCGGCAGGACCCCCACAACGACCTCGTAAGCGACTTGCCGACCTCGGAATATCTCGACCGCATCCCCGTCGGCGGAGGCCGGTCCTGACGACACCAGGCTTAAAAAGACCGTCGTTAACGACACCACCAGCGCCACAAGCGGTAGCCGGCGACCGAAATATTTTTTCCGTGTGTGTGCCCACCAGCCATGCTCGCGAGCCGGGGGAGGGTCGATTCTGGCCGGGGACCTGACCCTGAGTTTCATGAACATTAGTACCCGTACTCTCGTTTGACCAATGGTGCCCGACCGGACCTACCATCGGGCCGCGAACTTTCGGTGCAACTCCATTGTGACCGGGCATCCCGAATACCGTCAACGACGTTGGATATCGGAACAACACGGTTGACGGGTCTGTGTCCCGGTGCTACGGTGTCGCCAGTCGTCTGGAGTAACTTGAGCCGTGTCAACGATCGCTTTGTCCACATACTCCTTCGGCCCTGAGTGCACCGCCACCAGGGCCATCGATTTCGCCCTGAAGCACGGCTTCCGTGGGCTCGAACTCGGGTCCTGGACCCTCTGGCCGGAGAGGTTATCCAGAGCCGAGGCCGACTATGTGCGTGTCCAGGCCGCCGCCAACGGGATCGACCTGTCCATTCACTTCATCCACCGGGGCATAGCCCCGGCCTCCCACGATTCGCGGCGACGCGCCCGACACCTGGCCGACCTGGAGGCCACGCTGGACCTGGCGCACGACATCGGCGCGCGCCCAGTCATAGTGCATCCCGGCCCGATCGACTGCGCCGGTGTCAACCCGGCTGAGGCGTCAAACAGGGTAAGAGGTGAGGCACAAAAACACCTCGCCGACTTCCTGTCCCAGGGTGCTCGCATGGCCGAGAGGACCGGAACCGTCCTGTGCGTGGAGAATCTGCGGCACGCACCCGAGGAGGTCGTCCGGAGCTATGGGGAGATGGTACAGCTAGTCGAGTCGGTCGGCAGTCCGACCGTCCGCATCACGTTGGACATAGGCCATGCCGATCTCGCCGACGGCCTGCGCCCGGCCTTCGAGACCTTCGCACCCTACCTCCGCCACATCCACGTCCACGACAGCGACGGGAAACGCGACCACCACGAGGTAGGCAGAGGCAGGATCGACTTCACGGGCATCGCGGAACTCTTGGAGTCCTACCCCTTCACCATGGCCATAGAGTCGCGGGACGAGCAAGACGAAGAGGGATGCGTGCTGAGGAGCCGCGACCGCCTGAAGGAGCTTCTGGGGGCGTCGGCCCGGTGAGACGGGTTGGTGGGCTCGGCAGGGATCGAACCTACGACCAATCGGTTATGAGCCGACCGCTCTACCACTGAGCTACGAGCCCACGAGGAGCAACAAGCCAAGCGTACCCAAAGCCCCTAGGAGTGTCAAGGAAAGTGCGCCGACGCCTGTTGACAGGCCCCGCCGCCGGGCGGTACAGTCCCATTGCTCTATCGTCGTTGGAATTTTCAGCAACAGGATACACGAATGGTTCGATTAAGAAACTATTTCACTTCAGGACGTGACTTACACCCGCCCGCCCGCCCTCATGGGTTTTTATTCCTGGGGGCACATCTCCCAGACCGCCTGGCAGAAGGGGACACCCCTTGTGCACTCCCCTGTTGAGGATTATGAGATAGTTACCAAGTCGTCTAACTTCGGTGACATCATACATTTTTAACCCGCGTGCCGCTCGTCCCCGACTGGTGGTGTATCGAATATCTCGGCCCCTGGCCCGGCTGGTGTCGTGCCGCGCCTGCGAAATGTAGCCCTTGTTGCCGCGCTCTCTGGTCTTGACCCCAAAAACAGGTCCAGTCGGAATGCGAGTTTTTTGGGATGATGAGACACAATGAAGGAGAATCATCCCATGAAGAAGTCCCGGTATTCTACGGAGCAGGTCGCGTTCGCCTTGAGGCAGGCGGAGAGCGGCACCCCGGTGTCCGAGGTCTGTCGGAAGATGGGTGTGAGTGAGCAGACCTACTACCGATGGAAGAAGAGGTACTTTGGTCTGGGAGTAGTGGAGGTGCGAAGGCTGAAGGTGCTGGAGGAGGAGAACCGCAAGCTGCGCCAGCTGGTGGCGGACCTGAGTTTGGACAAGCAGATGCTGCAGGACATGCTCCGAAAAAAGCCCTAGGCCTGCTCAGAGGAAGCTTAGTGCGGAGTACTTGCAGGTGGTCTATGGGGTGAGTGAACGGCGAGTGTGTGAGGTAGTGAGCCTGGGTCGGTCCACCCACAGGTACAAGAGCACGGCGGCTGAGCAGGCCGCTCTCAGGATGAGGATCAGGGACCTGGCCCGGACCAGGGTAAGCTACGGTTACCGGCGTATCCACGTATTGCTGCAACGGGAGGGTTGGAAGGTGAACCACAAGCGGGTCTACCGGTTGTACAAGCTGGAGGGACTGCTAATGCGGCCCAAGAAGCCGCGTAGACACGTATCGTGTCAGCGGCGGGAACCGAGACCCATGGCCACCCACGGCGATGAGCGATGGTCTATGGACTTCATGAGCGATGAGCTCTTCGATGGCCGGCGGATCCGGCTGTTAACGATAGTGGATCACTTTACCCGTGAGAGTCCGGCGATCCAGGTAGACGGGAGCCTGGGTGGGCGCAAGGTAGTAGCAGTGCTGGCGCGCCTGGCCCTGCATGGCAGGCTACCCAAGACTATTGCCGTGGATAACGGCCCGGAGTTCACTTCCAAAGCCCTGGACCAGTGGGCGTACCTGAACGAAGTGGAGTTGGAGTTCAGTCGGCGGGGGAAGCCGACGGACAACGCCTTCATCGAGGCATTCAACGCCCGGGTCCGCCAAGAGTGTCTGAACGAGAACTGGTTCCTGTCCCTGGGAGATGCCCAGGAGAAGGTGGAACAGTGGCGACGGGATTACAATGAGGATCGGCCTTACGGGGCACTGGGGAACCTGACCCCGAGAGCCTTTGCCCTGGCAGCAATGGCCTAAGTTGGATGACCTGCAAGATTCGCATTACCAGTGGTACAAAAAATGGGGCAAGACCACGACCCAGGTTACAAACATTACACCTGGACCAGTTATCGAGTGGCAGGTCAACTAGATTCTGGAAACTTCTTCCAGGCAAATTTAATTTGACACACCTCGCTAGTGCGGTGGCATCTCGAACTCCGGGGCCGCCAACATCCAACCTTCGGTCGAAGATATCCGAAGGTCTCTTATGGCAGTATACTCCGGTGAGTCGTACCATCGTTCGATAGCTTCTTGGGATTCCCATTCGATTACTACGGTGACATCGTGCTGGGGCTGGCCTTCGATTACCTTCGGTTGTTGCATACCGGGCACTCCAACGACGGTGAGGTACCGGCCACCATACTGCGCAACACTTTCCATGGCAGAAACAGGATACTTTCCAAACGTTTCCGGATCTCGAATAGAAAAAAGGACGATCAAGTAGACTGGCATCAGGTCCCCCTTAGTTACTCCATGCATTGGGCGTCCAACAAACCAACAAACCATTGGACTACTGTGGTTATGGTTCCAGAGAAACACAACTGATTGACCCTCGAGCCCGCGCAGATTGTACCAAGCAAACGTAAGAGTTCGATAGTATCCGGTTAGAGGGCCGTAAGTTCAAATAATTATGGAACGGAATACAAGACGTTCGCCGATCTTTCTCAACCTGACCGCAGGCACCGAAGGTCGTCTTGGCTGCCGACACGGTCCAGACTCTTGCGGTCTAAATATAACGAGTGGTATAAAACGGAGGCGCATGGCACGCGGACAGGCTCCTACGCCGTGGACTGCCGGACAGCTGATCTCATCAAGGATGGCACTATGGCATTCGATACGCTGATAAAGAACGGCACGGTGATAGACGGGACCGGCAGGCTTAGGTACGACGCCGACGTCGGTGTCAGTCGTGGCAAAATAGAAGCCATAGGCCGCCTCGAAAAAGCGGAGGCCGCTCGCACGATAGATGCTTCAGGGCTTGTGGTTGCCCCAGGCTTCATCGACATGCATTCGCATTCCGACGTCTCATTGTTGGACGACCCGGGCGGCGAGAGCAAGGCCCACCAGGGGGTAACGACCGAGGTTATCGGCAATTGCAGCTTCTCGCCGTTCCCCGTCGGGCCCAATCGAAAAGGCAACGCGGGCATGGGGATATTCGACCTGCCGGTCGAGTGGGACTGGACCGACCTGGATGGCTGGGCCGGCAGGCTCGAATCGCAGGGCATCAGCCTCAACATCGCACCCCAGGTAGGCCAGGCCGCGCTTCAAATGGCCGTAGGCGCAATCGAGAATCGGCCGGTCACCGAGGACGAGATGCGAGCCATGCAGCGGCTTGCCGTCGAGGCGGTGGAACAGGGTGCCTTCTCGGTATCGACGGGCCTGTCATTAGCGCCCTCCGGGTACATGTCCACCGGCGAGATCGTGACCCTCTGCAAGGCCGTCTCGAGCTACGAAGGCGTCTTCTATGTCACTCATGCCCGGGTCGGGTCCGGCCGGCACCTTTCGGCCATCCAGGAGGCGGTCGAGATAGGTCAGAGGGCGGGCATCCCGGTGCAGTTTTCCCACCTGGCCATCGGTTTCAGGGACGCCCACGGTCGCGGGCCCGAGATGCTCGAGGTCTTCGAGAACGCCCGCGCCGAAAGCCTCGACATTACCTACGATTCCTACCCCTACACCGCGGGCCAGGCCGGCATCAACCAGACCATACCCGTATGGGCGCAGGCGGGCGGCACCGACGAGTACATGGCGCGACTCCGCGATCCGAAGACCCGCTCACGGATTCGAGAGGAGGTCACCGTCGGCATCGGGGGACTTCCGCCCCTCTGGGAGACCTGGGTAATCGCCGACTGGCCCGATGAGGGCGGCCGTCACCTGATCGGTAAATCGGTGCGGGAGATTGCGTCCGACAGAGGAGTTGAGCCGGCGGAGGCCGCGCTTCAGCTGGAGGAGGAATCCCACGGCAGGGTGACGGCCGTGGTACACAACCGCATCGAGAGCGACGCCCGCTATTTTCTTTCTCACCCCCTCGGCATGTACGGCTCCGACGGCAACGCTATCTCGCCTACCGGAATACATGCGGGCGAGAGGCTACACCCACGCTTCTACGGCACCTATCCGAGGATCCTCGGCCGCTACGTCAGGGAGCAGGCGCTCATGTCGCTGGAGACCGCGGTCGAGAAGATGACCGGCAAGCCTGCGGAGAGGCTTCGACTGAAGGACCGGGGCAGGGTCGAGGAGGGCCTGGCGGCCGATCTGGCCATATTCGACCCGGACACGATAATTGACCAAGCCACGTTCGATAACCCGCACCAGCTCTCCGAAGGCATGATCTACGTTCTGGTCAACGGCGTTTCGGTGATCTCAGACGGTAAGCACACCCACGCCCGGCCCGGGGGCGTGCTGCGCCGCGGCTCGTAGCACCGTGTTGAACCGAATTCGTGGCTTGTCTCGAGACCACCGGCGAAAATGGGACTGCGATAATCTTTCCCAGGCTTCCTCGACTCGGGCCTGACCGCTGATTCGAGGTCAGGCCGCCGCTCCAACAATACCCCTCCCCGCACCAAAAAGATTTCTTTTTAGAGAAGTTAGGGGTCCGGACTCTACCAAGAACACGGAGTGCCGGTCCTGCCACCTCTGCAAGTACAACGAGGAGATCCGGATCGAGGAAGAGTTGGTCGACCAGGCGCTGTGGCGCGGTAGGGCGTTTTCTCCCGGTTTATCGGATAGCAGCGGTCACGTCGTCGCCAGCATGGTAATATATGCGAATCTCGAATCGCAGCGGAGTTCTCAACGCATCTCTGGCGTAAGAATGACCCGGCCAACCCAAAGTAGACGGAGGTCCAAATGGCGGAACGGACGGTTCTTTACGAAAGGGACGGAGATGTCGGGGTCATCACGTTGAACCGGCCGGAGCGCCTCAACGCGATAACGTTCTCGCTGCTGACGGACCTGCTTGACCGGTTGGATACCGCCAGGGAAGATCGACTGGTGAAGGCGGTAATCCTCACCGGCGCCGGGAGGGCCTTCTGCGCCGGCGAGGACCTGAAGGAAACCGCTGCCGGTAAAAGTCTTGACGACTGGATCCGCGAGACGGACGGACTCCAGGAGGTCCAGCGGCGAGTCATGGGCCTGGGCAAGCCCCTGATAGCGGCTGTCCGGGGCTACGCGGTGGGCGGCGGCTCTGAGTTCGCGATGAGCAGCGATATCAGGATCGCGGCCCAGGATGCCGTGTTCGGCTTTCCCGAGACCGAGCTGGGGATGACGCTGACAACGGCCGGGACCAAGCTGCTGGGACAACTTGTGGGGCTGGGAAAGGCCAAGGAACTCGTTCTCATCGGGGACTTTATCAACGCTGACGAGGCCGCCCGCATCGGTCTGGTCAACAAGGTAGTCCCCAACGAGCGCCTGTTGGAGGAGGCCATGGACATGGCCAGGAGGATCGCCCGAAGGTCTCCCCTGGCCCTTAGACTCTCCAGGAACGCCATCGACCAGGGGCTGCACTCGAGCTTCGAGCAGATACTGGAGCTTGAGGCGAGTCACCTGCTGGCGTGCGTCGGGGCCCAGGGCTACCGAGACCTGGTGGACAAGAAGCTCGCGGAGATGAAAGCACGTTAGGCGCTCGGCGAAGCCGGGGATGGACCATGTGGCGGAAAATCTGGAACGAAGAACTGGAGGCCATCGACCCGCGTTCCCTGACGGCCCTGGAGCGCGACCAGTTGGCGTCCCAGCTCCGGTACGTTTACGCCGAAAGCCCCTTCCTCCGACACAAGTTCGAAGAAGCCGGACTCAAACCCGAAGACATCCGTCGGGCGGAAGACCTGTCTCGGCTGCCCTTCACCACCAAAGAGGAACTTAGACAGTCCCAGGAGCGGGTGCCGCCCTTCGGCGATTATCTGGCCGCACCCAGCGATTCGCTGACCGTGGTACACCGCACCTCGGGGTCCACCGGTAAATTCCTGTTCACCGTCATGACCAAAGCGGACATGCAGCGGACAAACGAGTGCGGCGCTCGGGCGCTCTGGGCCGCCGGTCTGCGGCCGGACCACACCGTGGTCCACTGCCTGAACTACTCCCTCTGGATGGGCGGATACACAGACCACCGCAACCTGGAGGCCACCGGCGCTACCGTCGTGCCTTTCGGGGTGGGAAACTCACGCCAACTTGTCAGGGTAATACGCGAGGTCGGCATAGACGCCATCTCCTGTACCCCCTCGTATCCGCCACACCTCGAAGGTATCGTCCGCGAGGAACTCGGCATCGAGCCCGCCGAACTGGGTCTCAAGCTGGGCCTGTTCGGTGGCGAACCCGGTCTGGAAAATCCCGACTTCAGGGGCCGGCTGGAGCAGACCTGGGGTATGCGAGCAGCCAACGCCAACTACGGTATGTCCGAGGCACTCTGCAACTTCGCATCGGTCTGCGAGGAGGACCACGACCTCCACTTTCTGGGACAGGGCGCGGTACTGGCGCAGGTAATCGACCCGATATCCGGCGAGGATATCCCACTGGACCAAGGACGGAGAGGAGAGCTGGTACTGACCCACCTGGAGAAACAGGCCCAGCCCCTGGTGCGCTACCGGACCGGGGACGTAATCGAGTGCCGAGATGTCAGCCCTTGCCGGTGCGGCCGCACCGGTTTCCGATTCGCGGTCGTAGGGCGCTCCGACGACATGCTCCACGTCCGCGGCATCAACGTATTCCCGACGGCCATCGCCCAGGTCCTTCAGACCATGGCCCCGCAGGTAACCGGTGAGTTCCAGGTCGTGGTCACAGGCACGGGTCCCTACGACTATCTGGATATAAACGTCGAGCGCGGCGAAAGGACCCGACCCTCGCAGACCGGAGCCCTCGAAGACCTCGTCCAGAGGAAACTGAAGGACGCGCTGAACTTCACCGCGCGGGTGGCGCTGGTACCACCCCGCTCCATCCCCAGGACCGAGATGGGTAAGACCGCCCGGGTTGTCCGTAGGCCGTGACCGGCCGCTGCACCGGTCAGCGCCTCCCGCTATCCCCGCTCTACGACGGGCAAGTCCACGAAAGATGCGTGGATAGCGTTGCGCTGGACCTCTATGGTGACACTCTCGCCGGATGCCGGCAACCTTGCAAAGGTGCTCTCGTCATGTCCGGCGATGGCGATCCGGAAACGGTGTCCCCGCCTGAACAGGACCGATACCGGCTGGAGGCCGATTACAAGCTCCGTCACCTCCCCTGGGACCAGGGGCATCCCGTCGGCTCTCTCATAGGTGTGGTGTGGCATAAACATGGTGTAGGGCGGCTGTCTGTCCGATACCCGGCGGTGGAGCGCCCGCAGCTGCCCCTCAGTCACGTAGGTGACTCGCCCGTCGGGGGACACGTCCTCCAGGTATACAAAGAAGGCGGCGTCGCTGCTCGTTGACGCGGCGTACAAGGTGACCACCGGATAACCGGTGACCTCCATGTCGGTCTCAAGGGGTTCCGACGTGTACGTAAGCAACCGCCTGTCCGCCCCCGCCCTGTCGCCGTAGATCACGTCGGTGCCGGCGAACTCCGTGTACCAGACGTTCCCGGTCCCCGAGTCGGCCTCGAAGTCCACGTCGTACCGGTCTGCCCCCGAAGAGGACCTCGGCGGGTCCGGGCGCAGCACGTATCCTTCGCCCACATACCAGCGGCGTGTACTCGTTCCCACCACGGGCCAGGTCGTCGTACGCTTCCAGGTCTCCTCGCCCATGGTGATGTAGGTCAGCACCCGGTCGTCCGTGACACCCGTGTCGATACCTTTGAGGTGGTAGTCGAAAAATCGCAGGTCCTCCAGGTACTGGGCAAGATGGCTGGGCACCGTCGGCGAGTAGTCCGGGCGGTACTGGTTTGCGTTCTTGTCGCCGCCGTGGTTCCAGGCGCCGATAACCCCCCGCCCGGGATTGCCGAAGGTCATGAATCGCCGGATTACAGTATCGGCGGTACAGGCATCGTTCCAGCTCCCCCAGCCGTATATGGCAGCGTCTGAGCGCTCGATTTCTCTGCGAAGCCCGTGCATGCTGAAATCGTCGATGGTGATCCCCAGGCCCGGAATCGGGTCGTCCCGGTAGGTCACCTCTCTGGTCCGGGAGAAGTCGGGGTTGGTCGTGCGGTGCTCATCGACGGCCGCGGCCAGGGTGGACCCGTCCGTGTCGGAGTCCACGGGTTTCACGGTGTCGGTAAGTTTCCCAAACGACGTGCGAGTCCACGTGTTTAGGTCTAGCTGCCGGCACCGCTCATTGTACGAGTCCCACGGCTTCTCGAGGAGGACACCGCCTGGAAAGGTGATGTCGGTGTAGACGTCGAACTCGATGAACTTTGGGACGACCGCCTTTACCGCCGGATGTTCGGTGGCCGCCAGAAGCTGTGCAGTTGTGCCTGTGTAGGAGACCCCGATGCCGCCGACCCTGCCGTTGGACCAAGGCTGGGCCACGATCCAGTCCACCGTTTCCTTGTAATCGGCGATGGCCTCTCGTGGCCACATGTTGGGCCACGTGCCGAAGGATGCCCCTGTTCCACGCTCATCGGCGCGGATGAACGCATAGCCATGGCTGGTGAAAAACAGATCCTGCTCGTCCACCGGGTAGTCTTTCTTGGCGCGCCAGTAGCGTGTCGTGTACAGGATGGCGGGGATTTTTACGTCGGGAGGAAGCGGAGCCGGCAACGTCACGTCGATCGCGATTCGATGGTCGGCGCTCATCTCGATGTACAGCGCCTCGTTGGTGTGGCCATCGTACTCGGGAGGAGTGTAGTTCCGATAGCTCCCGAAAACGGCGGCGTGCTCCTCCAGTGCGCTGGACTCCTCGATTCTTTTTGGCAAGTGTCAACCCCCTCATGGCCTGACAGACAGGTGCTTGCAGCTAGCCACCCCTGAGTACCGAACGCCCGGCTAGTCGACACCATGGGCAATCTCGCCTGCTGTTGGCGCATTGGGTGATCTGCCCCAACTTTGTACCACTCGTTATGTTGGTACCACAAGGGCAGGGACCATGTCGGTCCCATCACGGGTCAACCCTAGCCGAGGAGACCCAGGAAAGATTACCGCAGTCCCAATATCGCTGACGGCCTACAGGCTGGGCCACATGGATTAGGACAGCAAATTCGTTGTAGGGCTGCACGTCCTCAGGTTGACGGTACTCAATTCCTAAGAGAGTCATTACCGCCGTTCCTGGGAGCATCTGAGCCGGTCGGATCTTGTCTGTAGGTAGGAGCCCGCGCACGTTTTTGGCGGGTACGGGGAAAGAGGCCATCATTATGGAAGCGTCAGTGCATCGCCATGGGCGACGGATGCGAGCTCCTGTAGATAGCACTATAGTCTCGGCGTTTACCGGGACCGATCGATGCTGAGCCATATTATCCTCCCGTTAGGAATTCCCCATATCAGACTGGCGGTGACCTGTCCTCCACCTTTGTACCACTCGTCATGTTAATCCCACAAGAGCAGGTCATGACCATCGTTACAGAGTGCTCCAAAAAGAAATCCTTTTGGTGCACCAACGCTGACTTCTGGCGCTCGGGCGAGGGCTCCTAAACGTAAGTGAGGTTTGGGTACTGGCCAAACTCCTCCACTGCGTCGAACATGGCCAGCACGTTCTCGGCAGGGGTCTCTGCCTGGATATTGTGGACGGAGCCCACCACGTAGCCGCCGCCGGGTGCCAGGTCCTTTATCCGTTGCTTGACCTCGTTGCGCACGTCCTCGACGGTTCCCCTGGGCAGAGCGAAGTTTGTGTCGATGGCGCCCCAGAAGGACAGGTCGGTGCCGAACTCGGTCTTCAAGCGGTCTGTATCCATGCCGTGCGCCGAAACCTGGACAGGATTCAGGCAGTCCACGCCTATCTCGATCGTGTCCCGGATCATCGGGAAGATTGCCCCGTCGTTGTGCATCAGAATCTTGGCATCAGTCTTGCTCTTGATGGCCTCAACTAGCCGTCGATGAAAGGGTTTGACCTGTCGCCGGTACATCTCCAGGCTCATCATCAGGCTGTCCTGGACGCCTATATCGTCTCCGAACGAGACGATGTCCACGTCGCCACCCACCTCGTCGAGGAAGAACTCCGCCAGCCCGATGTCGATGGCCAGGCAGTGCTCCAAAATGGCCTCGGCCAGGACCGGCCTGGCAGCCATGTCCTCGAGGTACTCGGCGAAGCCTCGGACCCTCTGGCAGTCCCAAACGCAGGCATACGGCAGGTGAAGGACGGTTGCGTACTCGTTCTTCTCGCGGAGCCGGACCGCCGCTTCCTTGAGTCCTACAACACGGGCCGGGTCTCTGAAGTCCGGCCAGGCATGCGCATCCAGTTCGGCCAGCGTTGGCTCTTTCCGTTGAAACGGCCCCTCAGCGTAGATGTACTGTCCCCCTTCGGCCCTGGCCCACAGAGTGCCCCACTCGTCTCGATAGGTGTTGTCGTCCAGCATCTCGTGACCGACCACGGAGGTAGGCAGAGCTCGGCAGTCGATATCGAGGCGTCGCATTATGGCATCGGATGGGTATGTAGTCCGGGCAAAAGGGTTGACCTTGGAGTCCGCGTCCCGGTCCTGGTAGCCCAGTTGCTCGACGAGCCTGTCATAGGCAAGCGTATTTATCGCGGATGCTGGGCCCTGTCCAAGGTCCTTAGGCACCCTGTCAGGCTCTTCGTGGTTCAGCGCTGCCAGCACTCGTTCCCGGTGGGTCATGTTCGCCATATCTCGCAACCCCTTCCTGGTACGTCAGGATAATCGGTACCCCTGGATCAGTGACCTGCCCCCCCATCTTTGTACCACTCGCTATGTTAGTCCCACAAAGGCAGGGACCGTGTCGGTCCCATTATGGGTAAGAGCCAAGCCGAGGAAGCTCGGGAGAGATTATCGCAGCCCTATTATCGCTGACGGCCTACAGAAAATGTCATCCTGACGCCGGCGGTGAAGAACTGGTGAAGTTCCTTGGAGGGCGGACGACACTCCGCGTCTAAGGGGAATCCGTGTTGCGATCCTCGGCCCGTATTATGTCTTCCGAGTAGGTCGGCATGATCGTCTTTCCCGGCTGGACGACCAGGAATTTCTCGGAGTCCCATTCACCGTCCATAAGGCCCTGAAGTAGGCCGACATCCCCCTGCATCCACTCGAAATACCAGCCCTCCTCCTCTGCCTCCTCTCTCGCCTGCCTCTCGTGCTCGGGAAACTCGCCTATACCTGCGTCTATATAAGCCAGCCTGTTGTAGTTGTGCGTCCCTCCCCATCCATCCATCGTCTCCATGATATACCGGGCGTTGTCTTCCCCGAACTTGGTGAGCAACTCCTCGTAAGTCTGGTAAAATCCCAGTTGCGTCATGACGCTTATGGGTTTCCCGTCCGGGCCAATTTGCGGGCTGTTGCGTTCGATCCATCCGGTGGACCTGTAACGCGTCCCGGGCTCCTGATCAAAAGTCTCCCGGTATCTCTCCTTGGAGCCTAAGAGCATCGTTATGCAGTCGTGGGCCCTGGGGACGACCATGGGCAACTCGTCGCAGAATAATTGGCGGATGCCCATGTTGCACAAGCCGTAGCCGAGCAGGACCGCCTCGTATTCGCCGCGAGGTATCCGGTCTATCTCCTCCTGGAGGCCCCGGGACATCTCTTTTTGGCCAATGTCGTGCAGGCCCTTTTTCAGAAACCTCATGTCCACGATGTTTTTAGATCGGGACACGCAGTAAGAGATTTCTCGGTGCATTACATCGCAGGCGACTATGACAAGTCTCATCAGTCAGGACTCTCCGTCTCTGAGAATTCGTGTTCAGATACAAAGGCAATTGGCGGCCAAAACGAGTTTAGTGTGGCGCTTCCCGCACTGTCAACGCTCCACCTGCCGCGACCAGGGACCACGGAAACCCTGGTGTTCCGTCTCCGAAATACTTGAACGGGGGAGTCCAGAGCCCCGACTTGTCGGGACAGAAAACCCCTGGCGGCCGGGAGTTCGTCACCTTGTTTTTGGAATAGCCGCTATGACCTGTTAGCTGACAACTCTTGCCCTCGGTGGACTAATATTACGAATGGTATGAACATATCGGGGCAAGACCATTCGGATTATCCACGACCTTCTGCTTGTCGTGGCACTACAACTCCCTGAGGAATTCAGGCCGTAGGAAAGTCGGGGCATTCTTTCCCGTGACCTGCTCCAACACATTCAGCATCTTTGTCTTGTCCTGGGGCAACCTACCCCTGATTGGGAGGTAATTGGAGGCATGCATAGAGCTGAAAAAGCAGTCGGAAAAACTGGATTGCTCAATAATCATTTTGAGTTCTTCCAGAGATCGGAAAGGGGTAATGGGAATGTAACTACCACTTTTCCACTGGTCGTGGATTGGAGTGCCAGGTTTCAAGGTCAAGGTCAATGCTCCTGCATATGCGGGGTCTATTTCTGTGAGGATACCTGCAGTTGCAATCGCATGCTTACCACTTCCTTCGCTCCCACCGAGTCCCAGAATCACCATCATAGATAGGGTAATCCCGGCTGCCTTTGCTCTCCTTCCCGCTTCCACTATCTGGCGGCTGTCCACCCCTTTGCCCACGCGTTCGAGTACCTCGTCATCGCCACTCTCAACCCCCACATACAAGATCGACAGCTTCAAATCTCTGAGTTCTCTGAGCTCGTCCTGTGTCCTTCGTAGAATGTCCTGGGGAGTGGCATAGGAACCAATCCTCTCGATGTGCGGAAGCCTTTCATTTACGTATTGCAGAATCTCTTTCAATTTCTGGAAAGGATAGACAAGGGCGTCACAATCCTGGAGAAATAACCTTCTTCCATCCCAACCTTGGGCCACCGAATATGCCAGATCAGGGACGTTTGAAAGGTAGGTGCCGGTTCCCATATAGATAGATATAGCATCGATCTCCCTCTTGACATCATCAGCATCTCGTATCTGTAGTCTTGATCCAAAGGATGAGCAGAAGGTGCAAGTGCTGTTGGAGCAACCGCTGGTTATTGGAAGGAAGTAGCTGTTCCGTTCACTTGGAGGGCGGTATATACTTGGCCGTTTGAAATCCATACTTATCATTCTCGGGAGATGACTACTGACCTAATCCCATTGTTGCATCACTCGTTGTGTTAGTCCCACAGGGGCAGGAACCGCGTCGGCACCGATACTGGTCAGGTCCAAACAGAGGAGACCCGAGGAGAGATTATCGCAGCCCCATTATCGCCGACTTCCTACAAACATGAGCACGAAGAGAGGCGGCCACGTATAAAGCGTAGCTGCCTATGCCACCAAAAGTATGCGTGGTGGACGCTCTTAGCGATTTCTGCTCATCCTAGAAGACCGGGTTGCGGGATCTCGGATTAACTCCACAGGTCATCGACGACAGGTTCCAGCCCCAGTGCCTTGAGGGTTTCGGGCAGGGGCTTGCTGGTCTTGCGGTCCCATCCCATCCCTTCGTAGTATTCACTGACCATCTGGTCCCAGTGCTCGGTGATGCCCACGCCCTCAACCTTGCCGTCCACCGGAGTAGAGCCGTATCTGGGCGAAGGCTTGTCCAGCTCAGGTCCGATGCCGTGCTGAAGGTTGAACGCCTTTAGGAGGTTGACCGTTCTTCGTCCTACCTTCATCGCGTCGTCGAACGTGAAGTCCCATCCAGTGGCGGCGTTTACTGCCTGGCAGAGGTGATCGATCTCTGTGCGAGTGTTGAAACGGCACACGCCCAGGGAGTCCTCGAACTGCATGGCCCCCTTTGTGGCGGTGGTCAGGTTGACGATGTCCTTGGGATCGAACGGTTCGCCTCTTTCCGAGAGGCCGAACTGGGTGCGGTTGATGGCCCTCTGGCTCTCGATGGTGCCCGTGTTGGAGACGCAAGTGTCGAACATCTCCTGCCAAAGGCTGCGATGGTCGTGGCCTCTCGGTGAGTTCCCTTTCATGGTATGGATGGCAAGGCTGGGCGCTTCTCCGCCGATGGCCTTTGCGGCGCGCATGGTGCCCTCGGCCAATAGGTCCCCAAATCCATCTCTGTTGGCGATCTTGCGTAGCATGGCGCGGGTGGTCTCGGCATTACCCCACGTCATCTCCAGCATGTCGGTGTCCTCGATGTTGATCATCCCCTTCTCGTAGCACTCCATGACCAGGCCCATGAGCCACCCGCACTCGTTAGTCTCGAGCCCCAGTTTGTCAACTTCGTTGGAGACCATCATGGTACTGGCGACGTCGGTCTGTCCTGTGACAGGCCCCCAAGCGGCAAATCCCTCGTACTCGGGCTCTTCCACCACCTCTCCTTCGTAGGGGCCCTCGGTGATCTTCATCATGTGGCAGTGGTGCATCTGGCAGGCCCAGCAGGGATTGGGGTCGGGGTCGAAGACGCCCCTGATGTACTCGGCGCTAAAGCCTTCGAGATCCTCCGGAGAGATATCCCAGATGTTGGTCATGTAGTTTTTAATAGGAAGGGTGCCACCCTTCTCCTGGTTGGTTAGGCCCTGGAGCGTACCCCAGTTGTAAGTGTCGGAGGGCATGCTCTTTTTCTTGTTTTCGTCCAGGAACCAGTGGGAAAGCTCCAGTAGCTGCTTGCGGTTGTGAAGGGAGAGCCGTTTTTTGCCCCGGTCGACAGCGATGGCCTTGAGTTTTTTAGAGCCCATGACCGCACCAACGCCGTTATGCCCTGCCACGTGCCCCTTATCGCCGGCGATGGCGGCTAACTTGACTAGGTTTTCCCCTGCCGGGCCGATGCCAACGACGCTCATTCCCTTCTCGGAACGTTTCAACTCGGCCTTGATTGCGTCGTCCATCTCCCAGGTGTCCTGTCCCAGTAGATTACTGGCGTCGTGCAACTCGGCCCCATCGTCACTGATGTGCAGGTAGAGCCATCGGCTGGCAGCCCCTTGGACCACGACGGCGTCGTACCCACAGAACTTGATGAAGGCGCCCCAGAAGCCGTTGGCTTGGGTCGTAGTGGCGCCGTTGGTTAGCGGTCCCTTGGTGGTTACCGAAAAGGAGCCGGAGCCACCTATGGGCGTGCCACCCAGTGGCCCAGATGCCAGGATGAGGCGGTTTTCTGGGTCGGACCACTCGATACCCGGTGGGACCTCGTCGTACAGAATTCTTGCGCCGAGGCCGGCACCGCCAAGATAGGCCTTTGCCGTGGCTTCTTCTATGGGCTCGTCCCAGATCTTCTCTTGGGTCATGTCAACTCGAAGGATTTTACCAGCGTATCCTTTAACGTTCGACGCCATTGTGGAGACCTCCATTAATATCCGTTGGGTTAGTGGACCATCCAGGCTAATGGTTGTAGATAAGAAATGGTGTTTCAGGCACCTCCTGCGAAGGCCGGGAGGAGCACAAGAGAGTCTCCGTCGCGGATCTCGGTGTCCAGACCCCCGGCAAGCTCCAGAAGGCGGTTGTTGATGACGACGCTGACTACGCCCGTGAGATCGTTAGTGGAGGTGTCGTAGACGAACTCGCCAAACTTCGGGTAGCGGTCGCAGAGTTGGAGGAAGAACTCACGCACAGTGGTGGTCCCGTCCAGGGTCTCTTCCCAAATGCGTTTGCGCTCCTCGGCGCCGAACGCCTTGGTGAGCCAGGAGATGGCTTCCAGTTTTACTTTGTCTATGTGCGTTACCTCGGAGCGATGTTGAATGGAATGTTAACCTAGATGACCTGCTGACCTGCCCCCCATCTTTGTACCACTCTTTATGTTAGTCCTACAAGGGCAGGGACCA
>CAZEDC010000101.1:0-11289 GCA_964510985.1 uncultured Dehalococcoidia bacterium
TGGGCTGGGCAGGCACCAAGACTGGGGAGAGGCGACGAACGTCGAGACTCGCGCCCCCTGTCGAAAATCCATCTAAACACGTTGCGCTCTAGGTCCCGCTCATCCTGAGCGCTGCCGAAGGACATGAGCGGGACTGCCCGCTCCGCTCGTGTGGTTCGACAGGCTCACCACGAGCGGAGCATCGTAACGCGCTTTTTCGTAAGCAGACACTAGCGCTTAAGCCTGCTACCGCCCCGAAGCCAGCCGCTCCACGAGGAACTCCGGGAGTCCGCGCGCCCTCATCTTCTCCTGGGTGACCTCGACCTCATACTCGACCCTGTGGTGAAAGACGGCGCCCACGGCCGAGTCGTAGACCGCGTAGCTGGCCCTGGGGTCGCCGTCACGAGGCTGACCCGCGCCACCGGGATTGATTATAAGCCGGTCCGTCCCCAGGAAAATCGGCGTATCCAGCGGAAACTCCAGGAACGCGGCCCCGTTCTCCGCGGGGCGGCACAGGAACGGCACGTGTGAGTGCCCCACGATACACCAGGAGGTATCGAAGTGGAGAAAGCTGGCCACCGCCGCCCCGGTCGAGACAACGTACTCCCAGATCGGGTCCCGGGGACTGCCGTGCACCAGCGTGAAATCCTCCAGATCGACCTTCAAAGGGAGGCTGCCCAGGTAGGCGATATGCTCCTCGGACAGGTTATCGGCGGTCCACCGGTTCGCAATAGCCGCGTGGGGATTGAACGACTCCACACTGAGCTTCCCGATGGACGCCAGGTCGTGGTTCCCCGCGACGCCGACGTGATCGAAGCTCTGCATCAGCTCGACGCACGCACCAGGGTCGGGCCCGTACCCGACCACGTCCCCTGCCGACCAGACCCGATCGAAGCCGCCGCGGCCCTCGGCGTCCTCGATGACGGCCTGGAACGCCTCCAGGTTGCTGTGAACGTCGGCAAGGATAAGCGCTCTCAACCTTCGCCTGCCTTGAGGTAGTGATTCCAGCACAATATAATACACCAGCCACATGTCCGGCGACCAAAGGACGCGACCAGGAGGATTCAAAATCGGCCAGAGCAGAGCCACCGCGCCCGGCACCTCGAGTAAATTACTCACCGTCGAGGTCATCAGCCGTAGCCCCGATCAGACCCAGGCCGTCGGCAGGGTCCTGGGAAAGCACGCCGGGCCAGGCGACGTCTACCCGCTGGTGGGCGAGCTCGGCGCCGGCAAGACCTGCCTCACACAGGGGATCCTCTGGGGGCTGGGTGGCGACGAGTACGCCCGCAGCCCCACCTTCGTGCTCATGTCGCAGTACCAGGCCCGCCTCACCCTCTACCACATCGACCTCTACCGTCTGGACACGGTTGCCGAGGTAGCGGACTTGGGCCTAGACGAGTACCTGTTCGGCAACGGGGTGTGCGTCGTGGAATGGGCGGAGAAGACGCCGGGCATCTGTCCGCCGGAGCATATGGCCATCCGGATTGACCGTATTGATGAAAGCACCCGTCGGCTGACCTTGACTGCAACCGGAAAAAGATTCGCCAAGACGATCCACGCCGTTCGAGCGGCCTCCGTATCAAACTAGCCATCTGGAGCCAACCAAGTGGAACTGGCTATAGACACCTCGACCAGATACGCGTCGTTGGCGATCTCCAGAGAAGGAGATGCGGTCGGCGAACTTACCTGGCGATCGGAACAGAAACACTCTGTCGAATTAGCCCCGGCCATCAACGACCTGCTGCGAAAGGCAGGAGCCACCATGGACGACCTCACACTGGTGATCGTCGCCCGTGGGCCCGGTGGTTTCAGCGCACTCCGTGTGGGACTGAGCACCGCCAAGACTCTGGCGCTGGCCCTGGAGCTTCCGCTCGTCTCGGTGGGCACCCTGGACGTGGAGGCGCAGCCCTACCTTAGCCTGGGCATCGACGTCTGCGCCCTCATCGGCGCCGGACGTCAGCGCGTTTACCTGGGGAGGTTCCAAGATTCGGGCCGGGGCTCGGAGCCCTTTTACGAGGTCTTGGAGCACGACGACCTCGTCTCTGCCATCCATGCCCCTACCCTGTTCTGTGGAGAAGGGGTGCCGGACGTGGCCGACCGTCTACGGGCCCAGCTTGGCGACGGGGCCATTTTGGCCGACGTCCGACCGCCAACCCGGAGGGCAGGCGTAATGGCCTTTATGGGATTTCGGCGGTGGCAGGAGTCCGGCGGCGAGGACCTGTCCGGACTACAACCACTCTACCTCCGCAGCGCACAGATCGATACGGCCCGCCGAACCTGGGCCAAGACTAGTTAGCAAGGAGATTCCCTGGCATGCAAAAAACCCTGGTTTTGTTGAAACCGGACTCCGTCCAGCGCGGACTCGTCGGAGAATTAATTTCCCGGCTGGAGCGAAAGGGCCTGAAGCTGGTCGCCGCCAAGCTGATGCAGGTCACCCGTGACCTGGCCCACAGGCATTACGGCGACCACGTCGGCAAGCCATTCTTCGAAGGGCTCGTCGAATTCATAACCTCCGGTCCGTTGATGGCGCTGGTCGTCGAAGGCGACAACGCGGTAGAGGTGGTCCGGAAGACCATGGGCGCAACAAACCCTCAGGACGCCGCACCGGGAACAGTCCGCGGAGACTTGGCCGCTTCCATAGGACAGAACCTGATCCACGGCTCTGACTCGGCGGACTCGGCCGCCAGGGAGATCGAGCTGTTCTTCACATCTGAGGAGATCGTCCAGTACCAGAGAGAGTTGGACCGGTGGATTATTGAATCCTGAGTACCTCTACAGCGCCGGACCAGGCCGCCTCAATTGAGTAGTACTCACGTTTCTCTGGACCGAACATGTGGACGATCAGGTCCCCGAAATCCAGTAGCATCCAGCCCGAGTCCGAAGTGCCTTCGCGGTGGTGCAGGGTTGCCCCGGCTGCCTCGAGGGTATCCTCGATCTCCTCCACAAGGCTGCGAATCTGGCGCGAGGACTCGGCGGTCATTATCACGAAGTAGTCCGCGAAGTCGCTGAGTTCCCGTATGTCCAGCATGACCACGTCCGAGGCGAGGCGCTCGGAGGCCACGTCCACTGCCAGCCGGGCATGCTCAACCGGTTCGATAACGGCCTGTTTCGCCATGGCCGCATTATAGGACGCCCTCCGTGGCCGGTCAAACCTCTCCACACCACTGTTCGCGATTGCACCGACAGAAGAAGACTCCACCAGCGCCCCACCCTATGTCATTTCGAGCGAAGTCCTTCCACCCTGGAAGGACGAAGTCGAGAAATCTAAGACCGTCTAACAAAACTCATAGATTGGGGAAGTCTATAGGAGGTTTGGGGGTACCCCTCAAATACCATTCTTGAGTGGGTGGGTAGGAGATATAGAAAAATTTTCGGTTGATGGCCCTCAACTCCCTGTGTTAGGCTCTCTACCATGAGTAAAGGACGCGTGATCGTGGCCATGAGCGGGGGCGTGGACTCCTCGGTGGCCGCACTGCTGCTCAAAGAGCAGGGCTACGACGTCGTCGGCGTCACAATGCGCCTGTGGACCGCCCAACGGGACGATCTCCCCAGGTTTAACCGTCGCTGCTGCTCGGTGGAGGACGTGGACGACGCCCGGCGTGTCTGCCAGGTCATCGGCGCGCCCCACTACTTCCAGAACTTCGAGCGGGAGTTCCAGAAGCACGTCGTGGACTACTTCGTCAGGGAGTACGAACGCGGCCGCACACCTCACCCGTGCCTGGCCTGCAACGACAAGATCAAATTCGACTTTCTCCTCCGGAGAGCCCTTTTTCTGGACGCCGACTACATCGCCACCGGTCATTACGCCCGCATCCGGCAAAATGGCGCCGGTAAAAAACTGCTGAAGGGGACCGACCCCGGCAAAGACCAGTCCTACGTCCTTTTCACCCTGGGCCAGGCCGAGCTGGGCCGCCTGCTCCTGCCGGTTGGCGATTACCCCAAGGACGAAATCCGGCGGCGGGCCGCCGGCGCCGGACTGCCCGTGGCCGACAAGCCCGACAGCCAGGAGATCTGCTTCATCCCCGACGACGACTACCGCCGCTTCGTGGGCGACCGGACCAGGCCCAGGCCCGGCGATTTAGTCGATACCGCCGGTGCCGTCGTTGGCCGGCACCCGGGCGTCCACTTCTTCACCGTCGGCCAGCGCAGAGGCCTGGGGCTGAACGGCAACAGCGGCCGGCCCAGGTACGTGGTCCAAATCGACTCCGAATCCAACCGGGTGGTTTTGGGCTCCGAGGACGAACTCTACCGTTCGACCCTCTGGGCATCCGGCGTGAACATCACCTCCGGTGAAACGTCCAAAACACCGCTGGAGGTCACCGCCAAGATCCGCTACAAGGCCGCCGATAGCCCGGCCACGGTGACTGTGACAGGCGACTGGGCCGAAATCCGTTTCCACGAGCCCCAGAGAGCCATAACCCCGGGCCAGGCCATCGTCTTCTACGAAAGCGACGAGGTCGTCGGCGGTGGGATCATCGAGTTGGACCCACCGTTACCGATATAACTAGCCTCCCGGCCTTGTGTTTGACAAAGCCGGGAGGAGGCATCCTTACACTCTGAAAATAATTATGAACCCAAATAGGCAAGAGGATCCTATGGACTTCAAGCACATCATCAAAATGGCCCTGAACGAGTACATGGACGAGTTGCGTAAGGCCCTGGAAGGCCTCATGACCGAGGAGCGCCGCTTCCAGCCCGGCCCTGACTCACATCACGTCGACTTCGCCGTCTGGCACATGGCACGGGTCGAGGACGACTGGCTCCAGCGTTTCGCTCAACGCACCGACTCGATATGGCTGCGGGATGGATGGGACAAAAAACTGGGCCTGCCGGAGAAGGACAGCGGGTTCGGTTACACGGCCGAGCAGGCCCGCGACCTCCCAACATTCGACATGGAGGAGATGACGGTCTACTACACATCGGTCCGGGAGGAGACTCTCCGATTCGTCGACGGCCTCACCCAGGATGACCTGGACAAATGCCCTCATCCCGAGCGCCGGCCCGGTTATACCATCGGCAAGATGTTCAGCCACGTCATCGTCGAGGAGAGCCAGCACGTCGGGCAGATCGCCTACCTGAGAGGCATCCAGCGAGGCCTGAACAAGTAACCCCAGGCCGTACTCTTTTTCTGATAGGAGTATCGAAGACCCTTTAATTTGGTGCGGCAGGTGTGCGACGCTCCCAATACACAGAGGCGGAGCCCGGCCACTCTACCGTAAAGCGCGTGGCGGGCCGGGTTTCCAACTCTGCCAGCCGATGCTTAATTAGGTGGTCACGCAGAATTTCACACATGTCACCCTGAGCGAAGCGAAGGGTCTGGGGGTGGGGGCCTCCCGTGCCGAACACTTACCGCCACCCAACCCCAGATGCTTCGTCGTCCTTCGTAGGAAGGACTCCTCAGCATGACAGTGTGTTGATTCAATATTGATTGGGTAATTAGCACCGAAGAACACCGAGAACTGGAATGGGGTAATGACCGCTCGCCGCCGGAACATCCCAGGAAAAACCAACCCCACCTACCTGGAGGAAGAAACCCTGCTGCGCCAGGGCTACTCCATGGTGGCCGGCCTGGACGAGGCGGGCCGGGGGCCGCTGGCCGGGCCCGTGCTGGCCGGAGTGGCCGTCCTTCCACCCAACCCCACGGGGCCGTGGGTCGGCCTGGTCCGTGACTCCAAGCAAATGACCCCGGCCCAGCGCGAAACCGTCCTGCCCCGGATCCGAGAGGCAGCGCTGGCGCTGGAGGTCGGCGTCAGCCATCCCCACGAGATCGACGAGTTGGGCATCGTCGGCGCCACCCGCCTGGCCATGCACCGGGCCCTCGACTCCCTGGCCCTGCTGCCCCAGTTCCTCCTGCTGGACGCCCTGACCCTGCCCCAGGTACCCGTCGCCCAGAAGGCCATCGTCCACGGTGACGCCTCGTGCCTTTCCATCGCAGCCGCCTCCATCGTCGCCAAGGTCACACGCGACAATATTATGCGAGACGCCGACCTCGACTATCCCGGATACGGATTCGCCAAACACAAAGGTTATGGCACCCGCGAGCACATGCGGAACCTGGAACGGCTCGGCCCTTGCGCCATACATCGCTACTCCTTCGCCCCGGTCAAGCGGTGGTCGAGGGCGGAATGAAAGACCGGCGACAACGATTGGGCCGGCGGGGCGAAAGGCTGGCCCAAACCCATTTGGAGGAACGGGGCTACACCGTCCTGGAGACCAACTACCACATCCCCAGCGGCGAGATCGATCTCGTTGTAGAGAAGGACGGCCAGCTTGTATTCGTCGAGGTGCGGACCCGGACCGGCACCGCGCTGGGCAGCCCGGAGGAGTCCATCACGGAGACAAAACGATCCCGCCTGGCCGACTGTGCTCAGGAGTACCTGGAAGCCGTCGGCGCGGCCGGTGCCGAATGGCGGATCGACGTCGTTGCCCTGGAGGTAGACCCCAATGGTCGGGTGCTCCGCCTGGACGTCGTTCAAAACGCCGTTGAGCTTTAGATCACCCTACTCCCACGGGCCATGACGCGGGCATTGACGACTGTCATCGTTCTTTGTGCTGTCGTAGCACTAACAGGATGTGGCTCCAAGACGAAATCTCCGGAGAGCACCCGTACCACGGCTGTAGCCACGCCTACCACGGCACCGTTGCCGGACGCCACGGCGACGCCGATGCCCGCAGGAGCCGTTTTCGGCTTCACTCACCATCGAGCCGATGGCAACCGATTGGTTGACGGACTGGGCGCCCTGCCCGACTCGACTCCCCTCGACATCCGGCTAAAAGGTGTTCCACGGTGGGCCGTCGCGGCACCCGGCGATTCCGGCAGTATCTGGGTCGTGGCCCTCGACGACGGGAGTGTCCAGGGCTTCCTGGTATCGGAAGGGCGGGCAACCGAGGTCGAGGTCTCGCCGGGCCGGGTCGTATCCGGTGCGCCAGTGCACCTCAAGGTCCAGGGCGACTCTCCCTTCCTGGTCACCGGCCCGGAGGACCTCGTTTCCAATACAACCCATCCCATCGAGACGGGCAGGCCGGACCAGGCCGCATTCATCGATCGGCTGGGCAATCTGGTCCTTCGGGATAAATCGGAGACCGTCCGTCTCGAACTGAACGCTCTTCCCGATGCCCGCATCCTGGCCGACGGCTCGGGCCGCCTGCTGCTTCTGACCGGCGCCACCGACCGATACAACCACGGCGTACTCGGAGACCCGCTGGAAGCGGCGAACATAACCCTGGTCGAGATCGAGCCCGATCTGCGCACCGTAGCGGTGATCTCCATCGCGGACCCCGAGGTCGTCGAGGGCATCGCTCCCATCTGGGCCGACCTAGACGGCGACGGGACGCGGGAGATCATCGCCACCCTCAGCGGTCCGGAACAAGGCGCCAGGATCGTCGCCTTCGACGAGACCGGCCGGCCGATCGCCCGGGGCCCGGCCATCGGCACCAGTTACAGGTGGAGGCACCAGATAGCAGTCGCGCCCTTCGGGCCGGGAGGAGAGATGGAGCTGGCCGCCGTCAAGACACCGCATATCGGCGGCATTGCCGAATTCTATCGGCTGGAGGGCTCGGAGCTGCGTATCGTCGCGCGCATCGAAGGGGTCACGTCACACGTCCTCGGCTCCCGCAACCTGGACATGGCAGCGGCGGGCGACTTCGACGGCGATGGCCGGACCGAACTCCTACTCCAGGGCCGGTCTCTCACAAGCCTCCTCGCTGTACGCCGGACCGATAATGGCGCCGAGATAGCCTGGTCGGTGCCGGTGGGAGGCAGGGTGTCGACAAATTTGGCAGCCGCCACGTTGCCTGACGGGAGAACGGCCGTCGGTATCGGTCGAGAGGACGAGACGGGAGGTACGCTAAGGGTCTGGCTTCCTCCTCGGCGGTGACTCGAAACCCGCCCCAATTTCAGTATTTCAGCCCGCTATCTCCCATGGATGCTACTGTCGTGTCGTGACCCCGACATCGTGTTACAATCTACGGAGTCTTTTCGGGAGGACCTGACCCCCTTGCCCATTTACGAATTCCGCTACCATTTTTGTAAAAGCGAGTTGAAAGTTTTAACCCGCACCGTACGCGACCGCTTGGACATCTAGCCGTGAGTTCCGTGACCCCCTTCGTCTCCTCCCATGTCCGGTCCATCATAGAGAGCCTTCGTCTGCTCGAGTCCTTCGTCACCGCGCCCCTGGGCCTCTACTCCGACATCAAGATGGTCCGGGAGGCGATGCCCTTCCCCGAGGCCGCCGAGCTCTCCCGCGACGACACCTCTGAGCGCCGCACCGCCTTTCTGACACTCACGGAAAAGCCCCTGGAGCTGGCGCTGCAAACCATCTCGACCATCTCCAAGTCCCTGGACGCCCTCGGGACCACCAAAGGCGAGGGCGGCTCGCCCCTTTCCTCTGAGTGGGTGTCCCAGGCGCGCAGGGTCCTGGCCCGCGCCCACCAGCGGGTGACCGGAGAAATGCGGGCCGCGACGGCCGCGGGGATACGCGGCCTGTACGTCATCGTAGACCCGGAGGCAACCAACGGCCGCCCGGTCCTGGAGGTAGCCAAGGCCGCCCTCAAAGGCGGTACCCGGGTCCTCCAGCTGCGGGACAAGTCCCACGACAAGGCCGAGGTCCTGTCGGCCGCCCGCGATCTCAAATCGCTCTGCGACAAGCACGGCGCCCTGTTTATCATGAACGACCACGCCGACCTTGCCCTGTCCAGCGACGCCCATGGCCTGCACGTGGGCCAGAGCGACCTGCCCGTCGCCGAGGCCCGCCGCGCCCTGGCGCCACGGCAGATCCTGGGGCGTTCCAACAACTCGCCCAACGAGGCCATGGAATCCCAGGCGCAGGGCGCCGATTACCTGGCGGTAGGGGCCGTCTACCCAACGGCAACAATGGGAAAGAGCGACAGGACGTCCATAGGCGTCGAGATGGTGGCTAAGATCAAGGACATGGTCGATAGGCCGGTGGTGACCATCGGCGGCATCAACGCCGAAAACGTCGCAGACGTGGTCCGCGCGGGCGCCGACTGCGTCTGCGTCGTAAGCGGCGTGACCCTGGCCACCGATCCGGAAGCCGCCGCCGCTGATCTGGTGGAGAAAATCGAATCGGCCACCTGACCACACCCGATACTCCTAGCGAAAGGCTGCCGACAGAATGTCAGACCTCACTGCGGAGACCGCGAAGGCACAGCGGCAAAAACTCCAGGAGATAGCCGAGGCCGCCCTGACCGGCTTCATCGAGAAACACGATGCCCGGGAGCAGGCGCTCAGGCTCTCCCGAGAGGCCGTTCGCAGCTCGGCCAACTCCATAAGGGCAACGCACCGGGGTGACTTCGACCTGGCCCGGGAACTGCTGGTGTCGACGGCCCGGACAGTCCAGGAGATCGAAGAACGGGTTAAGGGCCAGCCGTCAGTCTACTATGCCGGATTCGTCGAGGACGGACAAAAGGAATATGTAGAGGCCGCCGCCACCCTGGCCTTCGTCCAGGGCACCCGTCTCCCCACCCCTGACGAACTCGGAATCGGTCCGGCGCCCTATCTGAACGGACTGGCCGAGGCGGCCGGAGAGCTTCGCCGCTTCATCCTGGACATGCTCCGCCGCGACGACATCTCCCGCTGCGAGGAGGTCCTGGTCCTGATGGAAGAGGTCTACTCCATCCTGACATCCATGGACTTCCCAGAGGCCGTCACCAGGGGGCTCCGACGCACCACCGACATGGTCCGGGGCGTCCTGGAGCGCACCCGCGCCGACCTCACCATGGCCCTCAGGCAGCGCCGGCTGGAGAGCAAGCTCGACGCCTTTCGCCAGTCCACAGGCGACGGTAACCCCGCATAAGCGACCTACTCAGACCCACTGAACACACCTTTGCTTTTGTCCTTCAGGCCAACGCTCAAAATTGCAATAGCTTGACCGTAAACGGCCCGAGCACATGCCCCGTTCATCACTCCACAAGGCTCCTCATGGTGTGCCTGTCGAACCATGGGCGGTGATGGACCCTTTCCGCCCGAAATACTGGAGTGGAGTGCAGAGGGGTATCCCCTCTGCAAGGGGGTCTGGGGGTATACCCCCAGAAATAAAACCTTTGAGGGCGGGTGGGTGGGCATAGAACACCCTTCGTTATGATTTGACTATTTTGCGTGGATGCAATGCCACAGGACGAATTTCGAGTCACCCAACGAGATGAGTCCAATCGTGTCTATCCGGTGCGTCCGCACCGGAAGGCGGCTCAGCCCCGCCTTGACTGCCTTACCTTGCTATGGTAGGTTTTCGTCGTGCCGATTCCCAAGTAACAACCTGGTCTTCCCGATCTCGGGGAGACCTTTTTTTGGAGAAGTCCAGTGACTAGCCTGTACATCGCTTTCGCCGCCGGTGGAGTCGCTCTCGCCTTCGCCCTGGCGCTCACGCTGAACATCCTGCGCCAGGACAAGGGCGACGAGACCATCCAGTTCATCGGCCACGCAATCCAGCAGGGTGCCATGGCCTTCCTGGCCCGTGAGTACCGCATGCTGGCCATCTTCGTCGTCGCCATGTTCGTTATCCTGGCCATTTTCATCGACTACGACGTCCTGGACAAGGTCGGTAGCGACCGCGACATGCCATCCACCGCCATCGCATACCTGGCGGGAGCCGTCGGCTCAGCGCTGGCCGGATTCATCGGCATGAGCATCGCCGTCAGGGCCAACACCCGCACCACAGTCAAGGCCATGCAGGGCCTCAACGCCGCACTCCGTGTCGCCTTCAACAGCGGCGCCGTCATGGGCGTCTCCGTCGTCGGAATCGGGCTGATCGGAATCACGGCGGTCTACTGGGCCTTCGAGGACATCACCATCGTCGCCGGATTCGGGTTCGGCGCTTCCTCCATAGCGCTGTTCGCCAGGGTCGGCGGCGGCATCTACACCAAGGCCGCCGACGTCGGCGCCGACCTGGTCGGCAAGGTCGAACAGGGCATCCCCGAAGACGACCCCCGCAACCCCGCAACCATCGCGGACAACGTGGGCGACAACGTCGGTGACGTGGCCGGCATGGGTGCCGACCTCTTCGAGTCCTACGTGGGCGCCATCATCGCCACCATCGCGCTGGCCGCCGTCGGCGCGGCCGCCCTGGGCATGGGTGACCCCGGCGGCGACTTCGACGCCGACATCTTCGTCCTGCCCATCCTGATCGCCGCCACCGGCATCTTCGCCTCCATCCTGGGCACCTTCCTGGTACGGACAGGCGAGGGGGCCACAATGGGCAGGCTGCTCTGGGCGTTGCGCACCGGCATATTCGCCGCCGGCGGGCTGGTCCTCATCGGCACCGGCATCGCCATCAGCGCCCTGAATTTGGACTT
>CAZEDC010000102.1:0-42196 GCA_964510985.1 uncultured Dehalococcoidia bacterium
AGAGGGGGACACCCCCTCTGCACTCCCCCGAGTGGGTTTTGAGATAATTGCTAAGTCTGTTGCCTTAGACGGGACACACCTGCCAGTTTACCGGAGAGCAAGGCCCGCTGCAAAGACGGGCGTCGTGGTCTCGGCTGTTGGCACTGTCGGAGCCGGCGCTTAGGCGTCGAAGTACAGGTAGAATTCGTAGGGATGTGGGCGCAGCCGCATCTCGTCCAGCTCCCGGGAGCGCTTGTAGTCCAGCCAGGTCCCGACCAGGTCTTTGGTGAAGACATCGCCGTGCAGCAGAAACTGGTGGTCTGTTTCCAGGGCGTCCAGGGCTTCGTCCAGGCTGCCTGGGACCTGCCTGATATTGGAAGCCTGGGCCGGGGGAAGCTCGTACAGGTCCACATCCACCGGGTCGCCGGGGTCAATCTTGTTCACGATTCCGTCGATGCCCGCCATGAGCATGGCGGAGAAGGCCAGATAGGGATTGGCCGTCGGGTCGGGACAACGGAACTCCACACGCTTTGACTCGGGCGTAGAGAAGTAGACCGGTATCCTGGCGCATGCGCTGCGGTTGCGCGCCGAGTAGACCAGGTTCACCGGCGCCTCGAAGCCGGGGACCAGTCTGCGATAGGAGTTGGTGGTTGGGGCGCAGAATGCCAGCAGGGCCGGAGCATGTTTCAGGAGCCCGCCGATGTAATGCTTCATCATGTCGCTCATGTCGGCGTAGCCCTCGCCGTAAAACAGGTTGTCCCCGTTCCTCCAGATGCTCTGGTGGGTATGCATCCCGGTGCCGTTGTCGCCGAAGAGGGGTTTGGGCATGAACGTGGCCACTTTGCCATGCTCCCCAGCCACGTTCTTTACGATGTACTTGTAGATCATCACGCTGTCGGCGGTCCTGGTCAGGGTATCGTAGCGGATGTCGATCTCGCACTGGCCCGCCGTCGCGACTTCGTGATGGTGCTTCTCCACCTGTATTCCGAAGCCCTGCATCTTGAGGACCGCCTCGGAGCGGAGGTCGGTCAGGGTGTCCACGGGTGGAGCGGGGAAGTAGCCCTCTTTGTGCCTGGGGCGGTATGCCCGGTTGAGTTCGCCGTCAAGAGTCATCTCGGCGCCGGAGTTCCAGACACCCTCGTCAGAGTCAACGAAGTAGTAGCCGCTTCGGGCGTTCTGGTCGAACCTGGCCGAGTCGAACACGAAGAACTCTAGCTCCGGGCCCCAGTAGCTGGTCTCGCCTATGCCGGAGGCCGCCAGATAAGCCTCGGCCTTCCGGGCTATCCAGCGGGGGTCTCGCGAGTAGTTACCGCCGTTCATGGGGTCTCGGATGTCGCAGATAAGACTCAGGCTGGAGACATCGTAGACCGGGTCTATGGCCGCTGTGGTGGGATCGGGCACCAGGAGCATATCGCTCTCCTCGATGGCCTGGAAGCCCCTGATGCTGGAGCCGTCGAAACCCGTGCCCTCACTGAAGAGTTCGGGTGTGAGTTCGCTCACGGGTAGCGACAAGTGCTGGAATGTACCTGGAACGTCGATGAACTTCAGGTCCACCATCTGAACATCGTTCTCTCGGGCCAACTGGATGGCATCTTCAGGCGTCAATTTACTGTTTGTTGTCATGTTTATTGTCGCTCCTAACCGACGGTTGATCCCTACCGACCGCATACCCACCCCATAGTTTCAGGCGGAGGTGTTTCGTAAGTATTGCTTGAATGTTAAATTCCTGTTACACCGCTCCCATGCGAACCAACGTAATAAGAAACTATCTTGAAATGGAAGGTGACTTATACCTCCCGACATGAGTATCGGTATCCCGATGCGTCGGGACACCCGCCCGCCCGCCTGGGTTTTTATTCCTGGGGGCACATCCCTTCGACAGACTCAGGACAGGCCCCCAGACCCTCTGGCAGAGGGGGTGTCCCCCTCTGCACGCCCCCGCCGAGGGGTTTGAGATAATTGCTAGATTCCACCCCTGACCGTTGACGGCGGAAGGAGGGCCTACCTATAATCGCCGAAAGTCACTACACCGTAGTGAGACATGGGTAGGGAGATGAAGGGAACGAGGGAAGGCGATCAAGTCGAGGTGTCGAGCATTTCGTGACGGATTTCGGGATTTTCGTTCTTGGGATATCTGCCGGAATCCTTGTTGCTTTCGGTAGTGATGTTTTACGCTACTATTTCCTCCGTCCTCGGCTCTTCATCGCAGAAGACCGTCCTGAAACAGCCGATGGCTACTCGGTCCACAGCCTTGTGATTCGCAATAAGGGCAGGCGGGTCGCGCGGAATACACAAGGGTTCGTCTCATTCGAAGATCTAAGTCCAGCGGATCTCGTCCCCGAATCTGAATTCAAACTGGTCCACGATCTCGACTTGGACCCGGCAAAGTTTGGGATCGAATCAATCGAAACCGTATATCTATCGTCGGGTGCTTATCGGGAAATAAGTGGTGAGCCACTTGGATGGGCCACTGTCGGCAGTCGGAGCCAGACCGACATCTTTCCAAAAACCAATCGCCTACTCGACGTGTGCAGGTTCGTTAAATTACCGTCCCATCAGCAAATACAGATTCCAACTAGACTCGGATGGCAACACCTTCTGGTCATCCTTAAGCCCAAGACCTATCGAATCACGGTGACCGTGAGCACCCTGGAGGGCTTAAGCAAGACCGAGAAATTTACTTTGCTGTACAACGGTGAGGATGTAAGCTTGGATCGCGGGTGGCTCGATCCATCTTCTTCCAGTCAGACGTAACTGAATCCCGGTACGCACCCGGATAGATATAATTGGATAAAGAAAATGGCGCCTTGCGAAACGCGACCGACAGTGACATAACGTGGAGATGACGACGCTCGGCAGGACCGGGCTCAAGGTCAGCCGTTTAGGTGTGGGCCTGGTGGAGATCGGCCGCCACCTGAAACTGGACGACGTCGATGAGGCTGGACGGCTGCTTAACGCCGCCCTAGACAACGGCATCAACTTTCTGGATACCGCGGAGTGCTACGACGTCAGCGAGGAACTTGTCGGCCGGGCGGTCTCTCACCGTCGAAGCGAGTACGTTCTGGCCACCAAGGCGGGCCACGTGGCGGGAGGGTACTCGGGTGAGCCATGGGCAGCTCAAACGATCAAGGACAGCATCGACCGGAGCCTGACCCGGATGAAGACCGACTACGTGGACCTGATCCAGGTCCACGCATACGATATCGCAGGGCCGGCTCCCGAGGAGGCCGTGCAGGCTGTGCTGGACGCGAAGCAGGCCGGAAAGGCCCGGTTCGTTGGCTACAGCCAGGAAAACGAGGCGGCGGAGTGGGCAATAGGCACCGGCGCATTCGACACGCTCCAGACCGCGTTCAGTCTTGTGGACCAGCGGGCCAGGTACAAACTGCTGGGGCTCGCCAAAGCGAAGGACATGGGCGTGATCGCAAAACGGCCCATCGCCAACGCCGTCTGGGGCAGGGTGAAGGTCGACCCAGAGTCGTATTACAGCACCGACGGGGTAGCCGGCCAACTGCTGGAGAGGGCCAATTCGATGATGGCGCAAGGACCCATCGAGGGAGCGCCTGACAACGCAATCGAGCTGGCCCTGGGCTTCGTCCTCGCCCACCCCGAGATCGACACGGCGATCGTCGGCACGCGCGACCCCGCGCACATGCTCTCCAACATCGATATCGTGAACAACAGGCTGCCGCTGGCCAACGATGTCGTGGACGAACTCCACGTCCGCTACGACCGGGTGGGGAAGAACTGGAGA
This sequence comes from uncultured Dehalococcoidia bacterium, assembly GCA_964510985.1. Classification (GTDB taxonomy): domain Bacteria; phylum Chloroflexota; class Dehalococcoidia; order Lucifugimonadales; family CAZEDC01; genus CAZEDC01. The sequence goes on from CAZEDC010000102.1 coordinate 3,731, forward strand.
AGTATAGATTGAACCGATCCGGGACCCCGGCGGCATGAACAGAGACCAGTTGCTGAAGCGAATAGACGGGCGGTGGCACGATTTCGTGCAGGCGATTCAGGGGCTTTCAGACGAGGCCATCCAGGAGCCTGGAGTCGTGGGCGACTGGTCCGTAAAGGACCTGCTGGGCCACATCGCCACCTGGGAGGAGGAGAGTCTGGCGGCGTTAGCTCTCATCATGGACGGAAAGCGGACGCCCCGATACGCCCGTTTCGGCGGCATCGACGCGTTCAACGTCATCCGATGGGGGGAGCACCGGGACCAACCGGGTGAAGAGGTGCGCCGGCGGTTCCTGGAGGCCCACACCGGGCTTATCGCCTTGCTGAGGAAGGCGCCGGAACGGTTCTTCGAGGAGGAGACGCGCTTCCGCCGCCGCCTGCGCCTGGACACATATAGCCACGTTCCTGAGCACACGGAGCATGTCCTTTCCTGGCGCGAGGCCAAGGGCCTGTAATCGGCGAGACATTGGAGCGACATTTACTCTACCCACAGCGGAGATTAGCAATGGCAAAAACGCGGACTGAGTACATAGCCTACGGGGACGAGAGGCTGCCGGTCCAGGTGCCGGAGAGGACCCGGACCATCGCCGCCAAGAGACCACTGCCACCGGTGGCGGACGTAAAGCAGGCCGTGAAGGACTCCATTGCAAGTCCCATCGCCCACGAGCCGATCGGCAAACTGGTGGGGCCGAAAGCCAAGGTCACCATCGCCTTCGACGATGCCTCGGGTGCGTACTTCCAAACGAAGAGGACAGATTTCCGCCAGATGGCCATCGAAACGATAGTGGAGGAGCTAAGACAGGCGGGAGTGGACCTGTCGGATATTACCCTCCTCTGCGCCCAGGGGCTCCATCGCAAGCTGAGCCGCACCGAGATGGAGACGTTCCTGGGACGACGACTGGTGCTCCAGTTCGGCTACAACAACCTGTATTGCCACGATGCCGAGGACCCGGACCAACTCGTGCACCTCGGGCTGACGCACCGGGGCTTCGACGTGGAGGTCAACCGGGCCATCCTGGACGCCGACCAGTTCATATACCTGAACACCATGTGGGCGCCGTTCAACGGGGGATGGAAGTCCACGGCCGTCGGGCTGGGTACGTACCGAAGCATCCGGCACCACCATCGCCCGTGGCCGTCGGCCCGGGGACACTCGGTGGACGACCCGAAGAACTCGGCGTTCAAAAAGCTGGTCTGGGAGCAGGGAGCGCTGATACAGCAGGAGCTTGAGAAGAAGGGCCGGCGGATACTGACAGTCGAGACGGTCTACGACAACTCCGAGCCCAAGAAGGACCTGATCGCCGTGAACGCCGGGCACCCAACCGAGGTCCATCCCCACACGTTGAAGGCCATCGACGAGCAACTTGTCGTGGAAGTGGAGGGCCAGTCGGACATACTCATTGCCGGAATAGCCAACAGTGCCGAATGCTACTCGAAGTTCTCCACGATCAATCCGATCCTCGTGGCCAATCAGGCCATGGCCAACACGGTGATGCAGTTCCAGCAGATGCCGGTGGTACGGGAGGGCGGCATCGCGATCCTGGTACACCCGCTGGAGGCGAAGTTCGACCCGCGCAGGTTCGCACCATACGTCGAGTTCTACGAGAGGCTGCTGGCCGAGGAAGTGGACCCCTACTGGCTGTGGGAGAACTATGTCGAGGAGTTCGCGCACCGGCCGGAGTACATATACGGCTATCGGTACGGGAACGCGTACCACGGTGCGCACCCGTTCTTCATGTGGAACAGCACCGGTGTACCGAGGCGGTATCTGGGCCGGATATTCTTCGCGGGGGTCAAGGACTTTGGTGCCGCCCGCAGGTGCGGGTTCGAGGCCTTCGCCACCGTCGAGGAGGCCATCGAAGCGGCTGAGTCCGAGCTGGGCGGGACGCCCAGCATCACGCTCCTACAGCGGCCGCCGCAGTTCATACCACGGGTGTCGGCCGCGTAATTACATCCGGGTGCAAACCGGCGGGTTCAGCATTCGATCGGCCAGTCAAAAGATCAGGAAGAGGGCTCCGGAGACTCCAGGGTCTTAATCTCAGCCTCCACGTCGCCTAGCTTGACGAACTCCTGCTGCATCAGGTGGAAGCATCGCTGGAGGTAGAGGTCGGTCAGCCGTGTGCCGCGCTCGCCACGGTCTTTGGTGGCTTCGATCAGATGCTGGATCTGGTGGTTATCGGGCATATGCTTGGCCAGGAGGTTGAGGTCGACCTCAGTCTCGTTCATCAAGGACTCTTCACTGCTCTCCACGGTGAACCGGAGCTTTCCGACCAGCTTGGTCAGCTCGGCGAGTTTGTCGGTGTCGCTCATCAGGCCGTAGAGAACCTCGTTTACAGCCAGGCCGGGAGCCTCCTCACCAGAGGCCTCTTCCTGTGTAGCGTGAGCTGGGACCACCTCCGTGTACATATCGGCGTAGCTCTGTACAGCCTCGCTGACATACATTATGTTCGTCGTTACGTCGGTCGGATTGAAGGAGCCGCCGAACAGGACATCGTCTCCCCGGGCCTTCGCCAGTTCTTCCAGGTACTCCCGGCCGTCGATCTTCTCCGGTGCGGGAGGGAAAGCGAAGGCCGACAGGTCGCTGGGACCCAGCTCGCCGACCTGGTTCATCAGGAACGGCGGCATGTACTTGGAGACATCCACCGAAACGGGCAGGATCACCAGGTAGGTGCACCAGAGCTCCTCGGGATCCGATGAGTTCTGGAAGTACAGGAGGGCGTGTCCCCTCGGTTCTTGCTCGTTGCCTTTTTCGAAGACCAGGTCCATATTTTTACTCAGCAAAGATCGCCATTATCGAGGCAGACCATCGCACAAAGAATCGCCAGCTCGACGCTCGTTGTCATCCTGAGGAGTCCTTCCGTGGAAGGGCGAGGAAGGATCTGGGGTGGGGTCGACGTCGGCGCCGTCTGTTGCGCCCAACCTCCCCAGATTCTTCGCTCCGCTCAGAATGACATGATGGTGCGCACTCAAATTTATCGGTCGATAACCATGTGCCTCGTTGGCCGCACCATAACCATTATACGCCAGAGTTCAACCGGTGGGTTTCCAGCGTCCGCGCGACCCAGGACCCCGACGTAGTCGTACTGTCCGGCAGTGGTTCCTCCCTTAATCCTGAATGCAGCCACGACCCCTCACGGTACCGCGAGGTACAGAAATTTCAACTGCTATAATGCGTTGGGATCGTGGCCGAGACAGCGCAGTTAGTGTTCCATGCCCCGGTCCGGAAAGGATTTAAAGCCGAACCGGTGCTTTTATTGAATCCGAACGCCTACCGACTGCTGATCAGGCCACTGCTCTTCAGGCTGCCTCCAGAATCCGCGCAGAGTCTGGCGGAATTCGCGCTCAAACGGCGTATTTTCTGGGGGTCACTGTCCCCTGCCCTTCGGGTCCGCGATCCATGGTTAACGACAACGTTATGTGGGATCGACCTGGAAAACCCCATAGGGCTGGCCGCCGGGTTCGACAAGAACTGTGAGGTGCTGCCGTCGGCGGCGGCGCTGGGTTTCGGATACGTCATAGGGGGCACTGTTACGCTGGAGCCCAAGCCGGGCAATGCCAGGCCACGGGTGCTCCGGAACGTCAAAGAGGAGTCCCTGGTCAACGCCCTCGGATTTCCCAATCGAGGACTGGAGTTCGCGGCCCGGCGCCTGGAACGGGAGCAGGGGGATTTTGGCGCGACCAAGGTGATGGTCAGCGTCTCCGGGACGACAGTGGAGGAGATGGTCGCCTGCCACCGGCGGCTGGAACCGCTGGTGCACGCCGTCGAACTCAACATAAGCTCGCCCAACACCGCGGGACTCCGAGTTTTCCAGGAACCGGACGCCCTGAGAGATCTGTTGGGGAGGGTCGGAGACGCGAGGAAGCGGCCTCTGTTCGTCAAGCTCCCGCCATACGCCGCGGACGATGAAACCGATGACCGGGACAGGGTACTGGGACTGGTCCGGGTATGCCTGCGAGAGGGAGTGGACGGGGTGACCGTTGCCAACACCCGGCCCGTTCAGGACGGCCGGTTGGCCGTTGGTACCGGCGGTCAGAGCGGCCGGCCGATTTTCGGCGACATGGTCAGGATGGTGGCCGAGGTCAAAGGGGAGGTGGGAGACCGGATGGCGATCAACGCCTCTGGGGGCGTTTTCTCGGGAGAGGATGCCTGGCGGGCGTTGCGAGCCGGGGCCACCACCGTACAGCTTCTTACCGGGTTGATATACCGTGGGCCTGGACTGGTCAAACAGGTCAACCGGGAGCTTCTCCAGATCATGGCCCGAGAGTCTGCGACCCTTTCCGACGGTCCGGACCGGACCTGAATGACTTTCCGGTACTTCTGGACGGGCCGCCGTGCCCGGTCATCCCAGATCCTCGGCAAGAAACAGTCGTTCAGGGGTCAAGCGTGGTCCAGAAGGGCATCGACATCGTGTCGCGTGGGCATCGCCTCCTGAGCGCCGGATCGGGCCACCGCTGAGGCACCGGCCGCAGAGCCGAAGCGCAGCGCGGCAGCTAGAGACATTCCCTCCGAAAGAGCGACGGCCAGGCCGGCCCCAAAGGCGTCGCCGGCCGCCACCGTGTCCACCGTGTTCACCTTAAAAGGGGCCACGAACCCGTTGCCCTCCTTTGAAGCGTAAACGGCCCCTTGTTGACCAAGCTTCACCACGGCCGCCGACAATCCTCGACTCAGAAGAACCTCGGCGGCCGCTGCAGCCGACCGCTGATCCGTCACCTCGATGCCCGTGAGTGAGATCGCCTCCGACTCGTTGGGGGTCAGGATGTCTGTCGCGACATAGGCCTCTGCCGGGAACTTTCCCGCCGGCGCCGGGTCCCAGATGACCCGTACACCCAGCTTTTCTGCAATCCGTGCGGCTGTCAGTGAGACCTCCGCAGGTATCTCCAACTGAAGGAGCAGAGCGTGGGGTCCGTGGAGGGCTTTTTCGGTTTCCGCCACCTGTTCATCGGCGCAGGCCGCGTTGGCCCCTCCTAAGACGACGATACGATTCTCCCCCCGAGAATCCAGAAGAATCATAGCGACTCCGGTCGCGTTCCCGGGGTCTCGAGCCACGGCCTCGACGTCTATCCCGTGAGATTCGAGGTTCGCCAGCAGTGGGGGGCCAAAGGTGTCTGCTCCCACCCTGCCAACCATCATCACGTCGGCCCCCAGCCTGGCGGCGGCCACCGCCTGGTTGGCCCCCTTACCTCCCGGTGAAGTGTAGAAGCGCTCGCCGACAACGGTCTCGCCGGCCGAAGGAAACCTGGTGGCGACGGAGACCAGGTCCATATTGATGCTGCCGAGCACGACAATTCTGGGAGGAGCTGGAGCATCCTTCACGGGGTTCTCCTGGTGCTGGTCATGGTCTAAGAGACTATCTCGAAAAGGGAGGTAACTTACACCCGCCCACCCGCCCTCAAGGGTTTTTGTTCCTGGGGGCACATCCCCCAGACCCCTTGGCAGAGGGGGACACCCCCTCTGCACTCCCCTGCAAGGATTTTGAGATAAATTCTAAGCGGAGGTGTCAGCCGACCGGTCGGGGATGGATCAGCAGATGAGGCCCTTGTCCAGCAGGTCTTCCAGCATGTGAGCGGCGCCGTCCTCCTCGATGGGCGGGGCGATTCTATCGGCGACCTCAAGGATCTCGGGCACCGCTCCGCCGATGGCGACACTCAGGCCGGCCCATCGCAGCATGGGTACGTCGTTCCAGCCGTTGCCAAAGGCGACAGTATCCTCTTCACGGACACCCAGATGACGGCACAGCCAGCTCAACGCCTTGTCCTTGCCGCCGTCCGGGTGAAGTATCTCGCAAAAGTGGGGCAGCGACCGGGTGACGTAGAGCTGTGAGTCGAACCTGGACCCAAGCTCTGCCACCAAAAGCGGTATCTCCTCTTCGCTGCCTACCGCCACGAGTCGCGTCAGTCCTTGGGAGGCCAATTCTCTTAGATCATCTACTCGGACGACCTCGACGTAATTACGCTCGCCGTAGGCCTCCATCCAGGTTGTCATTTTATCGACGTAGACGCGGTCATCGTAGTAGGCCATGATACTCATGCCTTTGGTCGCCAGCGCGTCCAGGGCATCCAGTGTCATATGTGGCGCCAGCGGCTGGTGCCAGAGCACCTCTTCGGTGGCGGGGTCGGTGACCTGCGCCCCCTGGAATGACACCATGGGTGCGGTGATGTTGAGCCCCGCACTGGAGCGGATGGCGGACTGAAACATCCTACCCGTTGCCAGTGTCACGTAGGCCCCAGTGTCCATAACCCTGGCGATGGCGGCTCGGGTCCTGTCGGAGATCGGATATTCGGGACTGCGGATAGTGCCGTCTATATCCAGCGCGATGAGTCTATAGCCCATATCGTCCGTAGGTATCGCTCGATGGCGGTGTGTTAGTATTCGACCGGCGGGAATCAGGCGGCAGGCCCGCGATACCGTGAGGGACCCTCGTGAAACTAACTCCCCGACAGGTCTGGTGGATGGTAGTGATGCCGATATTCCTGTTCGTCCTCATTATGGCTCTCAGAAGCTCGTGACGGCGTCCTCGACGGGGCGGCCACGCGGATATGTTATACCACGGCGGTCAGCGACTGTGAAGGAGAGGACGCATTGAACAGAACGGAAACGACGTAACACGGAATAGATCAATTCTCCTGGAGGTGGTAACCATGGCCCGAGTTTTCATCCTTGGTGCGGGAACGCCTACGCCCGCCCCCGATCGCTACGGCTCGTCCCACGTGCTCCAGCTTGGCGATGAGCACATCATGTTCGATTGCGGCCCGGCCACGACCCACAAGCTGGTGAAGGCGGGCCTGTTCCCCACCCAGATCGGGCACCTGTTCTTCACCCACCACCACTTCGACCACGACGTGGACTACCCGTGCTTCCTATTGACCCGGTGGGACCAGAGCATCGGCGTGGAGAAGGAGTTGGAGGTCTTCGGGCCCACTCTCACCGAGACCCTGACACACAGGCTCATGAACGAGCAAGACGGCGCCTTCGCGCACGATTGGATAGCCCGGGTCGAGAGTCCCGGGAGCCAGCGGATTTACGAGATACGTGGGGGCACGTTACCCCGCAAGCCGCCGTCCGTGAAGGCCAAGGACGTCGGCCCCGGCAAGGTGTACAGCGGCAAAAACTGGGAGGTGACCGCCGATGTGGCAGAGCACGCCCAGCCCTGGCTGGACTCCCTGGCCTACCGCGTCGATAGCGAGGATGGCAGCATCGTGTTCACCGGCGACACATCGCCCTGCGATACCGTGGCCCGGCTGGCCAAGGACGCCGACGTGATGGTGTGCTGCTGCTGGGACGACCAGGAGCGTATGGAGCAGCGCCGTGAGGTCAGCGGGATCTGCGGCACGACGGACGCGGCCCGCCTGGCACAGGATGCCGGGGTCAAGAAGCTGGTGCTGGTGCACATCGGCCCGGAGCTGGGACGGCACGGCGACATGGAGAAGGGAATCGGCGACATCAAAGGGATCTACGACGGCGAGGTTATTTTCGGCGAGGAGCTGATGTCGTTCCAGATGGGCCGGTGAGACGGGTTGTCGTTCTGAGTCTCTAGGGAGGAATCTAAAGCAGACACCTTAGACCCCTCGGCTCTCCCGTTATAAGTATCGGGATCCCGATGCGTCGGTACGCTCGGGGTGACAGAATGCAACTCAGGGCGGCAAGGTGTGGGTGCGTTCCTTGAACCGGGTCCGCTTATTCACTCCGCCGTCTGGCGATTCCGAGGGCTCAGTCAACCCACCTTGCGCAGTTTCTTCAAGCTCCTGAGTTCACGGGGCGGGTCCAGGTTGCGCCCGCTGATGGTATAGGAGACCTCGCCGACGTATATGTCGCCGTGGGAGTCCACGGCTATGCCGTGGGGCGCGATGAACTTGCCCGGCTCCTCCCCCTCTTCGGGATCGCCGAAGCGGGCCAGGAGTTGACCCTTGGGACTCAGGACGCTTACGCGATGGCCCATGCCGGGCGCATCGATTGCGGGCCAACTGTTGAGTTCGCCAATATAGACGTTCCCATCGGGGCCTATGGTCAGCCCATCCGGGCGGTGGATGTTGTTCCACATGGTTATGAACTTACCGTCGCCGTCGAAGATCTGGACTCGGTGACATTCCCTGTCGGCCACGTAAATCTGTTCTTGAGCGTCCACCGCCAGGTTGTGGGGCCATATGAACTGACCGGGGTCTATGCCGGCCTCGCCCCACGAGTGGAGATGCTCGCCATCGCTGGAGAATTTATGTACCCTGGAATTGCCGTACCCGTCGGTTATGTAGATGTTACCCGTGGTCGGCGAGACACCGGCATGGGTCGGCCGGTTGAAGGGCTTCCCGCCCCACTTTGTCGAGGGCTCTCCAGGGTTGCCTATAGTCATCAGGAGTTCGCCTTCCGCTGTGAACTTGGTCATTGTGTGAGTGTCGGTATCAACGCAGTAGACGGCATCGTCTGGGCCGATAAAGATACCGTGGGAGCGATCGGTGAACACCCCCTGGCCGAAGGAGTACAGCCAGTTTCCATCGCGGTCAAACACGACCACCGGGTTGTCCGTGTTCCGGGTTAGAACGTAGACCCGGTCTGCGGAATCCACGGCCACACCGGGACACTCGATCAGCCGTTTTCCGTCGGGCAGTTTTTCCCAGCGTTCCAGGGCCTCGTATTTGAAGTTGCCTTCGCCGAGTAATGCGCTCATCCGGTTGTGCCTCCTCTAGTGTTTAGTTGCACAATTCTTGATCTATCCCACCCGCCCACCCGATAGGTTTTTGGGGGGGCCCCCAGGCCCCCTTCAGGGGGCTAAGCCCCCTTGGAACCCCCGCCAGAGCGGATTAAAAACTAGCCGCGTCTCGCGGCACCAAAACGTATCGGTATTTAGTTAACCAAGCACCAGTCCGAAGCCAGTCAGTTCAGCCGAGCCTCGTACCAGACTGTTTCTGCAACCTTTCGGAAACCCAGGCCCAGGTAAAGCTCCCTTGCCGGACCGTTGGCCGCGTCCACCTCCAGCTCGACTCCGGTCACCCCCTTGGCCCTGAGGTACTCCAAACCTGCGGAAACCACCACCGCCCCCAGTCCCAGTCCTCGATAGTCGGGATGTACCCCGGTCATGGCGATCCAGCCGGTGGCGCCCCTCTCGTTCGACACTCTGAATGTCCAGTTGTAGGCCGACATACCCTTGTCATCGGTAATGATCAAGATGCCCTCAGGGTCACAGCGATTGAATCGGACTCTGGCGCTGATTTCCTCAGGTGTGTTGGGGCAAAACCCCCAGCTATCGGCGAACGCGGCGTTCTGGAGGCGTGTCAGAGCCTCTTCATCCATTCCCAGATGAAAAGAGCGAAGAGCGAACCCCTTTGGAACCTGGACCGTCTGCACTGCCACGGACTCCCATCTCATCTGCCAGTAGCGTCGCACCTGCTGAAATCCCTCGGTCTCCAGTACGCTGTGGGCCGGTCCACTCTCTGCACTCGTTGACACGTGCAGCAATGACGCGCCCAGGTCCGATGCATGCTCTACGGTCTTCCTGATAAGTCTACGGCCCAGGCCTTGGTGCCGATGAGGTTTTAGGACTCCGCCGCCGGCAACGGTCCGTCCAATCGCAAGCTCGGGTGTGATCAGGGCAAATCCAGTCAAAGAGCCGGCGGACTCGGCAACGAAACAGTTCCGCTCCGGATCGCAGCCGGGCTGCGAGAGGAACTGCCGCATGAGTTCGGTGTCGTTAGCTCGCTCGGTATCGGATAACTCGTAGAGTTCGTTGAACAGATGGGTGAACCCGGTCAAGTCCGTCCATCTAAAACCTCTGATGTGAGGAACGGATTCCATCTACTGCTCCTCCGAGCCAAAGAGTCCGAAGCTTCCACCTGAAAATAACCCGTCACTACCCGGACGGCCACACCTAGGTGTGGCCGAATGCAGTCCGATTGTAGCAGAGCCGGGAGTGCCCCCACAACGAGGCCGGCCCCCATAAGGCGCGGGTCCCGGTCAGGGGCCGACTTGCCGTCGTTTTACCTGCGGTTTATGATAACTAAAATCTCAGACCCCTTCGCCGTGATGAACCGAGGAAGAAGTGTGTACGACCTCCATGCCCACATCCTGCCGGGTGTGGACGACGGCCCCAAGACCGCTCAGGACACACTGGAGATGGCCCGTGTGGCGGTTGAAGATGGTACGCAGGTGTTACTTGCGACCCCTCATCGCAAGGATATTACCGAGGACTCATCCGTCGAGTACGTCCGTCGGCTCATTGATGAGATTAGCGGCCTGTTCCAGGCTGAAGGCATCGAACTAACGCTCTTACTGGGCATGGAAAACCATCTTGATCTCGACCTGCCGGAAGCGATTTCAGATGGTCGGGCCTTGTCCATGAACGGTTCCCGCTATATCCTGGTGGAGCTTCCCTTCTTTGGCCGGCCCAACTACCTCGAGGACGCCCTGTTCAAAATACAGGTCCAGGGATTTACGCCTGTATTAGCCCACCCCGAGCGCATCGAAGCCTTCCAGCAAGACCATGACCTGCTTGCAAGGTTTGTACAGAACGGGATGCTCAGTCAGATAACGGGAGACAGCATCCTCGGACACTTTGGAAAGGACGTTCGTCGGTTCACCCGCACCCTTCTCCGTGGAGGACTGGTCCACATCATTGCCTCGGACACACACTTCGCCACAGGCCACCGCTCTCCCAAGCTGCGTCACTGTGTGCAAGCTGCCGCGGATATCGTGGGGCCAGAGCGCGCACAGGCGATGGTGCTGGATACGCCCAGGGCTATCGTAGAGAACCTGCCGGTAGAGGTCGATTCCCCCTTAACGGTCGGGAAGTCCAGACGCTGGTGGCGGTTCTGGTAGTCCAGCTAGGCTGGCGGTGAAACCTGCCGGTGCGGGATATTCACTGATTGCCGGTATTTCCCACTACAAATGGTGGGGACTTTGGGACTCTACGGTAGTGATGGAGCAGCCAGTACCCCCTGCTAGTGGTGCCTGTCCCGGCTCCGCGGGGAACCTGTCGAAACACGATTGGCGATGACAGGCGGCCATGTGAAACATCACTCGGCGAAACCCGTGACCCTCCTCGGCGTGACTGTGATCAGGCAGAAGGTCGCCTCCTTTTCCACTCGCGCCGCGTACTGTTCCCCCCCAAGCTTACCCTTGTAGTTAACGGCCATCTTCCATAGCAGCTCCGGGTCCCACTCGTCTGAGATCTCGGCTGTGCCGTTGACCAGGACGTACTTGTAGGGCTCCCAGTGAGTGGCGATGGACATGGAGACCCTGGGGTCCTTTCGTATGTTCCGCACCTTGATCGACGACGGATCTGCCAGTACCAGCAACCGCCCGCCGTCGTACTGGTACCACACGGGAGTCACCTGGGGGGATCCGTCGGGGCGAACCGTTGCCAGGTCGACGATATGTGGCTCCTTCAGGAATCGTTCGGTCTCCTCAGGGGTCATGTTGAGTCCTCCCGGCCTATAGGCCTACGTCCGCGGTGTTTATCCGTTGACCATCTCCAAAACACGGTGCCAGACCAATTCGGTAATCGAATCCGTGGGCTTCGTGCCGTCAATCACTAGCCACCGGCCGGTATCCTCGCCTGCCATCTTGAGATACCCCTCGCGGACACGTTGGTGAAACTCTTTCCGCTCAAGTTCAAACCTGTCGAGTTGGGCTCCTGCTTTTCTGGTCAGGCCTTTGTCAAATGGGAGGTCTATTAGCACCACCAGATCAGGGGTGAGGCCGCCTCCCGTGGCAACCCTGTTCAGTTTTTGGATCAAAGCGAGCTCTAGGCCGCGGCCGTATCCCTGGTAGGCCACGGTCGAATAGGTGTAACGGTCGCAGACCACCACTCCGCCCCTGTCGAGGGCCGGCACTATTACCGATCTGACCAGCGATGCCCTGGCTGCCGAGAATAACAGCAACTCCGCCAGCGGGTCGATGTCGTTTGCGGCTTTGAGCCAGGTTCGGATACGGTTTCCGGTGGGAGTGCCGCCAGGCTCGTGGGTAATCGTCGAGGCGATGCCCGCGTTGCTGAGCCGGTCGCGCAGGGCTCTCGTTTGGGTGCTCTTGCCGCTGCCATCGACGCCCTCGAAGACGACGAAAAGCCCCATGAGTGCGGGCTCCTTTCCCTTCGGCTTCAGCGCCGGTAGATCACAACGTGGCGGTCGGTCTCTCGGCCCGTGCTGGCCGATCTGAGACCGAGCTTCTCCGCGATCTCGTGTTGCAGATGCCGGACGTAGGCACCCTGGGGATTCAACTCCACATGGGGCTCGCCCCTTTCGACTCGCGCGGTAGCATCCTCCGCTTCCTGCACCGCGGCGGCCACCTCGCCAGGCGGCTGCCGGCTTCCCGATTTTCGCGAGATGGCCCGGACAAACTGCTCGATCTGGGCCAGCGTATTCTTTCGCAGCACGTACACAGGTTTACCCTGATCCTCGGCGGACCGAAGGGCCTGGGTCCGTCGCCTGTAGTAGCTCTTGGTGGTCAGCAGCAGGTCCGCATGCCCAATGTCGGCCACCAGCTCCACCGGCGCCCTGGTGCTGCGTGTCGCCTGCTGTAGCTTTCCCTTGTTGACACCGTACGGCAGTATATGGGTCACCGTCTGCGGTGGTTCAAACTCAGGCTTAGCATCGACAGACTGCGACTTGAAGCGTTCGGCGGAATCGCCGTCCCGTTCGGTAGCCACGACCCTGGGCTGCGCCCGTGAACTCTGCACCCCTCCGCTCTCGTCGATAGTGCGGGTCTCGGGTGTGATCGGGAATCCACGTAGGATCCGGTCCACCATTTCGGCGACGTCGGCGTGCACGGCAACCCGGTTCCAACCATGTATCTCGACAAGAACGTCGAACGTCGGAGGCGCTCTTCTCTCCAGGACCGTCTTCTGCGTCCGGCGGCGCCTGGCTTCGTCGTCGCCCAGGATTACGGACTGCACGCCGCCCACCAGGTCCGATAGTGTAGGGTTCATTATCAGGTTTTCTAGTGTGTTGCCGTGAGCGGTGCCAACCAGTTGGACGCCTCGCTCGGCGATAGTCCGGGCGGCAGTAGCATCCAGTTCGGTGCCGATCTCGTCGATGATGATGACCTCCGGCATGTGGTTCTCCACTGCCTCGATCATCACCGAGTGCTGGAGGGCCGGCGTCTGCACCTGCATTCGGCGGGCCCGGCCAATGCCGGCGTGAGGGATGTCGCCGTCCCCTGCTATCTCGTTCGACGTGTCCACGACGATTACCCGCTTGCGGGCGTCGTCGGCCAGCACCCGGGCCACCTCTCTCAGCATGGTGGTCTTACCGACTCCGGGCTTGCCGACGAGGAGCACGCTCTTGCCGGTAATAATAAGGTCCTCGATGATCCTGATGGTGCCGTATACCGCCCGTCCTATCCGCAGGGTCAGACCCACGATATTCCCGTTCCGGTTACGAATGGCGGAGATACGGTGGAGTGTCCGTTCCATACCCGCCCTGTTGTCCTCGCCGAAAACCCCGATCCTGTCGACCACGTATCTCAGGTCCTCTGCGGTGACCTCCCGCGAGTTGATGAGAAAACTCTCGCTGAGGAAGCGCGCCTCGGGGTCGCGTCCCAGGTCCAGCACCACCTCCAGAAGCTCGGTCAGGTCCGCACGCTTCTCCAGTGACTCCCGGATGTTGGGAGGTAAGGTCTGGACGAGGGACTCCAGGTCCGTGTCGATCCTATCTTCCAAAAGCCTTACTTTCCTCCATGAAACCAGTATCCGAGCCCGATTTTGTTTAACTCCACGCCACCGGGGCCCTGGCTGTAGTGCCTTCTTTTACTCGCACAACCGTGGACTTGGCCAGCGAAACGTAGTCTGCTTCCGGGGTAAAGCCCCTGTCCGTGAGTGCCCGTTGAAGCTTGACCTGGTACTCAGGGACAAGGCAGTAAACTACCCTGGTTCCCCGCAACCGGTCGAGACCAAAATCCAGGATAGCGGCAGTGCTGGCCTCATTGGCCGGATGGACCATCACGGCCATTTTTCCGACGGACGACGTTCGTACGTTTCGGAGCCACCCTCTGACGGCACCTTCGTCCTCTAGCACGAACTCCTGGCGCTTGCCCCGGCCGGTCTCACGCGAGGCGGCCCACTGGTCGAAGGTCATTCCGGTCGCCTGGCGGACGTCTGAGGGTGTGGCCGCATTGTAGAGCCGAAAGACCCCGAAATCATCTGACCGAGGCTTTAGCTTTCTGAGGAGGGGTGGTTCGAGACCTTCGCGCCGGCGATCGCCTTTAACTCGCGGAGGCGGCACGCCTTTGTACAGGACTTCGTGAACGCAAGGGAAGAACCCGCTTTGCCGGCACATGTCTGCCAGGGGGTCGTCTCGTCGGACCCTGAAGAAAATCCTCTCCCCCCCGTTGGACGCTGCCACGCGTGATACCTGGTCCAGAAGTCTGTGGACCTGGTTTTCGGCGTGTGCGTCGAGGAAGATGTGGGTGACTTCCCAACTCTGACGCCGGGAGCGCTGTCGTGCCGCGACAAGCCCGCGGACCCTTCGACCTTCGCACCACACCCAAGCGCAACCTTGTCCTCTGAGCGATGCGCCTGCCCTCGATACCTCAATCGGTGAGAAGCCAAAGGACTTCTCGCTGCCCAGGCTGCTCAGGGTGTGGGCCCGGTTAATTCCACCCGGCTCACCCTTTAGAACGCAACAGAGGACATGGACGGGATTGAGGGGTCTCAGCGTTGCTGCCGCATGTTTAATTGGCGTCTTCGACAATCCTCACAAACAGCTCGTGGATTCGGGTATCGTCGGTCAATTCCGGATGAAATGCGGTGGCCAGCAGGTTCTCCTGCCTGACCGCCACTGGACGACCGTTATCGAGAGTAGCCAGTGAACGGACACCCTCGCCCATCTCTGTAACCACCGGCGCCCTGATGAAAACGGCGTGGAACGGAGGCCCTTCAAGATCGCTGAAGTTCAGGTCTGCCTCGAAACTGTCCACCTGTCGGCCGAACGCGTTCCGACTGACCGTGATGTTCATTAGATGCAGGGGTTCGGGGCGATGCTCCGTGAGCCGTTCGGCCAGGACGATCATGCCGGCGCAGGTACCCCACACCGGCATACCTGACGCGACCTTGCCCTCCAGGGTCTCCCTGAACCCGTAGATGTCGATGAGCTGTACGATCGTGGTGCTCTCGCCACCGGGAATTATCAGCCCATCGACATCGTCCAACTGGTGTGGAAGCCGGATTTCCGGCGCATCGACACCGATGCGCTCCAGCACCTGCTGATGTTCTTGGAAGTCCCCCTGAATGGCCAGAACGCCCACTCTCGGCAAGCTACCAACCTCGAGTGGCCAACTGCTCTTCCACGGGCATCGTCCTCACGTCCAGGCCTGGCATGGACTTGCCCAGTCCTCTGGACACATCGGCCAGAATTTTGGCGTCCCTGAAGTGAGTCGTCGCCTTTACGATGGCCTGGGCCATGATCGCGGGATTCTCGGACTTGAAAATCCCGGAGCCGACGAATACGCCGTCCACTCCGAGCTGCATCATGAGGGCCGCGTCAGCCGGTGTGGCCACTCCGCCGGCGGCGAAGTTGACCACCGGCAGCTTGCCGGTGTCGTGGATCTCTTTGACCAACCCATAAGGGGCCTTCAGGTCCCGGGCCGTGGCCATAAGCTCCGCATCGTCCATTCCGACGATGCGCCGGATTTCTCCAAGCACCGACCGGGCGTGCCGTACCGCCTCGACGATGTTGCCGGTACCCGCTTCGCCCTTGGTCCTGATCATGGCCGCGCCCTCGCCGATGCGTCGCAGAGCCTCACCCAGCTCCCGGCACCCGCACACGAAGGGGACTTTGAAATCATGCTTGTTTACATGATTGTTCTCGTCGGCCGGCGTCAAGACCTCGGACTCGTCGATGTAATCGACTCCAAGCTCTTCCAGGACCTGAGCCTCGACAAAGTGTCCGATCCGCGCCTTGGCCATGACCGGGATGGTCACCGCATCGATGATCTCGGTGATTACGGTTGGGTCCGACATGCGAGCGACGCCGCCGGCGGCACGAATGTCGGAAGGTACGCGTTCCAGGGCCATCACCGCGCACGCGCCCGCATCTTCGGCTATCTTGGCGTGTTCCGCGGTCACTACGTCCATGATGACGCCGCCCTTGAGCATCTGGGCGAGCCCAACTTTAACCCGCCACGTCCCCGTTTCCGCCTTCACGTCGATTGCCATTCATGAACCTCCGTTTCGAAAAACTACCCTCACAAACAAGCCTCATTATACTCGCGGTAAAAAGGGTTGGCAATCGCTTAACCGGTCAACACAGTGCCACCGGGCAAATCCGCGGTGTCTCTGTTCCACCCCTTGTCACCGGATACCAGAGTTTAACCGTTAGACGGGTAGGGTGTAAACCCATTCCTCAGGGAATACGGCCCCCAATTTCACGAATAAAGCGAACGCCGAAGATAAAAAGTCTTCGGGTTAAAGTCCCTTATCCGCCAGGAACGTTCCTAGATCCGCGGTGCGGCAGCTATAGCCCCACTCGTTATCGTACCAGCCGACTACCTTCACCAGGTTGCCGCCTAGCGATATCGTTGACAGTGCGTCAATGATGCAGCTGTGAGGATTCTGCTTGAAGTCGCTGCTCACCAGGGGCTCGGTGCAGTACTCGAGGATACCGCTCAGGCTGTTCCTTGCGGCCTCTTTGTAGGCGGAGTTCACCTCCTCGGCAGAGGCGTCCTTACCGAGAACGGCCGTGAAGTCTGTTATGGACACGGTCGAGGTGGGTACCCGAAACGCCATGCCGTGAATCTTGCCGTTCAGTTCCGGCAGCACAAGACCCACGGCCCTGGCCGCTCCTGTCGTGGTTGGGATTATGTTCATGGCGGCGGCGCGGGCACGGCGCAGGTCGCCGTGTACCTGGTCCAGGATTTTCTGGTCGTTGGTATAGGCGTGGATTGTGCTCATCAAGCCCTTTTCCACACCGAAGCTATCGTGCAGCACCTTCACCATCGTGGCTATGCAGTTGGTGGTGCAGGATGCGTTGGAGATTATGTTGTGCCGGTCCGGGTCGTACTTGTCTTCATTAACTCCCAGTACCAGGGTGATGTCCTCGCCTTTGGCCGGTGCGGAGATAATAACCTTCTTGGCGCCTCCCTCCAGGTGGCCCGACGCCTTGTCGGCGTCGGTGAAAAACCCGGTGGACTCCACGACCACGTCCACGCCCAGGTCTCCCCAGGGCAGCCTTGATGGGTCTCGGTCAGACAGCACCTTGATCGCCTTGCCGTCGATCACGATACCTTCGTCCGCGGCCTCGACCGTACCGGGATAGATCCCGTAGTTGGTGTCGTACTTGAATAGGTGCGCGTTGGTCACCGTGTCGGTCAGGTCGTTGACGGCCACCACTTCTAAGCTGTCCGGGTGGCGTTCCATCATCGCCCTGAGCACCTGTCTTCCGATGCGCCCAAATCCATTGATACCTACACGGGTCGCCATGGCCTTTACCCCCTGACTTGAGATCGACGGGACTCCGACACTGCCGTTGGCAGTAGCCCATTATAACTGCTGACGCCACTACCACCAAGTACCTGTCATTACCTTGAATGTGAAGTTCTTTTGGTCTCCTCCCTCTCATTGTAACAAATAGTTGGCCCGGAGCTTTATGTCATCCTGAGACGTCCTTCCGCGGAAGGACGCCGAAGGATCTGGGGCGGGGCCCAGGTCGGAGTCGTTCTCTGCACCCGACCACCCCAGATTCTTCGCTACGCTCAGAATGACAGTGGGTGGGTAAGTCGGGATCAGAATGACATTATGATGCGTAGTCAATCTATTTAGTTGATAACCATCAGGTGCAGGATCAAGGAGGGGGCGTCAGGTAACGAATCGCTCGTATACCGCCAAACCGGTGAACCTCGCCCTATCACCCAGTTCCTCCTCGATCCGTAGCAGCCGGTTGTACTTGGCCGTCCGCTCTCCCCGGGCCGGCGCGCCCGCCTTGATCTGGCCCGCCGAGGTCCCGACGGCAAGGTCCGAAATAAAGGTGTCCTCGGTCTCACCGGAACGGTGGCTGACGACCATGCCCCAGCCTGCGTTTCGCGTCAACTCCATCGCTTGCAGCGTCTCGGTGACGGTGCCGATCTGGTTGGGCTTGATCAGCACGGCGTTGGCGGCATTCAGCCGGAGGCCCTTCTCGATGCGTGTGGGGTTGGTCGTAAAGAAGTCGTCGCCCACCAGTTGCACCCGGCCACCTAATCGTTCGGTCATCGCCCGCCAGCCGTCCCAGTCCTCTTCCGCCATACCATCCTCGATGCTGACGATCGGATACCGGTCCACCCACTCCGCGTATCTGGAGACCAGTTCTTCGGGCGTCAGCACCGCATCTTCCAGAGCGAGCGAGTAGGTCCCATTCTCCTGGATGAAGAACTCGGATGCGGCAACGTCCAGGGCGATGAAACACTGTTCGCCCGGTTCGTATCCCGCCTTCTCGATCGCCGCTAATAAAAACTCCACGGCATCGCTGTTTGACCCCAACGACGGGGCGAATCCTCCCTCGTCCCCCACACCGGTCCCCAGTCCTTTGGCGCTCAGCAGCTCCCTCAGCGCGTGATATACCTCGACGCCGGCCCGAAGAGCCCGACCGAACGTCTCGAACCCGGCCGGTACGACCATGAACTCCTGGAAGTCCGTGGAGTTCTGGGCGTGTCTGCCTCCGTTGAGTATGTTGAGCATGGGGACCGGCAGCGAGACCGGTCTCCCCCGGCTCAGGTGCGAGTAAAGAGGCTTGCCCGGGCTCTCCGCCGCGGCTCGTGCCGCGGCCAGGGAAACTCCCAGGATGGCGTTGCCGCCCAGTCCGCTCTTATCGACGGTCCCATCGAGGTCGATAAGCCGTCGGTCCAGGGCCTCCTGGTCGTTGGCGGCCATGCCGAGGACTTCGGGTCCGAGACTGAGGCTCACGTTCTCCACGGCCCTGAGCACGCCCTGGCCGCGGAACCGTTCGGCGTCACCGTCGCGTAGCTCCAGCGCCTCGCTGGCCCCGGTGCTGGCGCCCGACGGCACCGACGCCAGCCCCCGGGCTCCATCCGACAGCACAACCTCGACCTCCACCGTGGGGCGTCCACGGGAGTCCAGGATTTCTCTGGCCGTTACTCCCTCTATGGTACTCATACTGCTCTGGTTTGAGACCGAGGCAATCCTATCCTCCCGTGTACCGTCGACTCAACCGTCACGACGCCGGGCTGCATCCAAGGCCTTCTCGACCGCGTCGGTCGCATCATGGGCCGTCTCAACTCCCTGGTCAAGATAACCGTTTCGGCTCAGCGTCCATGTGGACAGTCCTATCACAGGGATACCATCGCCCAGTGCATGTCCAATTTCAGACAGGGTCCCGTAGGCCCCGTCCACCGCGATGACCGCGCGACCGGTCTTGACCACGATGACGTTTCGAGCATACCCCAGGCCGGTGCATATCGGAGTGTCCACCCACCGGTTGGCCTCGGCGGGATCGTTGCCCGGCAGTATCCCGATCGTACTCCCACCGGCCGACTTGGCCCCCTTACATACCGCCTCCATCACTCCTCCCAGGCCACCGCAAACTACCGTCGCTCCCCGTCTGGCCAGTTCGGCTCCAACTTTCTCCGCCACCTGGCCGACTTCCGGCGTTACCTGGCTGGCCCCGATCACCGATATGATCGATCTTCGCTCCCGATGGATGAATCCAAGATAAAGTCGATTATAACACCGGTTTCGATGGCGACCAACGGAGGTTCTGGTTGCTTTAATGACGGTCCGACCACAGCTTGATAAAGGTACTTGAAAACGATGATTAACAGCGTCCTTTCTCCCTTTACAGTTGGACTGGCCGGTGGATAGGTTTACACTCAAATCCCGGCGAAGACTGGTCGGAAGATTTTCAAGCGTGAGGAGCAACTTGGACCGGACGCGAAGAGGCCGAAGAGAGCAAGCGATATCGATGTACAAACCCATTGGTAACTACGGCCTGATAGGTGACATGAATTCCGCCGCCTTAGTAGGAATCGACGGCTGCATAGACTGGTGTTGCTTCCCGCGATTTGACTCGCCCAGTGTCTTTGCCGCTGTTCTGGACCACCAGAGGGGTGGGAGATTTCAAATCGCGCCCGAAGGCCCAATCGATGAGGTCCGGCAGACCTACCTGCCCAACACCAACATACTCTCCACGCGATTTAGGACTCCCACAGGCGAGTTGACCCTGACCGATTTCATGCCGTTGAGCGGCGATGAGTCGTTCAGCGACTGTCCTCATGAGATCCACCGCATAGTGCGATGCAGCGGCGGGACCGTAACGGTCAGATGTATCTTTCAGCCGCGCATGGATTACGGTAGGACCGAGACCACGCTGACGGCCGTGAATGGCAGCGTAAAAGCCAGAGGGGGCCACCAGAACCTGACCCTCTGCTCCCAGGTCCCGCTGGAGATCGACGGCGACGAGGCGTCGGCGGAATTCACCTTGCACCAGGGCGAAGAAGTCGCATTCGTCGCTGCCTACGGCCACGGGCGCCCATGGCGAATCGAGACCTATCGTACCGCCGAAAAACTCCAACAGACCAAGGTGTACTGGGAGGTGATGGCTTCGGGCCTGAATTATGACGGAATGTGGAAAGAGGAGGTAATCCGGTCTTTTCTGGTTCTCCATCTGATGGTATACCGTCCCACAGGCGCGGTGATTGCCGCTCCCACGACCTCGCTGCCTGAGACGATAGGCGGCTCCCGCAACTGGGACTACCGGTTCGCCTGGCTCCGGGATTCGAGCTTCGCTATGGACATTCTGTACAGAATGGGTCACATGGAGGAGGCCGACCGGTACTTGCGCTGGCTGACCTATCAATGCAAGGTGACCAACGGCAAGCCTAAAATCCTATATGGTATCTCGCCCGCCTCCTCGGTGAAAGAAGTGGAACTGGACCACCTGGAGGGCTACGAAGGTTCGGGGCCGGTGCGCATCGGCAACGGCGCATCGCGACACTTTCAGCTCGACGTGTTCGGCGGAGTCATCCGCGGCGTCGATTCGCTGCAAAAAAACGGAGGGGTGGTCACTGACGAAGCCTGGTCACTGGTGGAAAACTTCGCCGAGGTGGTATGCAACAAGTGGCGTCTGAAGGATCGGGGTGTCTGGGAAGTGCGAGGACCACAGCAACACTTCGTTTACTCCAAACTGATGAGTTGGGTCGCCCTTGACCGGGCCGCCAGAATCGCAGAGGCACTGGGGCGCAATGGCGCTGTTGATAGATGGCGGCAAACAGCGGCCGCCATCAAAGAAGAGGTCATCAGGTGCGGCTGGAACGACCGAAAACAGGCGTTCGTTCAGCACTATGCCACCGACTCTCTCGATGCAAGCAACCTGGTACTGCCCCTGATAGGGTTCCTTCGGCCGAATGACCCCAGGATTCTGTCGACGATCGAAGCCATCCGTCGTGAGTTGGCTGACGGTCCACTGGTTCAGCGTTACATTCCCGATCAGACAGAAGACGGCCTCGGTGGGCAAAATGAAGGGGCCTTCACCATCCTCAGCTTTTGGCTTATCGGCGGCCTCATACGGACCGGCCGGGTCGAAACGGCGGCCGAGTACTTCGAGCAGATGCTGAGCTGCTCCAACCATCTGGGACTGTTCGCCGAGATGATCGATCCTACGACAAAGCAGCTCCTCGGAAACTTCCCTCAGGCCTACAGCCACATCGGCCTCATCCATTCAGCCAGGAATCTCAGCCGGGTCCTCAGTGGCGGTAACTCTCGGTCCGACGGAACGCGGGCTGTCAGCGTCTGAGCCACTGCCGGGGAGCCTAACACTCTCAACTAACCCTACTGCGCGCAGCTCAGGATAGGTCGGGATTCCCGCCACCATTGGCGCGGTCTCGTGTCATATAATGGCGCCGTACCACATGACGACTAAGGGGGCACCAGATGTCCACAGCCCGGGCCAAGACCGTTCTGATCACGGGCGCATCTTCCGGGATAGGGAAAGCCACGGCGCTCCACCTGGCAGAGAAAGGCTACACCGTCGTAGGCACCAGTCGCTCCATGGAACGACTCACGGACCTCCGGTCCCAGGCCAAAAGCTCCGGGCTCCGAGTGAAGCCGCTCGAGCTCGACATCAATGACGACCAGGCCACAGCCGATGCCCTAAACCGGATTCTCGACGAGTTCGGTCCTCTCGACGCCCTCGTAAACAACGCCGGTTACGGACTCTGGGGGCCGGTCGAGGACCTGACTATTCAGGAGGTCAGAGATCAGTTCGAGACAAACTTCTTTGCGGCCTTACGGTTGATCAAACTCGTGGTGCCTGGGATGGTGGAGATGCACAGAGGCACCATTGTCAACATAAGTTCCGTCGAAGGCAGGCTGGCTACGCCCTTCAATGGGGCCTACGCGGCCAGCAAGTTCGCTCTTGAAGGGCTTAGCGAAGCGCTCAGGACCGAGCTATGGCCGTTCGGTATTCGCGTGGCTGTGGTGCAGCCCGGCCTGTTCCAGACACAGTTCCAACAAAACCAGGTTGTGGGAGAGGCTGCCGATACTGAGGGAGGTATCTACACTCCATACCTGGCGACCTACCGGTCTAAGCATTCCCGCTACGAGAGGCTGGCGACCGATCCCATCGCGGTTGCCAAGGTGGTGCACAAGGTCCTGCGTTCTCGAAGACCAGCATTTCGACACCCGGTCGGCCTTGAAGCGAGGCTTGGAATGATCGGTGCCAGGTTGATACCCGAGCGCATATTCCAGTTTTTCCTCACCCGTTCTACCATCCGCTGACCCTCCGGCTCTGGTTCCTCAGCGTCCCACCAGTACCGATCGTCAGCACCGTTCTAGGAGTTGGCCGCGGCCTGTAGCTCTTCGATGTGCTCCGACCAGTGATGGGCTATCAGCTCCAGACGCTGTCGGGCGGATAACCGGGTGCCATCCGGCCGGACCAGCACCGTCTGGCTCAAGTCATCCAGTGCGTGAACGGCGTTCGCCAGGCGCTCCTGCTGTCGACGCGCCTCAGCGACCAGTTGAGATATCGTCTGGCCCGCGCGGCTGGTTATCGCGTCAGCGTTCGCCTTATCCAGTGGAGTCTCAACTCGCATAGGCTCTCCGCCACCGGCCACCGATTCCATCCCCCGTGCGGTCGCTTCGTGCCAGAACAGGAAATGACAAAATACATCTCGCGGGCCCCACTGGTCTATTACGACCTGCGAGGTCGCCCCCGGACCCTCGATGTACAGGATCGCCTCGTCCACAGCGTCCTCCAAAGCCTGTAGCAGAGCATCCACATCCTGGTTGGCGGCCATATTTCACCCCCGGCTCAGTGTCAGACTGGCCAAACTGTAGCATCCAGGGACGACGCAGTCTAGCGGGTCGCTGAAGATGTCTGAGGAAGGTAGTAACCCAGGGAATAAAGAAGGTATCATCCGGGCATCAGAGGGCTAGCGGTGCCCGGTCTGAATATGGGGAGGAGTTTTATCGACGGGAGAGGTTCTTGAGCGAGGCGGAGCGGGAACTGGTCAGTGCAGGTGGGTAAAGTGGGGCCCAGTTTGAGGGTAACAGTCTGGTCGGAAGTCCAGCACTCCTCCTCCGAAGAATCGTCCCGCAAAGCCGGGATCGGGGCGAGGCCCATGGGGAGAGTCCGCACCAATACCGATTAAGGTGGCGGACAGTTTTCTTCGTCGCCCCGACAGGTCGTCCTTCCGCGGAAGGACTCGCAATGCTCGCAATGACAGTTCGTAAGCGTATTTTAGAGACGGGACACCTGGTGGCGGTGAGTATTGATTCTTAGGTAAATTATTCTTGAGAAGTGTTAACGAAAAAGCAATTTCCAGCAATTCCTCAAAATTCCCGAAAATACTATTGACAAGCGGATTGGCATTCTGATATTCCAAAAAAGTCCCGAGTAATTGAGCCGAATGTCCGAAGCCATCGAGACCGTTGTGGTTCGCTGCGGCGGCCAAGACAGGCCGAAGGCAGATAGGCAAGGTTACTCGGGGCACTTCTTTTTGCCCCTTACTCCTTGATCTCCGGCCTCAACACCGCGATAAACGGCAGGTTCCTGTACTTCTCCTGGAAGTCGAGACCGTAGCCCACCAGGAACTCATCCGGAACCTCGAACCCGATATACCGCATCGGCACGTTCACCAACCGTCGGGCCGGCTTGTCCAGCAGCGTGCATACCTCGAGGCTGGCAGGTCGCTGGGCTCTCAGATGCCCCATCAGGTAATTCAGTGTCATGGCGCTGTCCACCACGTCTTCCACCAGGATGATGTCACGTCCGGTGATGGCCTGGTCCAGGTCTTTGGTGAGCCTGACCGCCGACTGTTCGCCACCTCCGTACTTGGACACGGCCATGAACTCAACCTCTACCGGCAGCGTGATCTCACGCATCAGGTCTGCCATGAAGCACAGCATCCCTCGCAGCACTCCGACCAGAACCGGCTGGCGGTCCTTATAGTCACCGGAGATCTGCTTCCCCAGTGCCTTGACCCGGCGCTGGACCTGCCGCGTGGTGAAGAGCACCCGATCTATTCCCCGGACCTCCGCATCCGCCAGCGGGCCGAATCCGAACTTGGCCAGGATGCGATGGTAGTCTCTGCGGTACAGCAGCTTGATATTGTAGTCCGGGTAGAGCTCTCTGAAATGCCGCAGCTTCCTGTTCTTTTCCGTGACCAGACTCTGCTTCATCGTGGTCAGTTCCACGTACAGGTCCAGGTCGGACAGATAGAAGTCCGGCGTCAGCATCTCGACGATCTTGTCGTCCTCCCACCTTAGAGGGAAGGATCGCGGCTCATACACCCACCGGAGACCGTAGAAGTCGAGGATTTGGGCGAATTCTTTCTCGCTGGGGTGAGCAAACGGCGGGGATTCCTCGGTACCGTTATCGTTGTTGATGATCAGCGGCCGCGTCAGATCTTTGTTAGTCGCCTTATCTTTGGTCTTCGCCACCACTTCGCCTCCTGTGGGGACTGACAACCCTTTCAGCCGATGATAAACCCTGGTCGCCTGCTACGAAAAGTCCTTTGGGGCCACCGTTTACCCGAGATTCGGTCACCCTATGCTGTGTTCGATGTAATCAAACCGGCTGACGGAATCCGACGAAATGGCGCGGCTGATCGTGTACCGCCGATGCTATAATGCTCGTGAATCCATGGGTGGGAACACACGCCTTGCCGTGACCCCGTCCAACTTGGCAGGTTGACATCGGCTCTCCCAGGCTGATTGGAAACAATGGATGAGAGATGCACGTCGGAGTCTGCAAGCTGACAGTCCGCATTCCGGAAAACCAGACCCTCAAAGGCAAACGCCGGGTCATCAAGTCCCTGTCCTCGCGCATACGAAACAAGTTCAACGTCTCTGTTGCCGAGGTGGAGGACAACCAGGCCTGGCAGATAGCCACCCTGGGCATCACCTGCGTCAGTAACAGCGCCCGCCACGCCGAAGAGACAGTTCAGAACGTCGTCGCCTTCGTCGAGAGCTCCAGGGAGGACCTGGAAATCGTGGCCCAGGAGCAGGAAACGCTCTCGGGATTCTGAGCAGTTGGGCGACAAATTTCTGAGCGGACTTACGCGGACAAGCAATTAAGCCGCCGATTCTCCATGAACCAACGATGGACGTACTAAACTTCCTGAGCCAGCTTCAGCGTCTGAAGTGGTATCGAGACCAGATAGTTCACCTGGAGGAGATTCCGCCCAGGGTATTTTCTCCTGGCAGCCTCGACAGTCCACTCGACTCGAGATTAGGAGGTCCGTTGGAGGCGATGGGGATCGACTTCCTATACTCCCATCAGGCCGACGCCATAAACGCATTGAAACAGGGCGAGAATGTCATCGTCGCCACTCCTGCGGCCAGCGGAAAGAGCCTGTGTTACCACCTGCCCGTTCTCGAAGCGCTTCTTCAGGACCGCGCCGCATGGGCACTCTACCTCTTCCCAACCAAGGCTCTGGCCCAGGACCAGTCCAAGACGCTTACCCGACTGGTCCCCGATGGAAGCCGGGTGCGACACGGAATCTACGACGGCGACACCCCTTCCCAGGACCGGTCCGAGGTCCGGCGGAGTTCGCGCATCATCGTAACCAACCCCGACATGCTGCACCTCGGTATCCTCCCCAACCATCGCTCTTGGTACCGCCTCATTCGCGGCCTGCGATACGTTGTCATCGACGAGGCTCATGTCTATAGAGGCGTCTTCGGCTCGCATGTAGCCAACGTCATCCGCCGCTTACGCAGGCTTTGCCGCCGTTTCGGCAGCGATCCTCAGTTCATCCTCTGTTCGGCGACCATCGCGAACCCGGGCGAGCACGCCGAGCGGCTGGTGGGCCTTCCTTTCAAGGTCGTCGAAGAGGACGGATCGCCATATGGAGGTAAGGACTTCGTATTTTGGAACCCGCCCATGATCGACATGGCCAGCGGCAGCCGCCGCAGTACCAACAGCGAGGCCTCTCTGATATTCGCGGAACTCCTGCGTCGGAACATACGCACCATGACCTTTGTCCGCAGCCGTCGCCTGTCCGAGCTTCTCTACGTCTACGTCCGCGACCAGCTCAAGAAAACGGACCCCGCGATCGCCGAACGCGTAGCGCCGTACCGGGCCAGCTACCTGCCAGAAGACAGGCGCAGGATCGAACGCGACCTGTTCGAAGGCCGCCTGTTGGGACTGACGACAACCAGCGCCATGGAACTGGGCGTGGACATTGGAGACCTGGACGCCACCATTCTGACCGGCTACCCGGGCAGCATAGCCAGCACCAGGCAGCAGGCGGGTCGAAGCGGTCGTCGTGGAGGTCGCTCCCTCAGCGTCCTGGTGGCCCTGGACAATCCGCTGGACCAGTATCTCATGCGCCACCCTGAGGCCTTCTTCGGCAAACCACATGAGAGCGCTCGGATATCTCCGGGCAACCCCTACGTTTTGAAACCCCACCTGCTGTGCGCGGCCTATGAAGCCCCTCTCACCATGGACGACACCGAGCTATTCGGACCCGAGTTGCTCTGGTACGCCGACGAGATGATACGCGATAATCTCCTTCGTGCCCGGTCCGGCCGGTGGCACCTGGTGCCCGAGGTCACCTATCCCGCCGAAGGGATCAACATAAGGTCCACGTCAACCCATTCCTACACGCTAGTCGAGGGAGAGAGCGGTGCAATACTGGAGACCGTGGACGAGATGGCCGCCTTCCTCCAGCTCCATCCAGGGGCCGTCTACCTCCACCAGGGAGAGCCCTATCTGATCACCGAACTCGACCTGGAGTCCCGCACCGCCTATGCGGTCGTCACCGACGTGCCTTATTACACCGTGGTGCGGGACTACACCGAGACCCGTGTACTCAAGGTCCTCAAGGAGAAGCCGGCGGGCAGGACTAAAGTATACCTGGGGTACGTGAACGTCGAGACCAGCGTGGTCGGGTTCAAACGGAAAGCCCACTTCACCGAAGAGGTCCTAAGCGAAGATCATGTCAGTCTCCCACCCAGGAGCTACGAC
Source organism: uncultured Dehalococcoidia bacterium (assembly GCA_964510985.1). Lineage (GTDB taxonomy): Bacteria > Chloroflexota > Dehalococcoidia > Lucifugimonadales > CAZEDC01 > CAZEDC01. Next base: position 31,147 of record CAZEDC010000102.1, read on the forward strand.
ACCACTGCCCTCTGGTTCGACCTGCCCGATGATACACTAGCTTACATCCTGGACAACCGGCTGGATCTGGCCGGCGGTCTCCATGCCGTTGAGCATGCCGCCATCGGCGTGCTTCCCCTGTTCGCCCTGTGTGACCGGAACGATATCGGCGGCATCTCGACGCCGCTCCACCCCGACACCGGACGCCCCCAGGTGTTTATCCACGACGGTCACCCGGGAGGTGTAGGAATCGCCGAGCACGGTTACGATATAGTGCGCGACCTCTGGGAAGCGACGCTCGAAGTCATCGCCAATTGTCCCTGCGAATCCGGCTGCCCGAGCTGTATCCAGTCTCCAAAATGCGGCAACAACAACCAGCCGCTGGACAAAGAGGTGGCGGTCCTCGTCCTCAGGGAGATCCTGGCCGACCCGGACCGGGTCTGACAGGAGGTGCCTCCCTCCGATTGACACTACCTACCCCCTGTGATAACTTCCAGACCATCACGGCACGGATTCGTCCGGCCCTGTGTACACCGCGACATCGCAAATATTTTAGGAGGAGTTCAATGGCTGAAGAAGGAAGGATTGACGTAGAGATCACCTACTGCGTCCCTTGAAGCTATCACGGTACGGCGGTCTGGATGGCCTCCGAGTTCTTTGCCGAGGGTGGCAATAAAATCGCTCTCAAGCTGACCCCGGGCGTTGGGGGGATTCTTCAGGTTTTCGTGGACGGAGACAAGATCTTCGATAAAAAAGAAGAAGACAATCAGTACCCGGATCTACCGCGAGTCAAGCAGATGAGAGCAACGCTGCGAGACAGGCTCACATCCACGGTCGAGGTCGCCGCGGACAATTGACCCGGATCTTGATTCTGCGCCGTCGTTTGGGCGGAGTCAAGAGTGCGCAGACTTGGCCCGGGGGTGATTTGGGTGAGACCAGTCACCCCAGGCTGGGACGCACACTCCAGGTTTCGCGGCTTCGGCCGGTCTCACTCGATAAATAGCGACAAAAAGTCCCGGGCGGGCACGTCCGGGACTTTTTATGCCCGATTTACCTTGACACCCTAGCCCCGAAGAACAACAATTGGGAACGTTATTTTCTGAGGTGAGACCCTCGATGGCAAGCGCATTGGATGGCATCACCGTCGTTGACGCAGCTCAGGGCATGGCCGGTGCCCTGGCCACGATGTTTCTCTGTGACAATGGGGCCAGGGTCATACGCATCGAGTCCACCAAGGCTGGCCCGGACCGCGAGGTCCCCGGCAACCGTGTATGGCATCGCGGAAAGGAAAGCGTCGCCCTGGACCTTTCCGAGGGTCCTGACGAGCGGGACACGTTCCTCAGACTGGTCCGCAGCGCCGACGTGCTGGTCGAAACCTTTCGACCCTCTTCCCCGATCCAGAAAATCGTTGACTACCCTCGACTATCCGCCGTAAATCCGGGCCTGGTCCACTGCTCCATAACCGCCTATGGCAAGCGGGGACCACTCAAGGACGAACCACCAATCGAGGAGCTGGTCGTGGCCCGGATGGGCCTGCTGGAGTTCGCACCGTCATTCCGTGACGGCCCGCCTCACCTAGTCCATCCCGTCGCCAACGTCGGCGCGGGACTACTGGCCGCCCAGGGGATCGTGGCTTCACTCTTGGCCAGAGAGAGGACGGGACGGGGTCGAAAAGTCGACACCTCATTGATGGCGGGCGCCCTCGTCTTCAACCCACCGGCGGTGGGGGACAGGGTCAAACCGTTCCCGTTTCCCAATCGCCCGATCGGCGGGGCGCCGTTCTACAGCGTCTACGAGTGCGCCGACGGCCAATGGGTGCAACTCGGATGTATCCACAGCGAATTCATCGACATGGCCGCCGCGGTAATGGGGATTTTGGAGATCGTCTTGGACCCCAAATACGGGAACGGCCGATGGCCCACCGACGAAAAGGCCAGGAGTGAGCTATTCGAGATTGTCGCCGGTGTCATAAAACAGAAACCCTACCATGAGTGGGAGAAGATCTTTGAAGAGGCTGATGTACCCTTCGCCCGCACCGCCACAGTCGAAGAGGCCATGGAAGACCCTCAGGTGCGGTCCAACGGCATGACGCTCGGGCTCCGAGACCCCCTTGTGGGGCCTATCTTACAAATGGGGCCGCCGATCCAGTTTTCTGAGACTCCCAGTGAAGTACGCGGCCCCAGCCCCATTCCGGGTGAGGACACCGCCAGCGCGTTGGCCAGCCTCCCTGGCGCTGATGCAGAGACGGGAAGTTTGATCCCCGACCCAATGAAGCTGCAGCCCCGTCCCCTCGACGGTGTCAGCGTTCTCGAAATATCCAACGTTATCGCAGGCCCCGCTGCCGGGAAGATGCTGGCCGACCTGGGAGCAGACGTCGTTAAGCTGGAACCTCTGGATGGAGACCTGTCGAGGCGCACGCTACACCAACTCTTCATGTATATGAACTCCAACAAGCGTGGGGTCTCTGCCGACACCCGAACAGTCGAAGGTCAAGAGATCGCCCGTAGGCTGGCGGCCCGGGCCGACGTCCTCCTTGCCAACATGCGACCTGGCGCCACCGACCGTATGGGGATCGGGACCGACATCATGAAGACCCTGAATCCCCGCCTGTTGGAGACTCATGTGACGGCCTACGGGTGGAACGGGCCCTACGCCCACCGTGCCGGTGTGGACCCGTTAGCCCAGGCCCTGATGGGACTCCAGAGGATCCAGGGAGGACCGGAGAACCCACCCGTCACGCTGGTCCGGCTGGCCATCACCGATTGGGTCGGCGCAGCGTTGGGTGCGCTGGGTACCCTGCTTGCCCTCTTTGTCAGGGAGCGGACCGGCATAGTCCAGAGGGTGGACACCAACCTCCTGAACGCGGCTATCGTCATCGGCTCCCGCGATTTCGTCAGCTACGATGGAAAGCCCCATCGCCGCCGGGCGGACAAAGAGCAGTACGGTTACAGTGCTCTGAACCGCCTTTATGAGGCCGCGGACGGTTGGCTATACCTGATAGCCGAGGCGCAGGAAGACTGGGTCGCCTTCTGCGATGCGCTGGGAGCCGTTAAACTGGCGACCGATTCTCGATTCCGCACAGAAGAAATCCGCCGTCGGAACGACGCCATCCTGGCATCTGAAATCGCTCAAGCCGTCAAGAGATCAGGCTTGACTGAGCTGTCGGACCGGCTGAAGCAGGCCGGTATCGCCCATTCACCGGTGGTCTACGACTACATACCTGCCTTTCCGTCCGACCTCCATGCCCTGGCCAACGACATGGTCGTCGAGTACGGCAGCCCTCCGGCCGGCCCCATGACATTTCTGGGCAACTCCGTCCTCCTGGGAAACACCACGCCGGCCCAGGGCAGGCCCACGCCGTTCCTGGGAGAACACAACCGGGAACTCCTGGGCGAAATCGGTTACTCCTCAGCCGAGATCGAAGAACTGCACCGCAAAGAGGTGGTCAGGACCGAGGAACCTTCGTAAGATAGACTGGCGTTCCTGGGTAACCCATCAACGATGAACTTCCCTGACGCGGACAGGCTTCTTGATCCTCGGACAATCGCTTATCGTCGGTTGCGGTAGGAGTTCCCGGCTTGAACATGGATTGGACCAAGCCCAGTTCCCTCCGGATGGCCCTCGTCGCCATGGCCCTCGTTCTGGGCGGCGTTGGCCAGCTTATCATCGTCGGAGACAGCCCCCGATGGGCGTTGACACCTTACCTGGTCGCCATGGCCGCCATGGCCCTGGCTTTGCTCAAGCAGCCCCTGAGCCCGTCCGATCAGGAATCAGGTGACCTGACGCAGAAAGACCCACCCGCCTCCGCACAGCCTCCTGTAAACCTGTCGAAGAACATCGGTCTGGAGCGACGCGCGGTGCTGGGCATGCTAGGCTTGAGCGCGCTCATGCTCGCGCTGTCCCTGACCGGCTTCGCCGGTGCCTTGTCCAACACGTTGGCATGGTACGCCTACGGCCTGTCCATGGTCTTGCTTCTCCTTGCGTTGCCTGGGCTTGAAGCCCGATGGACAGGGCTGGTCCACCGGGTAAGGGAAGACCATGGTGTCTCTGTAAGCTACCGGTCTTTGGCGCCCTGGGCCGTACTGGCCGTCATCCTCCTGCTGGCCCTGGGTGCGAGACTCTACAACCTCCAGGAGTTACCGGCCGGTCTCTGGTACGACGAGGCCGACAACCTGAGTCAGGCACGGCAAATCCTGGCAGATCCCGGATCGACCCCTGTGTTCGTACGATCGACCGCGCTCCCCAGCCTCTTCCTGATGCCCATCGCCGCTATGATCGATCTGACGGGCATCACACCGGCTACCGGCCGGCTGATCAGTGTGGCTTTCGGGCTGGCGGGGATCGTGGCCGTATTCCTACTCGTTAGACTCCTTGGTGGCCCCTTCCTCGGCCTCGTGGCCGCATTCCTGACCACCGTGATGAGGTGGGACATCATCTGGAGCCGTATAGGAATGCACGGGATCACTGCGACACTATTCGCCGCCCTCACAGCCTACCTGACCCTACGAGCCATGCGAAGTGGACGGCTCTCCGACTTTGGCTTCGCGGGTGCTTCTCTTGGCCTCGGTATGTGGTTCTACACCTCCTTTCGCCTCTTCCCTCTGGTGGTAGGCGTTCTCCTGCTGCACTACCTGGTGTTCCAGAGGCCAGAGATCAGGCGTTTTTCTGTCAAGGTCCTGGTCATGGTCGTGGTCTCTCTGGCCGTGGCAGCTCCTGTGGTACAGTTCGCCGCTAAAGACTCGGACGATTTTTTCGCAAGGACCAGGACAACCTCGGTATTCTCGGGACGTCCTCTCGACGACGCCGTCGTTGAGATAGGCAAAAGCATCGTAGACCACTCCCTGATGTTTAACCGGGAAGGAGACCCGAACCCCCGGCACAACCTTCCCGGTGAGCCCATGTTAGACTTCTTCTCCGGCGTGCTCCTGGTGCTGGGACTGGGCGTCGCCCTGACGCGATGGCGGAACCCGGCCATGTTCGTCCTCCCGATTTGGATACTGTTTATGATTCTGCCAGGTGCGCTGACGCTACCCTGGGAGGCCCCACAATCATTGAGGTCCATCGGTGCGCTGCCAGCCGTCGTCGCGATCATAACGGTGGCCATTGGCGCCGTATGGCGGGTTGGCAGGTCTGCATCCTGGGTAGCCGTTCGCTGGGGCACATCCTTACTCGTGGCGGTGCTGCTTGGTCTTATCGCTTTCGTAAACATCGACACCTACTTCGGTGAGCAGGCCAGAGATCCGGAGGTGTATGCCGCCTTCTCCACCGACGAGAGCCTGATCGCCCGTGACATGCTTCAGAAGCGGAACCAAGGATACGACATCCTGACATCCCGCCAGTTCAAGTTCAGCCTTGTGGCGTTACTTCTGGGCCAGAGTACGAGCTATGACGTAATCCGCGCACCCACGGGGATACCCATCGACCCTTCCCGGGTTTCGCGAGGCGTGTCCATCTACCTGGAGCCTCGGGAGGCCGGCGTCTACCGCCTCCTCAAAAGCTACTACCCCGACGGACAGTTCTCCGAGGTGCGCCCACCGGGCGGAGGCAACGTGCTGTACTACTCGGCGGTCATCGAGAAAGACCAGCTGGAGAGCCGTCTCGGATTACTGGAAAACCGCACCCTTGCCGACGGTACGGCCCAAGAGTCGATACGGCCCGAGACCGAGGCCCTGTGGCGTCTCGAGTTAAGCCCGGGGGAGGTGCCCTTCGATATGGTGTGGGAGGGCGCCCTGCACGTGGTCGAAGCCGGCGAATACCTGCTGACACTGGAGGGCGGGACCGACGCCCAGGTCCTCCTGGACGGCCTGCGCATCCTATGGGCCGGCCGCACATCGGTACGGTTAGAGCCGGCCGTGGGCCTCCACCTCCTGGAGATTAGAGACAAGGTGAGAGGTCCTGCAGGCTTTCTGCGGGTGATGTGGCAGCCTCCGGGTGGCCCTCTTGAGACCATCCCGACAGGGCACCTTTATCACGGTTCGGTTCGCCCCATGGGGCTCGCGGGAAGCTTCTACCTCGGTGGTGAGGAGTCGGGCGCCGCCGACGCCATGCGGGTGACGCCCGCCATGAACACCTTCTACTACGACCCTGTGGTCCCCGAACCGTATCTGGCCGTCTGGGAAGGGACCCTGACGGCACCGACCAGAGGTGAATACCAATTCGAGGTAGGCGGAGCCGGCGTTATAAAACTATCCCTGGACGGAAGGCCGACCACCCAGAGTCCACCTGGTGAATCTATCGAGTCAACTTCAACGGTCCAGCTGTCCCCGGGGCCTCACAATATCCGCGTCGAATACCTGTCAGAAAAACCCCCTTCGCAGTTTCAGGTTCTCTGGTCACTGCCCGGCGGCTCGCTTACACCCATCCCCATCGAGAGCCTGTCGCCCGCACCCCGGCGTACGTTCCGACTCGTGGATAACGACTAACAGGTGGTGGTCCCGTTAAAACCGCGGATCCCTAATCCCGATGCGGCGCCGGGGGCTTACCCTCAAGGAAGGTGGTGTGGGCGAACGGATCGGGGATGGGAAAAAACGCAACTATCCGGGCATCACCGGGGCCTACGCTGGTGAACCCATGAGGGGTATTTGGAGGAATCACCAGCGTGTGATCGGCGCCCACGCGGCTGGTCTCCTCTCCCAGCCGCGCCTCCACCGTCCCCTCCAGGATCACGATAAGCTCGTCGGCTTCGTGGGTGTGAAGCGGTGCGCCGGCCCCGACGCCGACTAAGCTATACGACATATTGCTGCTCGTGGTCCCATCGCCGGGCGTGGTGATATCCCATTTCCGATAGTTGGGTCTCCAGGGTGTCTCGGGGAGGCTGTTGTGGTCGACAATTGGCATTGTTTCTGTACCTCTCGGTTCCTCGGTTGCCGGAATATGAATCAATAGCCGGTATTCGTCTGCAAAGGCCAATGGGGGTCGATGGACTGGAGGGCAGAGGGTTAGCCTACTGTCCCTCAAATGGCTTTACGCTGAGGAAAAAGGGAACGGAACATGTCATGCTGAGGCTCCGCGAAGCATCTGGGGTGGCAGGGAACCCCTCCCCAGACCCTTCGGCCTGGGAAGGCCTCAGGGTGACATTCGACCTATTCCATGTGCGCAACGGCGGCGTGTCGTCGTGTCAAGTGATATGTGAGACAGTGCACTAGCCAGCCGAAAAATATCCCGTCCAGCGCCCCCTTTTGGGCACCGCGTAACCCTAATGCCCCTGACCGGCAGTGTCAACTTCGCACATGGATGGCCTAGATAACCCCTGTGGTATACTTCCCGCTGTTGTCACTCCAGACACGACAGTTTACATGACTCCGGGAGAATGCAATGTTCGACGTGCTTATCGTCGGCGGGACCGTAGTAGACGGCACCGGGGCACCTGGCTTCCGGGCCGACGTGGGCGTCGCCGGGGAGTCGATCGAGGCCATCGGTGATCTGTCCCGGTCCGAGACCCGACGAGTGATCGACGCAACCGGCCTGACAGTGTCGCCCGGGTTCATCGACACCCACGCCCACTCCGACGGCATGCTCCTGGTGGACCCGCAGCACGCCAACGGGTTGCGTCAAGGTATCACCACCGAGATCCTTGGCCAGGACGGACTCTCCTACGCCCCGCTTTCGCCGGAGAACTACAGGGTCTACAGGCGTTACCTGGCCGGAATCCTCGGCGAGCCACCCGAAGACCTGGATATGAGCAGCGTCGCTGCCTTCCGCTCCAACTATCACAAGAAAGTTGCTATCAACACCGCCTACTGCGTGGCCCACGGTGCTGTCCGGCTGGAGACTCTCGGTTTTCGAGACGTCCCGCTGGTCGGGGATGCCCTGGAGAAGGCCAAGCGTCTTGTGCGAGAGGGCATCGAGCAGGGGGCCGTCGCATTTGCCACTGGAATGTCCTACTTCCCTAACTCATGGAGCGACACCGCGGAGATGATCGAGCTGTGTAAATCGGCCCACGAGGCCGGCGGAGTCTATGTGACCCACCTGCGGAACGTCAACACCGACCGCGCATTCGGTGGAGGCGACGTGCCCGAGGCGCTGGAGATCGGCCGACGCTCCGGCGTTAAGGTGCACTTCTCCCACTACCGCACCGTTCCCGAGAACGCAGGCCGCGTAGCAGAGAGGCTGGAGTTGATCGACAAAGGCAAAGCCGAGGGTATCGACTGCTCCCTGGAACTCTACCCATACCCCTCGGGCAGCTCCTTCCCCCTGTCATTCTTGCCCAGCTACGCGCATGAAGGAGGTCCCGACGCCATTATCGAGCGGCTCAGCGACCCTATGGAGAGGCGCCGCCTGATCGACTATCTAGACGACGACTACCCAAGGCCGCTGGACGACGCGGTGTTCACCCACCTGCCTAAGAACAGGCACCTGGAGGGCATGAGCCTGCCAGACATCGCCAGTGATCGTGAAGTGTCGATGGGAGAGGCACTGTGTGACTTGCTGCTGGACGAAGACACTCAGGTCGGATACCGAGGCGCACCCCCACAAAGCGTTGCCGTCTGGCGGCAAATCAGCCGCGACGCCCTGGAGTTTCTGTCCAGGCCCGACTACATGGTCGGCAGCGACGCGATACCCCTGGGTGGACTGCCTCATCCCAGGGCCTACGGCACCTTCCCCAGGTTCCTGGGCCGTTTGCGGCGTGAAATCGGCGTCCTCGGCCTGGAGCAGATGGTCCAGCGGATGACCGACAACCCGGCCCGCCGCTTCGGCCTTAACGGCCGCGGCCGCATTGAAGAAGGCGGCTACGCCGACATCGTCGTCTTCGACTCAGACCGTATTATCGACAACGCCACCTACGACGATCCCTGCCAGTTCCCCGCGGGAATACCCTTCGTCCTGGTAAACGGGCAGGTGGCCGTAGACCACGAGCGCTGCACCGGCGTCCTGGCCGGCCAGGCGGTGCCGTGAGCGGGGAATAGGTTTTGGAGTCAGGGGTCTGAGGATAATACCCCAGCCCCATAGCCATTCACCCCGATCCCTGGACCGTGTCCTATGTTTTCGCTGTCTCTGGTCGAAGTCCTGGTGGCCGCATTAATGCTATTCGCCGGCTCCACGGTCCTCGGAACCGTCGGATTCGGCATCGGTATGACCACGACCCCGGTACTCCTGCTCACCTTCGATCCGCAGACGGTAGTGGTCCTGGTCAACACTGTGTCCCTGGCCGTCTTTGCGTTGATAATCCTCCAGGGCAGAGAACACCTCGATGTCGGCCGCATGGCACCCATGACCATCGCCGGCCTCCTGGGCGTGCCGGTCGGCGTTTTCATCTTGAGTTCAGTCGGCGACAGCGCCCTCCGTGTAAGTATCGTCGCCGTTATCATCCCGGTCACGGTGGTGGTCGCACTCAATCTGCGCCGGTCGATACCGCGTTCGATATGGTTCGACGTCGTCGTGGGCTTCGTCGTCGGGGTGCTGTTGACGTCACTGGGCATCGGCGGCCCATTGATGGCCCTGTTCCTACTGGCATCCGACTGGTCCAGGCACGCCATCAGAACGGCGCTCGCCTTTTACTTTCTGGTTATTGAACTCACCGGGGTAATCGGCTACGGTGTGGCCGGGCTGTTCACCGTTGAGAGATTATCACTGGTCCTCGTCGTCGCGGTTCCGGTGCTCCTGGGATTCGGCCTGGGAACAATTCTGGTCAACCACATGGATGAACGCCTTTTCAGGCGGTCGGTGGTCGCGGTGATCATGGCCACCAGCCTCATGGTATTGGGCCGCGAGGTCCTGAGCCTCTGAGCCGGTAAGAATTGCTGTGGATAATCAAATTGGTCGCCCATCGCCAACGTAGCCAACGTATTGGAGAATAAGGAGGAGAGATATGTCGACTCAAGCCACCCTGTATGACATCGTGATCGCCGGTGGGCGGGTGATCGACCCGGAATCCGGCCTGGACGCAGTACGTAACGTGGGCATCAGAGGAGGCACCATCGAGGTGGTCGCGGAAGCCATACTAAGCGGCCGAACGACGGTCGACGCCGCCGGGATGGTCGTCTGTCCTGGCTTCATCGACCTCCACTCCCACGGCCAGGACGCGGAGAACTATCGGGTCCAGGCTATGGACGGGGTGACGACGGCCCTTGAACTGGAGCTCGGGACGGACGACGCGGACCGCTGGTATGCGGAACGGGAGGGCAGGGCGGTAATCAACTACGGCGTCAGCGCGGGGCATATCCCGGTGCGCATGTCGGTCATGGGCGATCCGGGCGATTTCCTCCCGGTGGGCGACGCGGCTCATCGGACCGCGTCCGATTCCGAGGTCGCCGAGATGGCACGATTGATCGAGCGCGGCCTCGAGCGGGGAGCACTGGCGGCGGGGTTCGGAATGATGTACACACCTGCGGCCACTCGATGGGAAGTGCTGGAAGTGATCCGAGCCGCTGCGCGGCACGGCGCATCTTGCCACGTTCACCTGCGCGGCCAGGGACCGCGCGAGCCCAACAGCAGCATCGAGGCGTTGGGAGAGGTGATCGCCGCGTCGACAGTCACCGGCGCTCCGCTCCACGTGGTCCACCTTCAGAGCACCGGGCTGGACGCCGTTCCTCGCCTGCTCCAGATGATAGAGGGGGCAAAGGCCCAGGGGATCGACGTGACGACCGAGTGCTATCCATACAGCGCCGGTATGACTCGGATCGATTCCTCCAGCTTCGACGATGGTTGGCGGGAGTCCAGGGCGATATCCTACGAGGACCTGGAATGGCCGGAGACCAGCGAGCGGCTGACGGCGGAAAGCTTCACCAAATACCGGAAACAGGGTGGCATGGTGATCTCCCACTCTATCCCCCAGGACGCTGTGGACACCGCAGTCGCCAGCCCCCTGACCATGATCGCCAGCGACGGCTACCTGAAAGATGGCAAGGGCCACCCCCGCACCGCGGGCACCTACTCGCGGGTCCTGGGTCGGTACGTCCGGGAGCTGGGAGCGATAGGTATGCTGGAAGCCATTAGAAAGATGGCCCTGATGCCGGCCCAGCGGCTCGAGCACCTTGTGCCGATGATGAAAAAGAAGGGCCGCCTCCAGGTGGGCAGCGACGCCGACTTGGTGGTGTTCGACCCAAACCATGTCATAGACACATCCACGTAC
>CAZEDC010000103.1:0-18832 GCA_964510985.1 uncultured Dehalococcoidia bacterium
ATGCCACCCCGCCCCAGATACTTCGTCGCTCCGCTCCTCAGCATGACAGTGTGTTATGTCAATATTGATTGAGAACTTAGTAACCCCTCTGGGTTTTGTATTAGAAGAGGAAAACCATGGGCTCCACCGAGGCAAAAAGCATATTGGAGCTGGCGAAAAAAAGAGGGGCGCTTCGCTTCGGCGAGTTCAAGCTCTCGGCCGGAGGTACCAGCTCCTACTACTTCGACGGACGGCTCCTCACGTTGGACCCTGAGGGAGCGCACCTGGTGTCCAGGGCCCTCCTGCCGATCTTGAAGGAGTGTGGTGCCGAAGCCATCGCGGGCCCGACACTGGGAGCCGACCCCATCGTCGCCGCCGTGGCCCTGGCCAGCTACCTGGAGGGTAACCCCATCCCCGGCCTCATCGTGCGGAAGGAGGCCAAGCAACACGGCGGCAAGCGGGCCATCGAGGGGCCCCTGGTGGCGGGCGCCAGGGTGGCCGTCGTGGACGACACCTGTACCTCGGGCGGCAGCCTACTGCACGCTATCGACGCCGTGGAGGCCGCCGGGTGCCGGGTGGTCAAGGTGATCTCCATCCTGGACCGGCAAGAGGGCGGAAGCGAAGAAATAAGGCGCCGCGGATACGATTTCGTCGCGCTGCTGGAAGCCAACGACCGGGGCGAGATTTCCCCGACCGGCAGCTGAAGCACGTTCGCACGGGAACCTTGGAGGAGGGTGCGCCGACAGACACCTCACGGGGCCACAACACGGTCGGCCCATTGGCCGTGCGCACCGAGCTTGACACCGAAACGCGCCGGTTGATAAACTGGTTCCCGCACCTCTCGTCTTACGTCCACAGGCGGCATCTGACGGCGCCTGGACCGTGGGCGACCACCCTAAAAACACACAATAGCCGAACCCCTACCGAGGCCGGGAGGAGGATTTTGTCATGAGGATTACCCTGTCCGCGATCAAGGCCGACGTCGGCTCCATCGGAGGGCATACCATGCCCTCGGAGAAGATGATGGAGACCGTCAGGCAGGAGGTCGCCGATGCCATAAAGGGAGGCCTCATCCTGGACGGGCTTGCGAACCACACCGGGGACGACATCGCCATAATCATGTCCCATACCAGCGGCGAAGGCGCCGCCGACATCCACCAGTTCGCATGGAACACCTTCCTGAAGGCCACCGATATCGCGCGGGAATACGGCCTTTACGGCGCTGGACAGGACCTGCTGGTGGACGCGCCCTCGGGCAACGTCCGCGGCGCGGGCCCCGGAGTCGCCGAGGTCGAATTCGAGCACACACTGTCCGGGTACCGGCCGGCCGAGTCCTTCATGGTCTTTGCCGCCGACAAGTGCGGCCCCGGCGCCTATAACCTGCCGCTCTTCCTGGGCTTCGCCGACCCCATGTACTGCGGCGGCCTCATGCTACCCCAGCTGATCAAGGGCTTCACATTCCATATCATCGACATGGACAACACCGAGGGCGACAGCATCATCGAGCTAAACGCCCCTGAGGACTTCTACCGGATAACCGCCCTGCTCAGGGACAACGAGCGGTTCGGCATCGACGGAATATACTCCCGCACCCACGACGAGCGGGCCGTAGCTGTCTCGGCCCAGCGGCTCCACGCCATCGCCGGTAAGTACACCGGTAAGGACGACCCCATTGCCGTTGTGCGGAACCAGGGAGTCTTTCCCGCGCCTGAGGAGATTATCTCCACGTTCACCAAGGCCCATTTCGTCGGCGGCGACGCCCGCGGCTCCCACGTCATGCCGCTGACGCCCGTCCCGATAAACACCGCCGTGACCGGGCCCTACTGCCTGCCTCTGGTCTCCTGCATCGGTCTGTCCCTCAACAAGGACGGGCAGTTCTCCGACTCCTACGTCGATTTCTTCGACAACCCCGTCTGGGACGTCGTCAGGAATCGTGCCCAGGAGAAGGGCATTGAGATGCGGAGCCAGGGCTGGTCCGGGGCCGCCATGCTGCCCTACACCGAGCTGGAGTACGGAGGCTTTAGAGACACCGTCACCGGGCTGGTGGACCGCTTCTCCTTCCGCGAGGAGGCAAACTAGTCCCATTGAGAGGAAGCCCTGCCAAGACGGCGGCAAATATGGGTGAGGCGGTCAGACTCCTCGTGGCCACCAGGAACCGGGGTAAGCTCAGAGAGCTGGCCGCCCTGCTGGCCGACGTTCCCTTCACGCTGGTATCCCTTGACGATGTCGGTATCGACACCGACGTAGAGGAGACCGGCTCCACCCTGGAGGAGAATGCCACCCTGAAGGCGGTGACCTACGCCCGTTTGAGTGGCCTGCCGTCCCTGGCCGACGACTCCGGACTCGAGGTCGAAGCCCTGGGCGGCGAGCCCGGACCACTGTCCTCCAGGTATGCCGGAGAAGACGCGAACGACGCCCAGCGAATTGCTTTTTTACACAAAAAACTGGACAATATACCCGAGGATACCTGGCGCGCACGTTTCCGCTGCGTCATCGCGGTGGCATGGCTCTCCGAGCCGGTGGTGCTGCACACTGGGACCTGTGAAGGCAGGATCGTCAGCAGCCCTCGGGGTTCTTCCGGGTTCGGCTATGACCCGGTCTTTTTCTTACCGGGGCTTGGAAAGACCATGGCGGAGCTGACGCCCGAGGAGAAGAACCGCATCAGCCACAGGAGCGTCGCGGCCCGCAAGGCGGCCGAAGCCCTGAAAAACAAGGCCGGCACACCAGGCCGGTCGCATGAGGAGCTTGACTAACAGGCTGATGAAGAATGGGGTGTGCAGAGGGGCGAAGCCCCTTTGCACGGGAGTCTGAGGGCCTGTCCCTGAGCGCAGCCGAAGGGGTGTCCCTCAGCAATAAAGTCTTCCCCCTTCCTGGCTAGGAAGGGGGTCAGGGGGATGGTCGAAAGGGTTTTTCAGCATCCTGCTAGTGAAATGTTGACCGATCAACTTAAAAGACCCCTTCGAGACCTCAGGATATCGGTCACCGACCGGTGCAACTTCCGGTGCGCCTACTGCATGCCGGCCGAGGTCTACGGAGAGCGCTACAATTTCCTCCCCAAGCCGGAGCTGCTGACCTTCGAGGAGATCACCAGGCTCACCGGGATCTTCGTCGGCATGGGGGCGTCAAAGCTCCGACTGACGGGCGGAGAGCCGCTGGTGCGCGCCGAGATCGAGACGCTGGTCGCCCAGCTCGCGAAGGTTCCTGGAATCGAGGACCTGACCATCACAACCAACGCCTTCCTGCTATCGCAGAAGGCCCGGGTACTCAAGGACGCCGGCCTGGAGAGGGTGACCGTCAGCCTGGATACCCTCGACGACGACGTCTTCAAAGCGATGAACGGCCGCGGCTACAGCACCCGGAGAGTACTGGCCGGCATCGAGGCCGCCGAGCGGGTCGGATTCCACCCCATCAAGGTCAACTCCGTGGTCCAGCGGGGGGTCAACGATCACACCGTCGTGGACCTGGTCAGGTACTTCAAAGAGCGTGGCCACATCGTCCGATTCATCGAGTACATGGACGTGGGCACCCGCAACGGCTGGAAGTTGGACCACGTCGTTACCGCCGACGAGATTGTGGCCAGGATCGACGCGGAGATACCCCTGGAGCCCATGGAGAGCAACTATCGAGGCGAGACAGCCTTGAGGTATCGCTTCCGCGACGGCAGCGGGGAGATGGGCGTCATCGCCTCGGTCACCAAGCCCTTCTGCGGTGATTGCTCTCGTTTGAGGCTGTCGCCCGAGGGCCGGCTCTACACCTGCCTCTTCGGCAGCGTTGGTCCCGACCTCCGGGGCCCCATGCGCAGCGGCGCCACCGACGAAGAGCTGGAGGCTATCGTCCGCGGCACCTGGCTCCAGAGGACCGATCGCTACTCCGAGGAGCGGGCCTCCATGACAGAGCCACGCCGCGACAAGGTCGAGATGCACCACATTGGCGGCTAGGCGACCCCCAATCTCCGCACTCCTTCCTCCACCGCGTCTTCTGCGGCACCTCGTAGCAACCCCTCCGTTGCACCATGCGGTACAATGGGCTGAACTGACAAGCAACCAAGGATCACGAAAATGTCATTCTGAGTCCATCCACCGAAGGGCGAAGAATCTGGGGTGGGGTGCCATAGAGCGGACCTACCGCCACCCCCAGAGCCTTCACGGAGCCTATCCCTTCGGTGGACTCAGGGCAGGCTCTGAGCGAAGCCGAAGGGTTCAGGGTGACATATGTAAGGTATTGGCATGATCGAGATACACACGGATGGCTCGGCGCAAGGCAACCTCGGGCCCGGGGGCTGGGCCGCTGTCATCATCGAGGACGACTCAAGGCGCGACCTCCACGGCGCGGAGAAACACACAACCAACAACCGCATGGAGATCCTGGCCGTCATAGAAGGGTTGGCAGCCCTCCCGGCATCCGCACAGGTCACCGTGTACAGCGACAGCACGTACGTGGTCAATACCATGACGCGCAACTGGAAGCGCAAGGCTAACCAGGACCTGTGGACCAGGCTGGACGCCGAGGTCGCGCGTCGTCGTGTGCAGTGGCAGTGGGTCCGTGGACACGACGGCAACACGTTGAACGAGGAGGCCGACCGCCTGGCCAAGATTGAGGCCGGAATAACCAGGAGAAATCCCTCTGGAGGCTCCTTTACCCACCTCGACGAGTCCGGGAAGGCCCGCATGGTGGACGTCGGTCAGAAGCCCGACACCCAGCGAGTGGCCGTCGCCAGGGGCTCTGTCGTGATGAAACCCGAGACCCTGGACCTGATTGAGTCAAACGGTCTGGAGAAGGGCGACGTCATGGGCATAGCCCGCGTGGCCGGAATCATGGCCGCAAAAAACACGTCCCAGCTTATCCCCTTGTGTCATCCCATTCCCCTGACTCAGGTTACGGTGGACTTGGAGGCGGACGCCCATGAAAACGCCGTGAACATCACCGCCACTGCCAGGACCACCGCCAAGACCGGAGTGGAGATGGAGGTCATGACCGCGGTCAGCGTGGCCGCCCTCACCATCTACGACATGTGCAAGAGCGTGGACCGCGCCATGCGGGTCGAGGGCATCAGGCTGGTCAGGAAGAGCGGCGGTAAAAGCGGCGACATCGTGCTGGAGGAAGACTAGCGTAAGGGGAGCGGGGACCGCAGGTCCGCCTCGTCCATTTACCCCAATCCCTGAACCCTAAACCCTGATCTCTATGCTCACAGATCCTCCACGGCCCCAGGGACTGATATTCGACACCGAGACGCCGGGCCAGGCCCAGACGTGGACGGTACGCCATCGAGGGCTCGAATACACCGGACAGGTCATCGTCGCCGAGTCGGTGGACCCCTCGTGGGGCCGGCCGCTGGCCGGAGACCTCAGCTTCAGGCTGGTCTTCTATCTCGTGCCGCGCAGGATACCCGCCGGACAGATCCAGGACCCTCGAATAGCCATGGCCGTACCCCGGCGCGAACCCGCCCAGGCACGTTATCTAGGCAGAGAACTCAGGGCTGTCCGCGAGGCAGGGGAGCGCTACGTAACGGCGCGGGACCGCGACGCCCGTGCGATGCGTAGCATGATGGGCGACCGGGACCTGTCGCTCCGAGGCGAGCTGGCACAGCGGTACGCGGTCGCCTACTCGCTGGGAAGGATCTACACCTATCAGGACACGAGGATCCGTCCCAGGGATATCTTCTCCGAGGAGAGCCCGATATCCTGGGCCGATCGGCTGGCCTCGGCAGTGCTCTCGCATGCCCACCCCGACCTTCCCATCGACGATACCGGGTTCCCCGGCCCTTTGACCGGCGATAAGGTCGCGGCGCTCTACCGAGGGCTCTTCCAAGACGACAGTGCCGTGGCGGCGATCACCCGGGAGTATGGGCCCGGCCTGGGCCTGACCCGGCAAGAGGCCCCCGCTCTGTTCGACGCCAGCCATTGCCCGGCGGTCGACTTCATCCAGAGGGAAGTGGAATCGAGAGGCGGGGAGATGTCCGGCCGCGAGCTGGCCAGCGTACTGGTGGAGACCTACGTACTAACCCCGCCGCTGGATGGGCTGTACCTGATGTCCTTCGTCCGGCACGCTCGGGCCGAGGTGGAGCTTGGACCAGGACACCGGGTCGAGACCCGCCGTGGCGGACCCTTTCTCGGTGACCGTCTCACCTGGGACATGGTGCCCGAGGTAGCCTTCTCCGAAGCTCTGGCCGACCAGGTCGAGACCGTCAGACTCAGTCCCAGGCCAACGTGGGACTCGGTCCTGCCATACGCGACTCTCATGGTCGATGGCCTGGAACCTGGTGGTGATACGGCGACGGTCTCCGCACAGGGCCGGCGTCTGCTGGATGCCCTCGGTGGACTCGTGGCCGAAATCAAAAACATCAGGGTTTCTCTGGACAGGCTCCAGCCTGTTATCGGAGAGGTCCCTTCGGACGTCACCGAGACCTTGGACGGACTGGAGGCCCTGTACGCCGTTTCGGACCACCAGGAGTTCTACAGCGTGGCGCGGGACAGGTTTCAAGGCCCTCGGCAGCTTGGTGAAGGACTGGACCTCCAGAAACGGCTGGTGGAGTTAGCGGTGCTGGCCCCGGCTATAAACCGCGTGAAGTCCTACTTGGATTCCATGTCCTGCGGGAAAGGCCACCAACAGCTGTCCATAGAGAGAGATGCGGTACTAGCGAGAATCGAGCCCGGAAGCCTTATAGCCAACCCGGGACTCTGGTCCAGCATCGAGGAGAGATTCCAACAACTCCGCGTTCGATACGCCGCCGCCTACGTTTCACACCATTCCAAATACCACCAGGGCGCCTTGGAGCTTAGGCGGCGGTTGGAGGGAACGGTGCCACAGGTCGAGGCCCTGGCTCAGTTCAACCGGATACCCGAGCTGGGTGAACCGGTGGGCGCCGAGGTCCCCCAACAGCTTGCCGGCCTGCGGGCCGCCCTCAGAGAGTGCGCTGTCGTGGACGGCGATCCCTACCTCAACGACCAGCCCCACTGTGCAGAATGCGCCCTCCCCCTGGACGAGGACATTCCACGCCGAGAGGAAGAGCAACTGTTCGGCGCCGTCGAGAGGGCCATGCGGGTGTACAACCGCCGCCTGGGATCACATGGCGTCAGACAGGTGCTGGCCCATCCTGACAAAGAGCAGCTGGAGAAATTCGTTAACCTGGTACAGGTGGCGGACCCGTCTTCCCTGGCCAACGTCCTGGACGACGAGGTGGTGGGCTTCCTGCGTCAGTTCCTGCGGGCCGGTTGAGAGGAGCATGAGGAAGATTCGATGGCCGGCCCTGGGCGATGTCCTCGGCCTGCGTGGGCGAAAGGCCGAGCCGCCTTCCCGGGTGATCGTCGGACTGGGCAACCCTGGCAGCCAGTATGCCAGGACACGTCACAACGTGGGCTTCTGGTGCATCGATCGCCTGGCCGTAAGCCACGGCATTTCCTTCTCTCGACGAAACCGCTCGGCGCTGGTAGGCGAAGGGACCATCGAAGGACACCGGGTGGTGCTGGCCAAACCGCGGACCTTCGTGAACCGCAGCGGCCAGGCGATAACCTACCTGCTGGCCAGATTCAAGGTCTCTACTGAAGACCTGCTCGTCATCTACGACGACATTGCGCTACCCCTGGGTAAGATCCGCCTGCGGCCCGGCGGCAGCGCCGGCACCCATAACGGCCTCCAGTCCGTCATCGAGGCGGCAGGCACCAACCAGGTCCCCCGACTGCGGGTGGGGATAGGCCAGCCAACCGAGGGCGGCGATCAGATCGAGTACGTCCTGGGCGTCATGTCAGAGCAGGAGCAAAACACAGCCGATGAGGCGGTAGATCGGGCCGTTCAGGCCGTTGTAAGCGTGCTGAACGACGGCGTCACCGAGGCTATGAACCGCTTCAATTAGAAAGACTTTTTTCAGATACTACGCTTACAAATTGTCATTGCGAGGAGCCCCGATCTGTCGGGACGACGAAGCAATCTGGAGGAAGAGTGGACCCCGCGGCCGGATTGCCACGTCCCTCCGGAGCCTGTGGTGAGGACCTCGAACCATCGGGCCTCGCAATAACCCCGACTTGTCGGGGCAAGGGAACCCGGCTCAGCGGGACAATTCTTTCGGATGTGTGTGGGATCGCGCTCGAAGTGAGTAACCCAACATGTTGATGTACAGCGAGTGGAGACGTCCGGGGTGAGCGGAATACCGGCGGCCGGCCCACCCCTGGGGGTACTGTGCTTGCTGGCCTCGCTTGCACTCATTGCTGCCTGTGACCGGGACGCCGACCAGGTAACCGACGGCCCGGCGACTACGCCACTGCCAGTGGAGACCGCCAGAGTCTTGCCCACGGCGACGACCCAATCAACCCCCACCCCAATCGCGCCCGGCCTTGTGGCATCCCCCACCGCTCAAGACGGAACGGAGAACATCGAGCCGCCGACCCGAGACCTCTTCGAGCTGGCCCATAGGCTGCGTCCACCGCCGGGCGGCCCGGTGCCACGCACCGTAAACCCCAGCCCCGCAAGCTACGACGTCGGCCACACCGAGACCTTCTGGGTTTCAGACCTGGTCGATAACACGTCCTACACGGTGCAGGCCACTCTCATGGTCGTCAGCGAGCACGCCTACTGGTACGTGGACGATACAATGCAACTCTCCGAGAGCGACATGAGCGCCCTGGAAAGGGCCGCCCGGGTCTTCGAGGCCGAGATTCATCCCCTGATAACCCGAGCTTTCGGCGACATCTGGAGTCCCGGCGTGGACAACGATCCGCACTTGACCGTCCTGCACACCCCCATCAGGGCCGCCGCCGGGTACTTCGGCTCCCAGGACGAGTACCCGCGCCAGATCCACCCTCAGAGCAATCAGAGAGAGATGATTTACATGGATGTCGTCCGCCTGAGGCTGGGGAGTGATGCCTACCTTGGAGTGCTCACCCATGAGCTCCAGCACGCCATCCATTGGAATTGGGACCCGGGTGAAGACGCCTGGGTCAACGAGGGGATGTCGGAGGTCGCCCAGGAGATGGCGGGCGGCCGGGCGCAATTTGCCACAGCCTTTCTGCAAAATCCCGGCACCCAGCTCAACTACTGGCCTGACGAGATCACGGACAGCGGCCCGCACTACGGCGCGTCGACACTCTTCTTTACCTATCTGGCCCAACGCTTCGGAGGCGACCTGGACCTGAAAGACCTGGTACGGCAGCCCGCCGACGGGATAGCCGGCGTGGACGCCTACCTGGCGTCCTATGGCTCCAGCTTCCAGGAGGTCTTCAAAGACTGGGTAATCGCCAACTACCTCGACGCCTCCGAGGGGCGTTATGGCTACTCGGACCGGCTTGTCCGAGTGAGAGACGTGGAGCCAGTATCCGAATTCGGTGAGGTGCGGTCAACCCTGTCGCAGTTCGCGGCACGCTACATTGACTTGAGGCTGGACAAGGGCGATGCGACGGTTAGCTTCCATGGCGATACCGAGGTCGCCCAGGTGGCGGCTCGGTGCCGCAGTGGCCGGTACTGCTGGTGGGGGAACCGAGGCGATTCCATCGACTCGACGTTGACCCGGTCCCTGGACCTGTCGGGCCTGAGCGAGGCCACCCTGGAGTTCTGGACCTGGTTCGAAACAGAGAGGGACTGGGATTACGCCTACGTGGAGGTCTCGACCGATGACGGCGGTACCTGGACCATACTGGAGGGCCGGCTCACCAGCTCGGAGAACCCCGTGGGCAACAACTATGGCCACGGATTTACTGGAACCAGCGGGGGATGGGCCCGGGAGAGGATCGACCTCTCACCTTACGTCGGAGGAGAGGTGCTTGTGAGGTTCGAGTACATCACCGACGACACCGTCTACCGCGACGGCTTTGTCATCGATGATGTCGCCGTCCCGGAGATCGGGTTCTTCGATGATGCCGAAAACGATCGGGGATGGCAGTCGGAGGGGTTCGTGCGCACCGACAACGTGCTTTCCCAGGAGTACCTGGTGCAGGTCATCGAGATAGAGACTGACGGTCAGGTTACGGTCAAGGACCTGGTTCTCGACAAAGAGAAACAGGGGCAACTCGTGATTCGGGGCTTTGGCTCGACCCTGGAACATGCTGTTATAGTTTTAGCGCCGGTGACGGCCGGAACACACCTGCCGGCGTCGTACGTCCTTAATATCGCCCCGGCGGAGTGACGGTTTCCGGGGCATTTGGGACTCGATCTATATCGCAATCGCTATGCAAATGGTATAATGCTCAAGTCCCGGTAGAATTAATTGTGCCTGTCCGCCGCACTACCGTGAGCTAATCGGCAAAGGCCCCGTGTGGTCGCCACGCCGGTTCTCGTTAGTGCCCCACAAGGAGGGACTATGGCGACCGACAACTTCACCTTCACCAAGTTCTCCAAGAACGTCTTCTACAGCAAGCTGAACGCCAGACTCGTCGATATGGCGGACGTCGGCTCCAGCCAGCGCATTGTCGACCTGGCCTGCGGTACCGGTGGCGTAACACAGCTTATACTTGAGAGGCTTCGTGGCGCCAAAGAGTCAGTGATAATAGCCATCGACCACTCCGCTACGGCTCTGAAACAGGCGATGGAGAATCTGAAGGACGCTCGGGATTCCGCCGTCCACTTCGTGCAGAGCCGGGTAGAGCCGCTCTCCGAGACTGTCAAAGAGTCGGTGGACACCATCTTTTTCTGTAACGCCATCCACTACGTCACCGACAAAGATGCTCTCCTGGCCGAGATCTCCAAGACCCTGAAACCCGGTGGGCAGTTCGCGTTCAACACCTCTTTCTTCGAGGGCGGACAGCCACCAGACTCCCTGGCCTTCTACCGGAAGTGGATGCTCAAGGCATCACGGACCCTTCGGCGAGATTACGGACTTGCTCCGATCTCCTCCAAAAAGGTGGAGTCCCGCAGGCACCTGACGCCCGACCAGTACCGGGAGCTGATGGAGAGCCATAGCCTGCTAGTGGTCAAGCAGGAGATCGATGAGGTCAAGGTCCCGCTGGAGGGATGGCTCGACATCAGCACCTTCGAGGACTTCATCATTGGGATTATGCCGGGTGTGCCGCTGGACAAAGCCAGCGCCGCCTTGATGAAAGGTGTCACGGAGACCTTCCGCGACATGGAGATCGACCACGTGACCCGTAACTGGCTGGGCGTCGTGGCGGTCCGGGTCTAGCGGCCATCGCAGGAAGCCCGGCGAAGGGCGACCTCCTCATCCCTGCACGACAGGCCCGTAGATGTGCTCCGGCACGACGATAATCGCCGAGCGACTGTCCCGCAGCACGGCTTCGTCGTACTCATCCCAGTCGGGATGCTCCTTGCCCGCGGCCGCCCGGTAGACATCGCGAAGGGCCGCGTTCAATTCCTCGGCGGCGGTGTTGTCCGGTGACATCACTGTAGCCTGTCCCTCCAACACCAGGTATCCCCGCCAGTCACTCTTGGAAACCAGCAGGGAGCAGCGAGGATCGCGCCTCAGGTTCCTCAGCTTGGCCCTCCCCTCGGTTGTCGTGAAAGCGGCCCCTTCCCCATAAGGGCCGCAGGTCACGATGCTCATCTGGGCCGCGCCGTTCGCTCTAAACGTGGCCAGCACCGCCTCGTGGCTCTCGGTTAGAAATGCCCGTACCTCTGATGACAACATCCAATTCCTCTCTTTCCCTGCCCGCGACTGGTTGCGATGGTATCATGCCCGGGGACCGGGACCTGCACGAGACCGGCCATGTAATCCCGGTACGGTGAATCAATGGAAGCATTTGAAACCCCCTGCGCCGGGGTTCCTTCCCGGTAGCTGACAACTTATAATATGGGACGCATCCCCGCCAGACCGACGGCGGGCCGATGCCAGGGGGCTTGATGGCGTACAACAAGGTGGTGTCCTCTTTCGCCGAAGCCGTCGCCGATATCGGCGACGGGGCCTGGTTAATGATCGACGGTTTCGCCGGGCCGGGGGGCACGCCACAGAACCTGATCAGCGCTCTCAGAGACCACGGCTCCAGGGACCTGACCATCATCAGCAACACCGCGGGCCTGGCCAGCGTCATGGGCTTCGGTACCGTGCCCGGCGACACGCCGGTTGACATCGGGGTGCTGGTGGATAACGAGCAGGTCAAGAAGGTCATCGCGTCGTTCCCGGTGTCGCCTTCTCCCTCCAGGCCGACCTCCTTCGAGCGGGCCTACCGGGAGGGTAAAGTGGAGCTGGAGGTCGTACCCCAGGGCACGCTGGCAGAGCGCATCAGGGCAGGCGGCGCGGGTATCCCCGCCTTCTACACGCCGACCGGCGCGGGTACCATGATGGCCGAGGGGAAGGAGACCAGGGAGTTCGACGGACGGGAGCACGTCATGGAGCGCGCCTTGTCCGCCGACTTTGCTCTCCTCAGGGCCCACAAGGCCGACTGGTCGGGCAACCTGGTCTACAGGGGCACGTCGCAGAACTTCAACGGCGTCATGGCCACGGCTGCCCGGACCACGGTTGTCGAAGTGGACGAGATCGTCGAGGTGGGCGGCCTCGACTCTGCAGCCATCCACACACCGGGGATATACGTCCAGCGCATCGTGCAGATTCATTGATACCACCCAGGAGGTCTCGGGTACGGCATGGGTAAACAGCGGCTCGACAGAGAAGTGATCGCCATGAGGGTGGCCCTGGAGCTGCAGGACGGCGACGTGGTGAACCTGGGCCTGGGCATACCCACCCTCTGCTCCCAGTTCGTGCCCGAGGGACGCACGGTCTCCTACCACAGCGAGAGCGGCGTCCTTAACTACGGCCCAATGGCCGAGGAGGGCGAGGAGGACATCGACCTGATAAATGCCGGCGGCCAGTTTCTGGCGCCGGTCCCCGGCATGTCCTTCTTCAACTCGGCGGACGCTTTCGCCATGATCCGGGGAGGCCACGTGGACGTGACGGTCCTGGGCGCTCTCCAGGTCTCGGAGAAGGGAGACCTGGCCAACTGGATGCTGCCCGAGCGCGGCGTCGGCAACGTGGGCGGCGCCATGGACCTGGCGGCCGGCGCCAGGCGGGTCATCGTGGCCATGGAGCACTCGGACAAGAAGGGCAACCCCAAGGTGGTCCGGGAGTGTACCTACCCGCTGACCGGCACGGAGTGCGTCGGCCTCATCGTCACCGACATCGCCGTGATGGAGGTGACGG
Organism: uncultured Dehalococcoidia bacterium; assembly: GCA_964510985.1. GTDB lineage: Bacteria > Chloroflexota > Dehalococcoidia > Lucifugimonadales > CAZEDC01 > CAZEDC01. Next base: position 13,052 of record CAZEDC010000103.1, read on the forward strand.
CCCGGGGGCTGGTGCTCAAGGAGGTCGCGCCCGGCTGGATGGCCGAAGAGGTCCAGGCGGAGACCGAGGCGCGTTTAATCGTGCCGCCCGACCTCAAGGACATTGAGCTATAGCGGGTGGGGGGTACCTCCGTCCTTCCGTAGAAGGATCACCGGAGCTCCGACAGATCGGGGTCTGGACTTACCCTTACGAAGTCTAGAGACGATCTGTTAGCGTCATACATTTCAGCACCGTGTCACTCTGAGGAGTCCTTCCGCGGAAGGACGACGAAGAGTCTGGGGCTGGGCTCCCTATGAAGTGCGGTGGCCTGTGAAAGCCCCCCACCCCAGATTCTTCGCTCCGCTCAGAATGACACGCAAGTTTTGGGCCGACTTGTTGTCGGAATGATCGCTCCAGGCAAGTGTAGCAACCGGGCGACTGGAGCCGTTCACGCGACGGTGAAGGTGGAGCCTGAGCCGGTCTTGGTGACCTCGATGCGGACCGGGAAGGCCTCCTTGATCTGCTCGATGTGGGTTATGACGATGATCTTCTGGAAGTCGTCCTGGATCGACTGGATGGCCTGTGTTAGCCGCTCCTGCCCCGCGGCGTCCTGTGAACCGAAGCCCTCGTCGATGAACAGGATCGGCAGCGGCGCGCCGGAGCGTTGGGCCAGCAGCTTGGACAGGGCGATGCGCAGTGCGAAGTTGATGCGGAAGGCCTCGCCGCCGCTGAAGGTCTCGTAGCTGCGGGTGCCGACCTCGTCGGCGATCTTGATGTCCAGCTCCTCCGACGGCATGCCGGTGCGGCTGTCTTTGCGGCCCTCCTGGAGCTGGAGCCTCAGATGCATCCGGTTCTCGGTCAGGCGACCCAGGAGCTCGTTGGCGTCGGCCTCCAGCTGGGGTATGGCGGTCTCGATGATGAGCGCCTGGATGCCGTTCTTGCCGAAGGCAACCGCCAGCTCGTCGTAGACGCTCTTGTCGTCCACCAGACCGGCGTGCCGCTTCTCGGACCGGCGTAGCTCGCCCTCCGCCTGCTCGCACCGCTCGATGGCGTTCTGGAGCACGCCCTGGCGCACCAGGGCCTCCTGGCGCTGCCGGTCCAGGTCTTGGAAGCGCGCCTGGGCCTCTTTAAGACGTGACTCCGCCGAGGGGAGGCCTTCAAGCTCCCGCTCCAGCGCCGCCTTTCGCTCCTGGGACTCGGCGGCCTCGGCCTTGCGGCGTTGGAGCATCTGCTGCGCCGTCTCCAGCGACTCGCGGGCGACGGGGAGCTCCTTCACGGCCTCCTGGAGCTTACGGTGCAACTCGTCGAACCGCTCCAACTCCTTGCTCCGCTGACGTACCTGGTTGTGCCGTGCGGCGTCGTAGCCGAGGGCCGCCAGCTCGGAGTCCAACACAGCGATCTGCCCTCGCTCTTCAACGGCGAACTTTTCTGACTGTAGCTGTTCCTCGATCCCTGTGAGTTCGGCGGAGGCGCTCTTAAGCTCGGTGGTAGCCTTCTGGGAGTTGGCCCGGTCCCGCTCTAGGGTGGCCGCCGTTCTCTCGACCTGCTGCCGCCCCTGGGTTAGCCTCGCCTCAAGCTGTGCAAGCTGGACGGTCATCTCCTTGTGGCTGGCCGTGAGGGTCTTGATCTCGGCGGTGTTCTCGTCGTACTGACGCCTGCGCTCGCGGCCCTGGGCCTCGTACTCGTCACGCAGGTGAGCCTGGCCCTCGGCGCCCAGGGGCTGCTTGCACAGCGGGCAGGTCTTTTCGCCCTGCTCCAGCATGTCGTATTTTTCCCTGGCCTCCTCCATTTCCTGGTGGAGACGCTGGTTGGCGAGTTCCAGGTCGCGGGACCTGGACGAAACCTCCTGGGCTTTCTCTTGCTCATGGCGTAGGGTCTCCGCCAGGCCCAGCAGTTCCGCCCGGCCCTGTTCGTTTTTCCGCAGTCCCTCTTCGATCTCGGGCAGACGCGAGGCCCTGGGCTCCAGCTCGCCGGTTATCCTGGCGCGGAGGGCGCCGGCCTGTACCTTGAGGCGCTCGCTCTGGACGGCGACCTCTCGCTCCAGTCGCGCCCGCTCTCGGTCCAGCTCGCCTTTGGCGGCGAGCGCCCGGTCCAGCCGTTCCAGTTCCGACCGGCACTCCTGGAGGCCGGTGAAGCCCTCGCGTATCTCGGCCTCCTTCTCGACGGCCGACAGGAAGCTGCTGACTCTGGCCTCATGGCCCCGGACCTGGTCTCGCAGATGGGCCGTGTCTTTCTGGGTGTCGGCGAGGCGCTCGGTCAGGGAGACCAGCTCCCTACTTTTTACTGTAAGCGTGTCTACGGTCCGTCTGAGCTCCTCGGCCTTGAGCCGTTGGGCGTCCACCTCGGGCTGGAGCCGGGCGAGGGCGGCCTGGGTGTTGCGCAGACCCTCCTCGTGCTCCGGCTTCCGGGCAGCCTCCTCGCGGCGCAGGGCGATGTCCCTCTCCACGGCCAGGAGGTCGTCCTGGATCGAGCGGCTTTTATCCCTGGCCCGCTCCTCCAAACGCCGGTAGTAGGAGAGGTCCAGCACCTCGGCCAGGGTCTCCTTGCGCTCGGCAGGACGGCTGGTGGTGAAGCGGTCGGCGTCGCCCTGGCGCAGGAAGGCGGTGTTGACGAATGTCTCGTAGTCCATGTGCAGGGTGTCGCGGATGCGGGCCTCGGTTTCCCGGACGGTGTTTCCGGTGATGGGGCGGAAGCCGTTATCCGAGGCGACCTGTAGCTCCAGCATGGTAGTACCCTGCCTGGAGCGGGCGGAGCGGGCGTGCCTTCGGCTGACGCGGTATCGCTGTCCGCGGGCCATGAAGTCCAACTCGACGGCCATGTCGGCCTGTCCCTGGTGTACCAGCTCGTCCTGGGTGCGGGACCTGGCCTGGCCCCAGAGGGCCCATGTGATGGCGTCCAGCAGGGCGGTCTTGCCGTGGCCGTTGTCGCCGCAGAGGCAGGCGACGTGGATGGGCTCGAGGTCCAGCGCCGGGACGTCGTCCCGGTAGCACATGAAATTCTTGACGGTCAGCCGCAGCGGGATCATGGATAGCCTAATCCCCCGCCAGGTAGCGGCTCATAGGCTTGACGCTGTAGTGGGAGTCTCCGTTGGCCAGGCTCTCGGCGGCGGCGCGGGCGGTGTCCAGCGACGTGAAGCAGGGGATGCGACGGTCCACGGCGGCGCGGCGGATGTGGAAGCCGTCCTGCATGACCTCGCGGTCGCCGGTCACGGTGTTGACGACGGCGTCCACGGTGCCGTCCACGATGACGTCCACTACGTTGGGATGTCCCTCGTTCAAGCGCCTGGTGATGGCCATGACGGGCATTCCCAACGCCTCGATGGTGGCGGCGGTGCCCCCGGTGGCGTAGAGCCGGTAGCCGGCGCTGTGCAGGTCCTTGAACATGGCGACGGCCTCGGCCTTGTGGCGGTCGGCGACGCTCAGCAGTATGGACCCCTTTGGCGGTAGAGCAAGCCCGGCGGCCATCAACGCCTTGGAGACCGCCGAGCGGAAGTCGTGGTCGATGCCCATGACCTCGCCGGTAGACTTCATCTCGGGTCCGAGGTAGGTGTCCACGCCGGCCAGCTTGGACATGGAGAAGACGGGGGCCTTGACGCCCACCAGGTCCTGCTTCTTCCACAGGCCGCCCTCGTACCCCTGGCTCTGGAGGCTCTTGCCCATCATGGCCTTGATGGCCAGCCGGACCATGGGCACGCCGGTGACCTTTGAGATGAAGGGGATGGTCCTGCTGGCGCGGGGGTTGACCTCGATGACGTACACGTCGGTGTCGTCCGGGCCCGGGTTTCTGTCGGTGCTGACCGGGCTCCTGTAGGCCGAGCCGCCCACCACCACGTACTGGATGTTCATCAGGCCCCTGACCTGCAACGCCCGGCCGATGCGGGTGGTGTAGTCCACGATGGTGGCTATCTCGTCCTCGGTCAGGGTGAGTCCGGGGTAGATGGCCATGGAGTCGCCGCTGTGGACTCCGGCCCGCTCGACGTGCTCCATGATTCCCGGTATCAGTACGGTCTCGCCGTCGCATACGGCGTCCACCTCGACCTCCCTGCCCTCGAAGTAGCGGTCGATGAGCACCCGGCGGCCGGTGGCGGCGGCAAGGGCCGCTGACATGTACCGGACCAGCTCGGTGGCGTTCTGAACGATCTCCATGGCCCTGCCGCCCAGGACGTAGCTGGGCCGGACCAGGACGGGGTAGCCGACCTCCTGGGCCACGTTCAGCGCCTGCTCCAGGGTGGTCACCGCAGCGCCCGGCGGGTTGGGTATGCCCACCCTGGCCAGGAACTCCTCGAACAGGTGGCGGTCCGACGCTATGTCGATAGACCTGGCCGTGGAGCCGAGGATGGGCATCTCGACCCTGTCCAGCGACTGGGACAGGTTGATGGCGGTCTGCCCGCCGAACTGGACGATGGCGGGAGGGAAGACCAGGTCGTGGCTCTCGGTGACGGTGGCCTCGTTGTCCAGGACGTCGCGGACGCTCTCTTCGTCAAGTGGCTCGAAGTAGAGGCGGTCGCTGGTGTCGAAGTCGGTGGAGACGGTCTCGGGGTTGGAGTTGACCATGATGCTCTTGACGCCCTCCTCCTGGAGGGCCCAGGCGGCGTGGACGGAGCAGTAGTCGAACTCGATGCCCTGGCCGATGCGTATAGGGCCGCTGCCAATCACCAGGGACTTGGCCTCCTGGATGGGTTCGGCCTCGTTCTCCTGCTCGTAGGTGGAGTAGAAGTAGGGTGTCTGGGCCTCGAACTCGGCGGCGCAGGTGTCCACCATCTTGTAGACTGGCCGGATGTCCCATTGCTGGCGCATGGTGCGCACCTGCTCGGTGGACCTATCGGTGAGGACTCCGATCTTCTCGTCGGAGAAGCCCAGCCGTTTGGCCTCCCACATCAGGTCGGCGTCCAGGGTCTCGGCCAGGACGCGCCGCTCCACGGAGGCGATGTTGGAGAAGGCGCGGGTGAACCAGGGGTCCACTCCGGTCTGCCGCGACAGGTCTTCGGGGCTTACGTCGCGCCTCAGCGCGGCGATGAGCGCCCAGAGCCGTTCGTCGTTGGGATGTAGGGGCAGGCGATAGAGCAGCTCGGCGTCCCGGCCGTCCGATCCGGCTTTGTGCTCGCGCAGGGCCGGCTGCCACCGGGGGTCCTCCCAGAGCAGCGAGCGGTCGGTGATCTCCAGGGAGCGGACGGCCTTCTGGAAGGCGGCCTCGAAGGAACGGTCGATGGCCATGACCTCGCCGGTGGCCTTCATCTGTGTGCCGACGGTGCGGTCGCCGTGGGGGAACTTATCGAAGGGCCAGCGGGGTATTTTGATCACGCAGTAGTCCAGCGCCGGCTCGAAGGCGGCCAGCGTCTTCTGGGTGACGGCGTTGGGGATCTCGTCCAGACGTTTACCCACTGCGATCTTGGCGGCGACCCTGGCGATGGGATAGCCGGTGGCCTTGCTGGCCAGGGCGGAACTGCGCGACACCCTGGGGTTGACTTCGATGACATAGTAGGGCGCCAATCCCTCCAGCTTGAGCCCCAAGCCCTCGACGACCACCGGGTGGGGCTGCAGAGCGAACTGGACGTTGCAGCCACCCTCGATGCCGAGCGCCCGGATGATGCGCAGGCTGGCCGAGCGGAGCATCTGGTACTCCTTGTCGGTAAGGGTCTGGCTGGGCGCCACCACAATGCTATCGCCGGTGTGCACGCCCATGGGGTCCAGGTTCTCCATGTTGCACACCGTGATGCAGTTGTCTGCCGCGTCCCGTATCACCTCGTACTCCACTTCTTTCCACCCCACCAGGGAGCGCTCCAGAAGTATCTGATGTATGGGG
>CAZEDC010000104.1:0-9163 GCA_964510985.1 uncultured Dehalococcoidia bacterium
GCTGCTTCAGACGCTTCACCTGGTCTATCCTTAGACCACCGTACTCGTTACGCCACCGGTAGAAGGTCTGCTCCGTCACACCGATCTGGCGGCTGGCCCCGGCCACCGTACCGCCTCCGGATATGACTACCTCGGCCTCACACAGCTTATTGTTGACCTGCTCTGGTGTATGTTTCTTCCTTGGCATTTCTCCCCCTTTCTCCAGCCCAGGTTACTAACATTACACCTGGACCAGTTTTCGGGGGGCAGGTCATTGGCCTAGCTGCGCCTCTCCAGAACGTAGCCGACAAGCTCCTCCAGGGACTCGCGGGAGGGGTTGGAGTCCAGGCCCGTCAGGGCGTCAAGGGCGTTGCGGCAGTACTTCTCGGCCACGGTGTAAGACTCCTCTATTACCGAGGAGTTCTGGATCATCTCCACCGCACGGGCCAGTGTGCCCTTCTCGTGGGGATGCTGGAACAGTCCCGCTATCGGATTGCCCTTGGGCTGGTGTTCCAACGCCAGTATGGCCGGCAGGGTCAGGATACCCAGGGACAGGTCGTTGCCGACCGGTTTGCCCACCTCCTCCTGGGTGCCCTCGAAGTCCAGGATATCGTCCACGATCTGGAAGGCCATTCCCAGGTTGTAGCCGTACTCCCGGAGGGCCCGGACGGTGTCCTCCGGGGCCCCGCTCAGCACGGCCCCGGCCTCACCGGCCGTGGTCAGTAGCGACGCCGTCTTGTTGTAGATGCGGTCCAGGTACTGCTCCATCGTCAGGTCGCAGTTGTACGCTTCGGCCATCTCCTGGAGTTCGCCGGTGGAGAGCTCCATGATGTTTTCGGAGAACCGTCGGATAACCCTGATGTTCTCGGTCTCGCAAACATGGGTGGCCGACGCCGCGAATATGTAGTCGCCCACCAGCACCGCCGCCTTACGCCCCCAGAGGCTGCTGATGGTTGACCTGCCGTGCCGGACGTCCGAGTCGTCCACCATGTCGTCGTGTATCAACGTGGCGATGTGGAGCAGCTCCACCGCCGTCGCCATGATCTCCGACTTCTTACCGTCGTGAGGGTTGAAACCACCGGCCAGGAGAGTGACAGCGGGCCTTATCCTTTTGCCGGAGGTTTCGAACACGTGGCCCAGGAGTTGTGAGAGGAACGGAAATTGATGAGTGGGCACATTCTTGAGACCGTGCTCCACGCGGGCCAGGCCCTCCTGGATTGGTTCGTATATCGAGACGGTTTGCAACCCGTTTTTCTCCCGCGTACCTGGTGTCAGTTGCCTATCCGCTGGGTCTCCTCTTCGACTACGGCCTCGTCCAGCTTGGTAAACAGCGGCTCGGGCTCCGGCAGGCCCTGGCCGGGACTCATCGAGTCCGGCTCCCAGGACCAGCCCGCATCCTGGACGCTCCCGTCGAATCCCAGCATACTATGGAGCTTCTCAGAGCTGAAAGGCAGGAACGGGTAGAACATCGTCCTCAGGCAGCTCAACACCGACATGCATACCCACAGCGACGTCGCCGCCCCGTCGCGGTCCGTTCGGATCGCCCTCCACGGCGCCGTCTGGTCCAGATAGCGGTTGGCCGCCTGTGCCAGGCCCATGGCCGACCCCAGGGCCAGCCGGAAGTTGCAGGCCTCGAGATGCCCGGCGGCCTCGTCCAGGTGACGCTTTGCCTGCGCCAGCAGTTCCCGGCTAAGATCGTCCAGGGGGCCGGGCTCCGGCGCCTTGCGGTTAAAATTCCGGTAAACGAAAGTCAGTACCCGGTGCGCCAGGTTCCCGTAGGTCGCCACCAGCTCGTCGTTGTTGCGCCTAATGTACTCACGCCAGGAGAAGTCGGAATCGCTGGTCTCTGGCATGCCGGCGGACAGCACGTAGCGCAGGGGGTCGGGCTCGTATGCATCCAGGTACTCGGGCAGCCAGACGGCCCAGTTGCGGCTGGTGGATAACTTGAACCCCTCCAAATTGAGGAACTCGTTGGCGGGCACGTCGTAGGGCAGGTTGAGCCCGCCGTATCCCAGCAGCATGGCGGGCCATATCACCGTGTGAAACGGGATATTGTCCTTGCCCATGAAATAGTAGCCGCGGCACTCGCCCGTCCAGAAGTCCTGCCAGCGGTCGGGCTCGCCTATATTCTTGGCCCACTCCTTGGAGGCGGACAGGTAGCCGATCACCGCCTCGAACCAGACGTAGATCCGCTTGTCTTCGTAGCCTTCCAGCGGCACAGGCACCCCCCAGTCGATGTCCCGGGTGATGGCTCTGTCGTGAAGCCCGCCCTCGAGGAAACCGATGGTGAAATTGCGGACGTTGGGCCTCCAGTGGCGCTGCTCTCGGACCCACTCCAACAGCCGGTCCTCGAAGGCGCTAAGACTGAGAAAGAAGTGCTCCGTGTCCCTGAAGACCGGTACGCTGCCGCAGATGCGGCAGGCTATGTCGATCAACTCTTGCGGGTCCAGGGTCCGCCCGCATGAGTCGCACTGGTCGCCCCTGGCGCCGGCCTCTCCGCAGTGGGGACACTTGCCCTCCACGTAGCGGTCGGCCAGATAGCGGCGGTCGGCCTCGCAGTACGGCTGGGACGTGGTGTCCTTGTAGATGAAGCCGTTCTTGTGCAGCGTCAGAAAGATATCCTGGGAAACCTCGGCGTGGTTATCGGTGTGAGTCGTGGTGAACAGATCGAAGTTGATGCCCAGCCGCTCCCAGTTGTCCAGGAACTCGGCCTGGTACTCGCTGGAGACCTGATCGGCAGAGACTCCGCGCTGCTCGGCGGTCAGGGTCACCGGCGTGCCGTGGGCGTCGCTGCCCGAGACCATCAGCACCTCGTTGCCCTTTAATCGGTGGTACCGGGCGAAGATGTCGGCCGGCAGGTAGGCCCCGGCCACCTGGCCGATATGTATCGATCCGTTGGCGTACGGCCACGCCACGGATACCAGGATGCGTTCAGACATTTACGTCCCTGTTTATCGAGTGATGCATTAATTGGGTGGTCATAAAAGTTTTGCCACCTGTCACTCTGAGCATTTTACCCCTGTCACCCTGAGCGAAGCGAAGGGTCTGGGGTGGGGGCTCCCGTCCCAGACACCGACCGCCACTCACTCCCAGATGCTTAATCGTCGTTCCGCGGAAGGACTCCTCAGCATAACAGTGTGTTAAATCAATTTTGATCGGGGCTTTGACTGGAAATGGTACCACAATTGGTGCTGTGCAACCCTGTCAACGGGCTGCTTTAGTAATTACCTCACGATCTTTTCGGGGGAGTACAGAGGGGGTGCCCCCCTGCAAGGGGGTCTGGGGGACATATCCCCCAGAAATAAATACCCTTGAGGGCGGGTGGGTGGATGGGTGTAAATCACTTCACTTTGTCAAGATAGTTACTGATTCTCGACGACACCGGCTTCTCTCCGCTGGGCTACGGGTCGCCGCCCGACGCCCCCCTGGTCTCCAACCACAGTCGGTAAACCTCTCGCCTGGATAGACCGCTCCCTTCACTCGCTCGGGCCACCGCCTCCTTGGCGCCGATGCCGGCCTTCCGCAGCTGGTCCAGGAGAGCCTTCGTCTCTTCGGCTGAAGGCTGTACTGCCTGGTCAGAATTTCCCTCTATCACCAGCGTGAACTCTCCACGGGGCTCGGAAAAATGGCCGATAGACTCGGACACCGTTCCTCGGAACACCTCCTCGTGCAGCTTTGTCAGCTCCCTGCACACGGCGATTTGACGGTCACCCAGAGCAGTCAAAAAATCCGTCAGTGAAGCCGAGAGCCGGTGGGGCGTCTCGAAGGCCACCAGCGCCCTGGTTTCGGCTGCCACCGACTCCAACAGCCGGCGGCGCTCCGTCTTCCGCCGGGGCAGGAAACCAAGATAGACGAACCCCTCCAACGGCAGCCCGGAGACGGCGATCGCGGCGGTCACCGCCGACGGGCCCGGAACGGTAACCACCTCGACCCCGGCCTGAGCGGCCGCCTGCACCAGTTCGTACCCGGGGTCGTTGATACCGGGCACTCCCGCGTCCGACACCAGGGCCAAATCCATTTCGGACAGCTTGTCCAGCAGAGACGGCAGCTTGGATGTCTTGTTGTGCTCGTGATAGCTCGTCAGCGGCGTCTTGATCTCGTAGCGACTCAGCAGCTGACGCGTGACTCGGGTGTCCTCGGCGGCGATCAGGCCAACCTCGCCCAGCACCCGCAGGGCCCGCAGGGTGAGGTCCTCCAGGTTACCGATGGGCGTTGCCACGACGTACAGAGTCGGCATTCAATTTACCTTTGGTTAAGCTAACGATTATTCTAGCAGAGGGAGTGGAATCGGGCGGTCGTGCCCCACCGAAGTTGAGGTGTCAATCCGCTCCACCACTGTCATTTTGGGCGCTCCCCCCATGTCATTCTGTCCGACACACCACAATGAATCATGTCCGACTCCGACTCTTCGGAGAGAGGAGCGAAGAATCTGGCGGGGCTAGGCAAAACAGACGGTGACTAACTAAACAAATGGACTGCGAGCCACTTTCCCGTTGTTTTGTGACCTATATTCAGAGGTGCCGATGAGACAGCATCCACACGCTATTTTCCCTATGTGAACTGGTTATTTGGCTGAAGAAACTAATAATTGGGGACAGCCCAATGGAGGCCATAACGGGTTCGTTTGAAATTGGGGCGGAGCTGTTGCGGCTGAAATGATTCGGAGCTATTTTCCAAAAGGGCGCTGCCGGTAAATTGGTACGTCAGTGGTCTGGACGCACCCCGCCAACGATCAGACGAGGAAGCTTACTATCAGGCGATTCACCTCGCTTGCGGCCTCCATCTGCACCATATGGCCGTGGCCCGCGATGGTCTCGATGCTGACTGAAGCGGGAAGTCCTCTACTCTGCGAGGCGGGGATAATCTGGTCCTCCGCCCCCCAGATCGCGAGAATCGGCGCGGAGATCTCAGCGAGACGGTCTCTCAAGGGTACCGCCTGCATGCCCTGGGAAATGAGCCCCTCGGCGATCATCCGCAAAGCCTTGTCGACTCCATCGAGGCGCTTGAACTTGAGGACATCGTCCACGAGTTGCCTGTTGACAAGAGAGGGGTCCGCGAACAGCTTCTGGAGATGCGGCCGTAGCTCATTGCGCCGGCTCGCGTTGATGAATCCTTCCACATATTCAACGTTGATTTCCGGTCCTAGGCCGGCGCTGGAGATAAGAGTGATCGAGGAGACCCGGTTGGGGTGAGCCAGGCCCAGAAAAAGAGTTATGGCGCCGCCCAGCGAGTGACCGATTAGATGAGCTTTTGAGAGGCCGATTGCGTCCATGAACCCTTCAACAACCTCGGCGAGCGAACCTATAGAGCCGTCGCGAACGGCTTTCGAGGATTCGCCGTGGCCGGGCAGGTCTAGAGCGTACACCGTGAACCTGACCGCGAGGGCGTCGTGGTTGAACCGCCAGTTGTTCAGGTCACCTCCGAAGCCGTGGAGTAGGAGCACAGGTTCCCCACCGTCTCCACTCCTGAGATAGCGCAACGATAGGCCGGCCACCTCAATTTTCTCTGTCACGGGACCCGCAACGACGGCCTCTCCGGGCACGAACGTGACGAGGAACTCCTCGATCAATCTGGCAATCTCATCGTCCTGAACGCTTGGATCAGCGATCACTCCGAGAAGGCCCGCAACGGGGATCACATCGCCTTCTTGTGCGACCCGACGGCGGAGGACGCCACCAACCGGTGCCTCGACCGCGCTGGCGATCTTCTCGGTCTCGATCTCCACCACCTCGGTGCCGGCCACAACCTCGGCGCCCTCTTCCATCAGCCACTTGACGACCTTGCCCTCTGTCATGGTGAGTCCCCATTTGGGCATGGTCAGTCGCTGCGCACCGGCATCGCTCACGCCCGATACTCCGAAACTTCGCGGACGGCGGCCTCGACCTTGATAGCATCGGGTTTGTAGAGGTCCTCGAGAGTGTCGCTGAACGGCACTGGCGTGTGGGGTGCCGTGACCATCCTGATAGGAGATTTCAGCGCTCCGAACGCCTTCTGTGCGACCAGCGCGGAGACATCGGTCGCGATGTTGCAGCGAGGGGTTGCCTCGTCCACGACGACCAGGCGGCCTGTGTTCTCGACGCTCTCGAGAATCGTATCTTCGTCTAGCGGAGATGTCGTGCGCAGATCGATAATCTCGCACTCTATTCCGTCACGAGCAAGCTCCTCGGCCGCCTCGCTGGCCAGGTGGACCATCTGCCCCAACGTCACGATGGTCACGTCGGAGCCCTCCCGGACGACGCCTGCCTCGCCCAAGGGGATCGTATAGGACTCCTCCGGTACTTCACCTTCTAGCTGATATAGCTGCTTATGCTCAAAGAAGATGATCGGGTCATTGTCTCGGATCGACTGGATCAACAGGCCCTTGGCGTCATAGGGCGTCGAAGGGATGACGCATTTGAGCCCCGGTATATGAGTGAAAATCGAGTACAGAGACTGGGAATGCTGCGCGGCTGCACGGATACCAGCCCCATACATGGTCCGCACGACGACTGGCGTCTCCGCCTTGCCGCCGAACATGTAGCGGAATTTGGCCGCCTGGTTGAAGATCTGGTCGAAACAGACTCCCATGAAGTCGTTGAACATCAGCTCAACGACGGGTCGGAGCCCCCCCGTGGCCGCGCCAACCGCGGCGCCGATGAACGCCGACTCCGTGATCGGTGTGTCCATGACGCGATCAGGGTACTTTGGGTAGAGACCCTTGGTGATGCCCAAGGGGCCTCCCCACGCGTCCATCTCACCGTCGGTGCCGGAGCCGCCGACAATGTCCTCTCCCATGAGGATTACCGTGGCGTCGTTGGCCATCTCTTGATCCAAAGCCTCATTGATCGCCTTTTGGAACGTAATTGTTCTCGCCATGGTGTATCTCCGTGGGCAGCTAATATGAGGTGTACACGTCTGTCAGAAGATCCTCGGCCTGCGGCCTCGGATCGGATTTCGCGGCGACGACCGAAGAGTCAATCAGTTCTCCGATGTCCTGGTCTATGCCCTCTAATGTGGCCTTGCTGACTCCAGGGTTTCCCATAATCACCTGGGCAAACTTATCGATGCAGTCGCGCGACTCGCGGAGCTTTGCCACTTCGTCAGGCGGACGATAGGTCTGGGCGTCGCCCTCGAAGTGACCGTAGTAGCGATTGACCTTGCACTCAATGAACGACGGACCATCGCCTCGCCTCGCCCGCCGGATTGCCTCGTCGGCCGCCTCGTAGACTGCGAAGAAGTCGTGCCCGTCAACACTCACGGCCGGCATCCCGAAACCGCTTGCCCTCTCGGCGATACTGTCGGCGGCAACGGAATACGTCGCGGACGTGGCCTCGGCATAGCCGTTGTTCTCCACGACGAAGATGGCTGGGAGGTTCCAGACCTTGGCGAGGTTCAAGCTTTCGAACGTGGTGCCCTGATTCGACCCTCCGTCGCCAACAAAGGCAACCGCAACTCTGTTGTTGCCCAGCACCTTTGCGGCTAAAGCGGCACCGCAAACGAGGGGCGGTCCGCCGCCGACTATTCCGTTCGCTCCCATCATTCCTTGGTCTAGGTCCGCTATGTGCATCGACCCACCCTTACCGTGACAGACTCCCGTCCTCTTCCCATATATCTCCGCCATCATCCCGGTCACGTCGACGCCCTTGGCTATGCAGTGGCCGTGTCCCCGATGAGTGGACGCGATGAGATCATCCCTGGAAAGATTCATGCAGACACCGGTGGCGCAAGCCTCCTCACCCGCGTAAAGGTGGACAAAACCAGGAATATCTCCCGTCGCAAACTCCATATGCACCCGTTCTTCGAACTTCCGGATTGTCTGCATCATCCGGTATGCTGCGAGTAGATCTTCGCTGCTTAGTTGAGCCATGCGTCATTCTCCTAATCGGTCATGCATGGGAGACCCGTGCCGTTCGGCGCCCTTACAGGGGTACCGCCAGGGCGGATTATATCACCTACTAATCACCAGGCAATCGTAATACTCCACCCTGGCACGGTACGTCTGTGTAGTGGCGATTGACTACGGACGTCGAATAACAGACTCGCGCGGTCCTCCAGGCTAGCAGATGGTGACTTGCCAATAGGCCAGAAGCGGAAAATACCACTTACACGGTCAAGAGAACCGCAGCCCGTATCCCTGGCAGAGTCCGCTACCCCTCCGTGTGGCCTCAAAAGTAGTGGTTACCAAAAATGGATTGTGGCCTCAAAACTGCGGTTACCGTGTAGATGACCAACCTACCTAACAAGAGACACCATGAGACGAGACAAGACAGGAAAACCAATCGATCTGACCCCCAGGCAGATAGCCACGCTGCCATACATCGTCGCGTCACCCTCCCTTTCCGACGGCGCCAGGCTCGCCGACGTCGGCCGCTCTACGCTCTACCGGTGGCTGCGTGACGCCGCCTTTGCCGAGGAGCTTGAGCGTCAGCGCGCCAGGGCATCCGACCTCGCCCGTGTCGAGCTACAGGGCCTCATGCTCAAAAGCATCCTCGTCCTGGCCGAAGCCCTGGAAGATCCCAGCCCCGCTATCCGGCTACGTGCCGCCCGTTCCACCCTGTACGTCGGTCTCAAGACCTTCGACCTCAAGGAAGTCCGCCAGAGGCTCGACCAACTCGACGACACCATCGATTTCTTGTCCTCAAGGAGTAAAAATCCATGTTTGCCCGCCTGAGAGCCCTGGAGAAAAAACTCGTCCGTGCGCGTGCCGAGCTCGCCGTCACCAGGGAAGCCGAAAAGCTGGCCGAAGAGTGGAGCGACGCCTTCGACAACGACCGCCCGGTCCCCGATCCCCTGGACTTCGTCCAAAGTGTCGTCCGTGCCGGCTTCAGGCTGTCCACCTTCGCTCGCGCCATCGGCTACCTGGGCCGCTGCCTCGGGACCAGGTTCGTTCCGGACCCAGGCATCCTGCTCCAGTAGCTACTGCCCGGGTGCACCTACCCGGCACACGCCTGGCCTTACCCAAACTAGTCGGATGGGCTTCGCTCAAGGCTTAGTGGACTTTCTCAGGTATGGGGGAGTCCAGAGGGGTGTCCCCCTTTGCAACGGTACTTGGGGGACCTGTCCCCAGGAACTAAAACCCCTGAGGGCGGGTGAGTGTAAATGACCCCCTAGAGGCAGACTGGTCCTGCCGACATCCTCGGCAAATGGGGGAGTCCAGAGGGGGCGAAACCCCCTCTGGTGGGGGCATGGGGGTATCCCCCAGATC
>CAZEDC010000105.1:0-3818 GCA_964510985.1 uncultured Dehalococcoidia bacterium
CGGTATGAAATAGCCAGGGTTCTCCGCCTGCAATTCTTCAGCCTTCTTGAGCGCCCCAGGCATGCCCTCTGCTCCAGGGGTTAGAACCAGCTCGGCGCCTAAGATCGACAGGAGTTGTCTCCGCTCCACGGACATCGTGTCGGGCATGGTGAGAAGGAGTTTATAACCACGAGCGGCGCACACGAAAGCCAGGGCGATGCCGGTGTTGCCGCTGGTGGGTTCGACGATGACGGTATCCGAATTTATGAGGCCTGCCTCCTCGGCCGCTTGTATCATCGACACTCCGATCCTGTCCTTCACGCTGCCACATGGATTCCAGGCTTCCAGTTTCACCGCAACGGTAGCCAGGGCACCTTTGGCAGTTCGGTTCAGCCTGACCAGAGGAGTGTTACCTATCAGTTCCGTTACGTCGTTGGCTATCTTTTCCATATCTCCCTCAACATCTCCTTCATTTGTCTGTTAAGCCTCTATCTCGGTGCTCACGCCGCGGCAGTATCGGTTGAACCGCCCCATCTTTGTACCATTTGTTATGTTAGTCCCACAAGGGCGAGGACCGTGTCGGCGGAGAGCATGACCCGCTCGGGTGGGTGCGTTGGCCTGGTTCTCTATGTTGCCAAACGCGATCGGAGGAATGGGCGAGAACTGCTCACTCTCGGACCAACCCTCTCTCATACTTATTCTTCTTAGATTCGGAGAAATAATGGCCTGCTCGACCGTCCGCTTCTAGATTCCGCTCAAGAGAAGCTGCCTTATGGTAGTTCATAACCTCCTCAATAATGCTTCCGCCAGGGACCGGAAACTGGTAGCAGGTGGCGCTCCACTTCAGGCGTCCAGGTCGATCTCGACAGCGGTATGGCGCTGTTGTCGGCGCCGATTCAAGGAATAGCAGGACGGACACGTGTTGACGGAACAGGTACCATAGATGACGAGTTCGTAGAAATAGATGAAGACGGTGTGTTGAGGTCAACGACCGTCAGCGCAGGGGCATCACGGTATTCGAGATCGTCGCAAGTGTAGGCACCGGCGAGGATGACTCTGTCGTCCTAAAGGTAATTTACGGGGCCAAAAAGAAGGCGTGCCTCTAATAGGGGGCTGCCTGGTGAGTGTTGCCGGCGACTCGGACTCTCACCGAATCTCTGCAATTGGTACATTGTACATCAGGCAACGACATGTCCGTACGTCCGATTTGCTGATCTTTCTATGGTAGGGTGTTAGTGCCAAGGAGGTTAATGATGGCAAACTACTTGAGGACACTCTCAGAGGCAGTACAGAAGGGCGACCAACACCTGGCCGCCGAGACCGTATCCGAAGCATTGAGTGCCGGAGTGGCGCCCGAGACGATCCTGAATCAGGCGCTCATACCGAGTATCCAAGCACTGGGTGAGCACTTCAAGAACGGCACGGTATACCTGCCCCAGATCCTGGTCTCCACAAGGGCCATGAAGAGAGGAGTCGACCTGCTCAGGCCTCACCTCGCCGAAGCCGATACGCCGAAGCTGGGCACCGTCGTCATCGGCACGGCGGAGGGCGATATGCACGATATCGGAAAAAACCTCGTGAAGATCATGCTGGAGTCCAATGGTTTCAAGGTCGTGGACATGGGAGAGGATGTCTCCGCCGATGCCTTCGCTGCGGCGGCCCAGGAAGCCAATGCCGACATAGTGGCCGTATCAGCCCTGCTGACCACGACCATGGTACGCATCCCAGACATCGTGAAGGCCCTGGACCGGGTCGGCCTCGGTGGAAGGGTGAAGGTGATGATAGGGGGAGCCCCCACTACCCGCGACTTCGCCGACGAGGTCGGAGCCGTGGGATTTGCCGACGACTGCGCCTCGGCGGTGGATGAAACGGTCCGGCTGATAGAGCTTGGTTCGAAGGAGGCTGCGAGATGAGCACAGGGATGGTCATGCCCAACAGGGAACGGTTCCTTGCGATTTGCCGCAACGAAAGACCGGGCGACTTCGAAATCATAGACTGGTTTCATCGCTGCTGGCCGGAAACAATCGAACGATGGATTGACGAGGGCGCCCCGGAGGATATCAGGGACCTGCACGCCATGAATCGATACTTCGAGTTCGAGCACCTCAATGCCTTGCAGGAGATCATATCCGAGCACAACCGCGCAGACCTCAAGGGCTCCGCCTTCTCCGCTCCGCCGATCGTCCCGGCATTCGAGGTCAAGGTAATCAGTGAGGATGAGCGTCATCGAGTGGAGACAACACCCGGCGGTCAGACGGTAGAGGTCTCCAAAGAGTTCCCCGGGCGAATGCCCAAGTACCTCGACCACCCGGTGAAGGACAGGGCCAGCTGGAACGAGTACAAGAAGAGACTAGACCCGGATACACCCGAGCGATGGCCCTCGGACTGGGACGCTTTCGTCGAAAAGACAAACAGTCGAGATGCGCCCACGATGTTGCTGATCGAAGGATTCTTTGGGTCCCTGCGAGAGTGGACGGGGATGGAGAGACTGCTCTACATGTTCTACGATGACCCCGGCCTGGTCGAGGACATGATGGAGCAGGTGCTTTACCTGGCTCTGGGCGTGGTACGACGGGCAACCAGGGACTTGAGAATAGACTGCGTCCGCTTCTGGGAGGATATGGCCTTCAAGAGCGGGCCGCTGATCTCCCCCGAATCGGTCGAGAGCCTCATGTTGCCTAGGTACAAACAGGTTATCGATCTACTCCGCAGCAACGGCACCGACGTCATCCATATCGACAGCGATGGCAACGTCAACGAGCTTATACCTCTCTGGCTCGAGACCGGCATCAATTTCCCCTGGCCTCTGGAGGTTGCGGCGCATATGGATGTGGTCGCCCTGCGAAAGAAGTACGGCAGAGACATCATACTCAGCGGCGGCATAGACAAGCGCATCCTCACCACAGGGAAAGACGCGATTCGCCGCGAGGTTATGTCCAAGGTGCCGTTCCTGGTGGAGACCGGCGCCTACTTCCCCTGCCTGGATCATGCCGTTCCACCCGACATCTCGCTGGAGGACTTCCGCTACTACCTGAACCTGCTGAGAGAGGTAGGTGGCAAACCGGCCCTACCGGAGTAGGGCTCGGCGGCGGATGTGCGATAGCCATGACTGTTGGCAATCAGTACAAATGGGACTGCCATAATCATTCCCGGAGTTTCTCGGCTCGGTCCTGACTGGTTTCGGTTCCGCCACGGTCCCCGCCCATGTGAGCCCAAGATGGCGGGTGTTACAAAGATGGGGACAGGTCACTCTCATCGCAACAGGCCTATAAGCCCCTCGCAACTTCAAAATGCTCAACGTATCAAATATAAGCAAATCCTATGGAGACCAGACTCTGTTCGGTGATTTAACCGTAAACGTAGCAGCCGGCCAGCGTATTGCTTTGATAGGACCCAATGGGTCTGGAAAGTCCACCCTCTTAGACATTCTTGCCGGCGAAACCTCTCCGGACTCCGGCACCGTATCCAGATCGCGGCAAGTGGTAATGGGCTACCTCAAGCAAGACCTTGTTCGGGATTCGGGGCTAACACCTCTGGAGGAGGTACTTGACGAACCCTCAGAGGTAAAGGTCCTTCGAAACAAGATCAACGACACCTATGAATCGCTTTCGTCCAAGCCTGACCCAAGAAAGCAAAACGAGTTGCTACGACAGCTCAGCCAACTCGAGATGGCTCTGGAAGCTGCGAGTGGAAGTTCCAGGGAACATGAGTCCAAAGCAATCCTCTCCGGGTTAGGTTTTGATCAAAGCGAATTCTCGAGACCTCTCAACGAGTTTAGTGGTGGCTGGCTAATGCGCGTTGCGCTGGGAAAGTTGCTTTTCAGCAATCCGGACCTTTTG
>CAZEDC010000106.1:0-54790 GCA_964510985.1 uncultured Dehalococcoidia bacterium
TCCAGAGCACGTCGGGGTTAACCGCGACCATCACCGCGGCGGCCAGACCCAACGCGGGCAGTGTGCTGCGTGGCCTCCCCAGAAGGACTGCGGCCAGGTACACGCTGCCCATGATGGCGGCCCTGGTCACCGACGGCGACAGGCCGGAGATGAGAGCGTAGAGCCAGATAAGTACGAGTGGCAGGGCCAGGTACGCCTGCCGGCGGCGACCCAACACCCACTGGCCGACCGCCAGGCCGATCCCCAGGAGGATGCTCAGGTGGAGGCCCGAGATGGCCAGGACATGGGATGTCCCGGTCTCGCGGAAGTCATCGACCATGTCCTCGGGCAGGCCGTCGCGTATTCCCAGGAGGAGCGCCTGGCCCAGCGAGGCCTGGGGCTCGGTCACTACCTCGGCCAGCGAGTCGGCCATGCGTCGTCGCACGCCGTACAACCAGCGGTAGAAGACCGAGCCTCCGCCATCAGACATGAGTGTGGCGTCCGGAAAGTTCATCACGGAAAAAACGCCCTGACGGGCCAGATAGGCGGGGTAGTCGAACTCTTCCAGCGTCGGCGTCGCCTGGACGGCTCCCACCAGTAACAGGCGGTCACCGTACCGGAAGTAAGGCCTGTCCCGCCGCTGCACGATCTCGGTCGTCTCCCGAAGCGTTACCAGCAGGGCGCCCGACGCATCGGTCCAGACATCCCCCGACTTTACCCGGTCTACCCGCAGACGGAGCCGGATCGCCGTGCCCGCCGCCTCTGGATCGCGGGCCACGACTCCCTGGAGTTGTACCGTACCGCTGCCGTGGTAGGCGGCCAGTTCCGAGACCCGCTCGCCCGCAAAAAGCTCTACTCGCAGCATTGCCAGCAGGACCAAGGCCACGAGAATCGCGGGCCTGGTGAAACGCCGCAGGGGAGTCAGGACCGCCGGCAACAGGAGCCACGCGACCAGGAAGAGGGCGAGGGCGGGCGCCGACGTGTCGAATCGGTCGGCCAGGAAGATGCCCGTTATCCAGGCTGCGGCGACCAGTACGAGGGTCATTGAGGGGTAGCGTCGTCTATTCTGCCGGTGGCTGGACCACCGGTGTGGCGCCGTTGCCGGGCGGGTACACGAGCCGCCGTACAGGGTAGTTGATGTCGATACCTTCCTCGGCGAACCGGGCATGGATGCGCTTGATTACCTGGCTCTTCACGAGGAAGCTTCCGATCCTGTCCTTGGCCTGGAGGAACACGAAGAAGTCGATATTGGAATCGCCGAACTCGGAGAACCCGATGAAGGGTTCGGTCGACTTCACCACCTCATCCGATTCCTGGATCACCTGGTTGGTCACCTCCAGGACGATCCTCTCCACGTGGGCCAGGTCCGACTCGTAGCTCACGCCACATGTGACTATGACGTTCATGGCAGGTGTCGGGCTGTAGTAGTTGGTGACGATGCTGTCCACCATCTTGGAGTTGGGAATGATGACCAGGTTGTTGAACCGGCTGCGGACCTTGGTGCTGCGCCAGCCCACCTCCACCACATACCCGGAGGGGCCTCCATCCAGCTCGATGAAGTCCCCTATCTTCACCTCGCCTTCGGTGACCACGAAGGTGCCGGCGAAGAAGTTGCCCAGCGGGGCTTGAACGGCCAGGGCCACAGCCAGACCCCCGATACCGAAACCGGCCAGCAGCGGGCTGATGGAGACGTTCAGGCTGTCCAGGGCGATCATCGCGGCCACCCCGTATATGATGACGGGGAGCATACGTCTGACCGGTGGGAGCAGCTTCGTCTCCAGGGCTGTGCCGGTACGGGTCGCTATGGTCCGGATATACCACGCCATCAGCACCTGGGTCAGGTGGGAGGCCAGATAGGCGACCTCGGCGATCACGACCACGGTCCATGCCCCGCGGGCCCACTTGTCCATCCCGTCCAGGACATCGTACCTGGAACTGGTCAGCTCGGTGAGGACCAGGAAACCCAGGAAGAGCCCCAGGATAGCGAGGAGCAAGACCAGGGGGCCTTTGACGGTCGCCAGGATATGGGTATCCAGGCTGTCCGGAGTGGCCCTCTTGCGGTGTCTCAGGATGAACCCCATTACGACCTGGACGATGGTCGCCACCAGCAACATGGCGCCGAACACGCCCAGCGCGAACAGCGGGCCCCAGAGTTCAGACTCTTTTATAAAATCGGGTGGCATCCTCGTCCTCCACTAGGTAATTGCGACAGTATTGAACTATGGTCACGGGTGGCCCCGGCGGGTACATCAGCGCGCCTCCACGAGGTCGCGGATCGCCTCGAGCGTGGCGGCTCCAATGCCGTTTACCTCCAGGAGTCCGTCCGCGCTGGAAAAGGGACCGTTGGCCTCTCGGAAGCTAATGATTGCCCTGGCCTTGACCTCGCCGATGCCGGGCAGGCTCTTCAGCAGCTCCTCGTCCGCCGAATTGATGTCGATAGCGTCGGGCTGGGCCCCGGGCGGCTGTGGTGCTGGGGCCTCGCCGATCCTGGGTACGTGCCAGTGGTCCTCATCCTTGACCCGTGCCGCTAGATTTACCGCAGACATGTCGGCGTCCTCGGTGACGCCGCCGGCGGCCTCGACCAGGTCGGCCACCCGGTCTCCCTCCTCAACCGTGAACACACCGGGAGACCTAACGGCGCCGCTGACATATGCCGTGACCTCGGTGGCTGGAGTTGCCGTTGGGAAGACTATCTCCATACCACCGTCGGAGGAGTCGTTGATCAGGAGGTAAATCCCGCCGGACACGGCCGCAAGCGTCGCCACCACAGCGGCTATCATAGAGAGGCGCGTCATTACCGACCCCCCGAGCCACGGTCGCCAGACGCAATCGAAGGAGTAGAGCGGTCAGCCGCCGAGACGCGAAATTCCAGCGCCGGTGCACGCGTAAAAACAGGTGTTAGCGAGAATATAGGCTTGGTGCCGAGGCGGTGTCAACGACTCTTTAGACCCTTTGCCGGTCAATATCGCCGTTCACCCACTCCCGGCCGTCGTCGGAGTCCGGCTGTGCTCGGAGGCCTGACACCACCTGGCGGCGATGTCAAACCCTCGCCTAGACGGAGCACCCGCCCTCCGGTAGGCGGTCCTCACTCCACCCTCTCGCACTCAACGTCACTCACCGGGCAAGAAAGAGCAGCAACAGGTTATTGATCACGGCGGCCTGTGCGGCGATGGCGTAGGGCACCAGCACCGCCACGTAGGCGGTCCGAGCGAGTCCATTCAGACCAAACCTGTGGTAGTACAGTCGGGCGGTGACGGCGATCACGCAGAGGAGGCCCACTGCCACCGCGTCCATGATGTACAGCCCGTTAAATCCTCCCCTCTTGAGCGCCCAGGCGGCCAGGAGCCCGCTCTCGTAGAAACGGTCTGTGCCGGCGAACTCCAGGAGGAGGTATGTACTTATGTGGTCCAGTGCGGCCATGAGCGCCACAAGGGGGATCAGCCACTCATCTCGCCAAGGCCAGATGAGTTTTGACCATCGGCCGATAGTCGGTTCCGGCCACGGCTTCGCTCCGTCTCCTCGGGCTTTGGCCCCTCGGGCTTTGGCCGTGGATACGAATACCGCAAGGATTCGGCGCATCGACAATGCCTAACTAAGACCACAAGAAGGGTTGCCCGGAGAGCAACGCCGCCGTGTAGTGCTGTGCAGATTATTTTTAGTAGTCCGGGAAACGGACTGATCGTTGCCGTGTAGTGCCATTCATCTAGAAGCTGGAGCGTCCCATCGAACCATTCGTTAAACCGGCGACGGCAGCCGTTTGCGGACCCATGATGGCGAGACCATCGTACCGGAGTCCTGGGCTTCCCAACCATCGCCCATTTGGATGACTTTGGGGTGATTGTTCCAGGCATCCGGCGCCGTCCTTGACCGCTCTCCGAGCGCGTACCTATAATGAACCGATATGTCTGCACAAAGTCTCCCATGGGACAGCCGATGAGCGACGGCACCACCGTCGAAGATGTCAAAACCAGGGCCCTGGCGGACCTGGACTCCGCCGGCAGCCTGGACCGGCTCGAAGAGCTGCGCATCGCTTATCTCGGACGCCGGGGCGAGCTGACGCAGATCCTGCGCGGTCTTGGCGCCCTGTCACCCCAGGAACGGCGCACGACAGGGGCGGAGGCCAACCAGGCCAAACGGTTGCTGGAGGAGCGTCTCGCTGGGAGGGAGCAGGCACTGAAGGACGCCGAGGTCTCGAGCCTGCTGGAGCGGGACAGTATTGACGTGACCCTGCCGGGCTGGCCGGCGCCGGCCGGTGGACTGCACCCCACCACGCGGACTGTTCGCGAGATCTGCGATACCTTCGTGGCCATGGGCTTTCAGGTGGTGGAGGGGCCGGACGTGGAGTGGGACCGCTACAACTTCGAGATGCTCAACATTCCCAGGCATCATCCGGCCCGGGACATGTTCAATACCCTCTGGATAGATTACACGGACGACAACGGCGACCGCCCTATGCTCCTTCGGACCCACACCTCGCCCATGCAGGCGCGAATCATGGAGAAGACCGAGCCGCCGGTGCGTGTGGTGGTCCCGGGCAAGGTCTTCCGGTACGAGGCCACCGATGCCACCCACGAGTGGCATTTCCACCAGGTGGAGGGGTTGGCCGTTGACCGGGGAATCACCCTGGCTGACCTCAAGGGCACGCTGTACGAGTTCGCCAAACACCTGTTCGGTCACGACCGCAAGGCCCGCTTCCGCTGCGACTATTTCCCGTTCGTCGAGCCGGGCGTGGAGATGGCGATCGACTGCTTCGCCTGCGACGGCAAGGGGTGCCGGGTCTGCGGCCGGACCGGGTGGATCGAGATAATGGGCGCGGGCATGGTGCATCCCAAGGTCCTGGAGGGCGTGGGTTACGACCCGGCCGTCTACACCGGCTTCGCCTTCGGCATGGGGGTGGAGCGCATCGCCATGCTCAAGCACGGCATAGAGGATATCCGCCTGTTCTACTCCAACGACCTGCGCTTCCTGAACCAGTTTTGACCAACCTGACGACGAGCGCCGGCCACGCTATTGCCGGCGACACTGAGTACGATCACCAAAATAGAGGCCGTAGATGAAAGTCCCCCTTTCCTGGCTGAAAAGGTACGTCCCCATCACGCTCTCCCCCGACGAGCTGGCACACCGGCTGACCATGGCCGGAGTCGAGGTCGGCGGGATCGAGCGGCAGGGCGCCGACTGGGACCGGGACAAGGTTCTGGTCGGACGGGTGCTCAAGGTCGACAGACACCCCAACGCGGACCGGCTGACACTACCCACCGTCGATGTCGGAGACGGCGAGGAGATAACTGTAGTCTGTGGGGCCCCGAACGTTTCTTCTGGACAAAAAATCGCATTTGCCAGGGAGGGCGCGAGGCTGGTCAACCCTCACTCGGGCAAGGTGGAGCCGCTGAAGGCCGCCAAGATCAGGGGCGTTGTTTCATCCGGGATGGTCTGCTCCGCCATGGAGTTGGGGCTGGGCGATGACCACGAGGGCGTTCTGGTGCTGGACGACGACGTGCCCGTGGGAACGGCGCTGGTGGACTACCTCGGCGACGCTGTGCTCGATATCGAGGTAACCCCGAACCGGCCCGACTGCCTGTCGGTCCTGGGGATAGCCCACGAGGTAGCGGCGCTCAACGGCGAGACGGTGACCGAGCCGGACCTGTCCTATCCCGAGGATGGCCCGCCCATCGACGAAGAGGTCACGATCGAGATCGCCGACCCGGACCTCTGCTATCGCTACACAGCCAGCCTGGTGACAGGCATCGAAATCGGCCCGTCGCCGCGGTGGATGCAGGACGCGTTGGTCCGCGCGGGACAGCGGCCCATCAACAACGTGGTGGACATCACCAACTACGTGATGCTGGAGTACGGCCAGCCCCTCCACGCCTTCGACTTCGTCGCCGTCAAAGACAAGACCATCATCGTGAGGGCGGCCCGTCCCGGCGAGGTGCTGACCACTCTGGACGGCGAGAAGAGGACCCTCAACCCGCCCATGCTCACCATCGCGGACAAAACGGACGCCGTCGGCCTGGCCGGCGTCATGGGCGGCGCCAACAGCGAGATGCACGAGGGCACCACGTCCGTACTGCTGGAGTCGGCCAACTTCGACGCCGTCAACACCCGGCGTACGTCGGCGGACCTCCGCTTGAGCACCGAGGCGTCCTATCGGTTCGAGCGAGGCATCAGGGCGGAGCTGGCCCCTTTGGCCCTACGCCGGGCCACCTCACTCATTGTCGAGTTGGCCGCCGGGACGGCCCACAAGGGCATCGTGGACCTGTACCCCGGACTTCAGGAACCGCCCGTCCTCGGGGTCAGCCTCCGGCGCATCAAGCAGGTGCTGGGCGTGGAGTACGACGAGGAGCAAGTGGAGCAAGTCCTTACATCTCTAGGGTTCCAGCGCTCGCAGCCGGAGCAAGGCGACAAGGACGGGACAACGCTGTTGATGAAAATCCCCTACTGGCGCTCGGACATCGCCATCGAGGACGACCTAGTCGAAGAGGTGGCCCGCATCGTCGGATACGACACCATCCCCACAACCATGCTATCGGCCTCCATCCCCCACCACGAACGCCAGGTCATGAGGACGCTCCAGGAGGAGGTCAAGGACCTGCTGGCGGCCGCGGGCATGCGCGAGATTATCTCCTACCCGCTGACTACGCTGGAGTCCCTGGGCAAGGTCGAGGTCCTGGCCGGCGGTCCGCAACCGCTCAAGGTCACCAACCCCATGAGCGGCGGCATGGAGTACCTCAGGACCAGCCTGCGAAACGGCGTGCTGGAGACGCTGGAAAGCAACCGCCGCGTCTCGCAGGGCGAGGGCATCAGGATCTTCGAGCTGGGACGTATCTACCTGGCCAGGGAAGAGGCCAGGGAGAGAGAACTACCGGAAGAAAAAGAGACCCTGGTCGGCGTCCTGTCCGGGCCACGATTCCCAACCTCCTGGCAGGCGACCGGCGGCGAGATGGACTTCTTCGATGCCAAGGGCGTGCTGGAGTCCCTGTTCGGCGAGCTGGGCGTAGCCGTCGAGTACGAGCCGTACCGGGACCCGGTGCTGCACCCCGGAAAGACCGCCCGGCTGGTCAGCGGCGGCACGGCCATTGGCACGGTCGGCGAGGTGCATCCAAGGGTGCTGGAGCGGTTCGACCTGGAGGACAGCCCCGTAGTCCTATTCGAGATCGACCTCGAATCTCTCGGAGGTGTGGTCCCGGAGAGCGGCCGTCGATACAGGAGCAGCGGCAGGTTTCCCGAGTCCTACCGCGACATGGCCCTCATCGTGGACGCCGGGCTGGCCTCGCGCAGGTTGCAGGAGATCATCGAGGGACACAAGCTGGTGTCCGGGAGTACGCCCTTCGACGTCTACTCCGGCGAGGGGGTCTCGCCGGACAAGAAGTCCGTGGCCTACCGCGTGGTATTTCGGTCGCCCACGGGCACGCTGACGGCGGAGCAGGTCAACCGGGCCCAGCAGGATATTCTAAACCGGCTGGAGCGGGAGGCCGGGGCGAAGCTGCGCGGGTAGGTGCGCTCGGCCTTCAGGCCGACACCTCGCCAGATAACACAGAGTAAAATTCACCAGGGCATGAATTGAGAGAACACGGGCACCGACATCATCAACAGTCCATGCTGAGCGTCGAGGAGGCACGGGAGCGCATCCTCGGCTTCTTTCACGTCCTGGAGCCCGAGGAGAAGCCCATACTGGACGCGCTGGGCCAGGTGCTGGCCGAGGATGTGGTCTCCGGGTTCGACATACCCCCGCTGGCCAACTCGGCCATGGACGGCTACGCGGTCCAGTCCGACAGCCTGCGGGGCGCGTCCCCGACGTCGCCGGTCGAACTGAAGGTCGTTGGCTCAGTGGCGGCGGGCCAGATGCCGCGAGACGAGGTCACGCCGGGCACCGCTGTGCGCATCATGACCGGCGCGCCGGTGCCCAGGGGCGCCGACGCCGTCGTGCCCTTCGAGGACACTGACGAGACCGACCGCCGCGGCACACCTGGCGGCCTGTCGCACATCGGTGTCCGGGTTGAAGTCGAGGGCGGCAACGACATCCGTCCGGCGGGACAGGACGTCGAGAAGGGTCAGCTCGTGCTGGAGAAAGGCACGGTGCTGCGCCCGGCCGAGGTCGGGGTGCTGGCCTCCCTGGGCCTGGACAAGGTCAAAGTGCACCGCCGGCCGGTCGCCGCCATCCTCGCCACGGGGGACGAGCTACTGGAGGTCGGCGACGCCTACGACCAGGGCAGGATATACAACAGCAACAGCTTCAGCCTGGCCGCCGGTGTGCTCAGATACGGCGGCATTCCAAAGCTGCTGGGCATCGCCCGAGACAACCTGGACTCCATGCGGAGCAAACTGCGGGAGGGGATGGAGTCTGATATACTCATCACCTCTGCCGGGGTGTCCAAGGGCGACTACGACATGGTCAAGGATGTCCTGACACAGCACGGGAAGGTGGACTTCTGGTCGGTGCGGATGAGGCCGGCCAAACCGCTGGCATTCGGGGTGTTGACCGCTCCCGACGGCAGAGCGGTGCCGCACCTGGGTCTTCCGGGCAACCCGGTTAGCGCGCTGGTGGCCTTCGAGCAGTTCGGCCGGGCCGCCATCTACAAGATGCTGGGGAGGACCCGATTCGACAGGCCCACCATCCAGGCCGTCCTTGACGAGCCCATCTATAATACCGACGGCCGCCGGGTGTTCGCCAGGGCAACGATTACCAAACGCAACGGCGTCTATCACGCCCGGCTGACCGGCCACCAGGGCTCTAACCTGTTAACGTCCATGACCCGCGCCAACGGGCTCGCCATATGTCCCGAGGACCTGCCCGTGAAGGACGCAGGCGAGGTTGTAGAGGTGCAATTACTAACCTGGCCGGAGGAGTTCGTCTGATGCCAAAAAAACAGACCAAAACCGACCAAGAAGACAGGCCCGACGACGATAACCCCGAAACCAAGCCTCTGCCCCGATATCTCATCGAACTGGAGGGGGCCGGTGCCCATGGGCGTTCGCTGGCGATGCTGATCGCCGGCAAGAGGTGCTACCAGGACCAGCAGGGAGAAGAGGACGTGACGAAGACGTCCGGGGTCAAGCAGTACATCAGGAGAATCCGCGACCACTGCTCGGAGATGTCCGACTACCTGCTGCCGGACACGCCGATAAAAGAGGCGATTTTCAGAGTTATGCTGGCCGGCGGGAACCAGCCCGTGAACGCCGAGGATATATCTGCGGTCCTGACGGAGAAATGGGCCATGACGGCCTACCCTCGCGACACCTCACACGAAGTGATCCAGAGGGTACTGGATAATAGTGGGTCCTACTACGTCGCTAGGATTCCTGAGCCCGACATCGAAGAGGAGCCGTCCGCGTAGGCCCTCGCCTGATCCCGCCCAACGGCCCGCAGGTCCAGAACACCGTCGGTTCTTGATCAGGGGGAGGCTCTCTTCAGATGATGGCTTTTACCCATTTGAGATGAGCCTTAGGGCGTCATCCCAGGTCAGTCCTCCTCCTCTTCCCTTTCCCTGTTCTTCTTCCGCTTGCCAACGACCTCGACCTCCGACGAAGCGACTATCGGGGGCAGCTCGACGGCTTTCCGGATTTCCTTCTTCTTTGGCTTCTTGGCCTCGCGCTTGGCGACATGTCCCCTGGCCATGGCACACCTCCCTGACTAGGCCGACTTGAGGGTCCTGATACTCGAAGTGTAGGCAAAAACGCATGCGCCTGTAAAGGCGAACACAGAACGCCCTCAACCGGTTTTCAAGGACCCCTCCCAGCCCGAAGGCGACCTTTTGCTGATTTGCCGGCCGGGTGGATCGTGGAGCCACCGCCAGTCCACGGACTCGTCACCTCGGATAGTCCGGTACTTCACCGGACCGAATCAATGTACTCCCTTGGCGACCACCCGCCGGCACATACTTCGGAGACCAAGCAGTCGGAAAGTCCAGCGGGCAGTCATACCTAAGAATGAGGGTTTGATGGGGCGATGGAACTATGCCTGGATGGGCCTCTTGTCAGGGACAAAATCGTTACTCCTGCCGATGTGGTGCAACGGAGTCGGGCGGATAATGCCCGCAGACCGAAACGCACATGAGGAGAGGAGTCAGAGATGCTAGGAGTAATCGGACGGAGTAAAAACAAGGGTAGGGAGGAGGCCCACGAAGAGGACCAGACGATTGTGGACACGGCCACCTTTTCTTTTACCGGAAAGGTCGCCGGATGGAGCGCGCGACGGCGCTGGTGGGTCGTCGCGGCCTCCGTGGTGGTGCTGGTCCTGGCCGTGATGGTCTCCAGTGGCCTGGAAACAGAGCTCTTAGAGGACTACTCGGGCGAGGGCGAGGCGTCGATAGCTATGGACCTGGTCATCGATCGTTTCGACGTTGTCGCGCAGCCGACCGAGCAACTGGTATTCAACAACCCCACGCTCCAGGCCGACGATCCCACCTATCAAACGACGGTACAGTCCCTGGCCAACCAGCTCAGGGCACTTCCAGAGGTGGCGTCGGTCGTCAGCTACTACGACACCCAGAGCCCGGGGATGGTCTCCACCGACGGCAGCGCCGTGCTGGCCCAGGTGATTATTGACGGGGACGATGAGGACGCCGAGGACAAGATCGACGCCGTCCTCGAAACTGTCAAAGCGGCAGCCGCCGCAGCCGAGACCGAGGGCTTCGAGATAGTCATGGGCGGCGAGACATCGATCATGAAGCAGTCCGACGACCTGGCGGAACAGGACTTCGGACGCATCATGATGGTGACCCTGGTACTGGGGCTGGTCATTCTGCTGATCGCCTTCCGCGCGGTCGTCGCGGCAGTCATCCCGCTGGTCCTGGCATTGGGTTCCATCTTCGCGGCCACGGCCGTTGCAGCGATCGTGAGCCAGGCTTATCCGCTGGCCGACGTGTACGGTGAAATGATCCTTTTGATGGGCATGGCGGTTGGAATCGACTACTCGCTGTTCATCGTCAGCCGGTTCCGCAGCGAGCGTAAGGCCGGAAGGCCCAGGCTCGAGGCAATCGCGGTGGCCAGCAACACCACGGGCCGGGCGGTGTTTTACGCCGGCGCGACGGTGGTGCTCTCATTGGCCGGACTGGCCTTGACCAACAGCACTATATTCATCTCCCTGGCGGGAGCCGCCATCATAGTGGTGCTCTTCGCCATCGTCGGCTCCCTGACGCTGCTTCCGGCGTTGCTGGGGATTCTCGGCGACAACGTCAACAGGCTTCGGGTACCTGTCATCGGCCGTGAAACCAAGGACACCAACGGCGGCGGCATCTGGAGCGCCATATCCGACCGCGTTCTGAAGCGGCCCGGCCTCATGGCGAGCCTCACGGCCGCAATACTGGTGGCCGCGGCCCTCCCTGTGACCTCGCTGAACCTGGGATTCAACAGCGGATCGGACGCCTTCCCCGACGCCGTCGAGGGCAAGCGGGCCCTCGAGCTCCTGGAGGAGCACTTCACGTCCGGGCTCGCTGCCCCCGCGATGGTTGTTGTCGATGCGCCCGACGTCAACTCACCCGGTGTCCAGGCCTCGGTGGCCAGCCTGATCGAAAGCGCAGACGGGGATGATGCTTTCTTTGGCCCCTACGAGGTGACTGTCAACCCGGCGGGAGACCTGCTCTACGTGCAGGTGCCGGTGGTGGGGACCATCGACGACGAGCTGTCCGAGGACGCCGTGAAACACCTGCGACAGGACCTCGTTCCAGCCGCGTTCGTGGAAAGCGGCGCCAATGTCTACGTCACCGGCCAGACGGCGGGCAGCATGGACTTCAGAGACCATATGTACAACACGGCGCCCTACGTGTTCGCCTTCGTGCTGGGACTGGCTTTCCTGCTGCTGCTGCTCATGTTCCGCTCGATAGTCATACCCTTCACCGCCATAGGGCTCAACCTGCTCTCGGCTGGGGCCGCCTACGGTGTGCTGGTGATGGTGTTCCAGTGGGGATGGGGAATCAGCCTTCTGAACGCGGAAGCCACCGGAGTGGTCGAGTCCTGGCTGCCTCTGTTCCTGTTCGGCATCCTGTTCGGCCTGTCAATGGACTACCACATGCTGCTACTCAACCGCATCAAGGAGGCCCACGACGAGGGCCGCAGCAACGAGGAGTCAGTCTCCACGGGAATCAAGCTGACGGCCGGTCAGATCACAAGCGCGGCGGCCATCATGGTTGGAGTATTCGGGTCCTTCGCCCTGGGGAGCGAGATCGGGATGAAGCAGTTCGGCCTCGGCCTCGGAGTGGCGGTCCTTATAGACGCCACCGTAATCCGGTCGGTACTGCTCCCCGCGACGATGAAGGTACTGGGCGAGTGGAACTGGTACCTGCCCAACTGGCTTGAGTGGTTGCCCAAAGTCGGGACCGAGGGTGACACGCCCCAGGAGCCGGCGACCGCTCTCGAGCCCGGCTACGCAATCCCCTCCATGCAGCCTGCACCCGATTCCGGCGCAGACTAGACTTAGTTGAAAATCCAGGACAAACCCAGAGGCCCCCGTTTTCAACGACGGGGGCCTCTTGATTGAGTGGCGGTAGCCACTCAGAAGTGGTCGGGAATCGGCCACCTCTCTTCTTCTCTCGCCGCCAGGGTTGACACGCCCTTAAGGGGCGTCTATGTTACGGACGCTCCAGGCATCCAAACTCCGGCGACCGGCCCAAGCGAAAGGAAACAGTCGAAGTGTCGGCACAAGACGCGGCCCAAAAAATATACGACGAGGCGATTGTCATCGACGGCCTGAACGTGAGCAACTGGGAGAGCCCTGCCGTGTACAAAAGCTTGCACGCGAGCGGAGTGACCGCCATTAACGCGACGACGGCCGTCTGGGAGAACTTCCCCCAGACCATGGACAACATCGCCGCCTGGATACGCAGGTTCAGGGAGTACGAGTCTGTCCTGGTCCAGGCGACCTCGGTGAAGGACATCCTGAAGGCCAAAGAGGACGGCAAGACCGGCATCATCATCGGCTGGCAGAACGCCTCGCCCATAGAGAACCACCTCGACCGGCTGGCCCTGTTCCACGCGCTTGGCGTCAGGATCATCCAGGTCACGTACAACGAGCGTAACTTCCTGGGCAACGGATGCTTCGAGCGGACCGACGAGGGCCTCAGCAAGTTCGGAGTGGATGCCATCAAGGAGATGAACCGCCTGGGTATCCTGCCGGACCTGTCCCACGTAGGCGACCGCACCACGCTGGAGGTCATCGAGGTGTCCGAAAAGCCGGTGGCCATTACCCACTCCAACGCCCGCGCCTTCTTCCATCACGTGCGCAACAAGACCGACGAGGCCCTCAAAGCCCTGGCCGAGAAGGGCGGTGTGATCGGTGCGAACGCCTTCCCATCCCATCTTCGAAACCAGTTCGAGTCCACGCTTCAGGACTACGTGGACTCCATTGAAGACCTGATCGGCAGGATCGGCATCGACCACGTGGGGATCGGGACCGACTATACCCAGGATCAGGACTCCGCGTTCTTCGACTGGATATTCTCCCAGCAGGGCACCAAGTACCAGGGGAGGGACGTTGCCTATCCCGATCCGCTGGTGCATCCTAAAGGCATGGAGACGCCCGACAAGCTGTCCAACGTCGCCCAGGAACTCATGGACCGAGGCTACAGCGGCGAGGACGTGACCAAGGTACTGGGGGGTAACTGGCTCCGTCTCTTCGAACAGGTCTGGGGAGAGTAGCCTCCCACTGCCGCCTCCTGCGTCGCCGTGAACCAGCCGGTGAGCCCGCAAAGGCCGCGCTTCGCCCTTGATCCGTATTGTCTTAGGGCTGGGCGTTGATTATAATTGGCGGCAGACTTCGAAGAGAGGAATCCAAAGACATGGCCGAAGCCCTCGCCTTCTTCCGCGGAAAGATCGTCCCCGTTTCCGAGGCCCGGGTCAGCGTAATGACCCACGCCCTCCACTACGGGACCGCGGTATTCGAGGGGATCCGTGGCAACTGGAACGAAGACCAGGGCAAGATGTTCGTATTCCGCCTGAGGGAGCACTACGAGCGGTTCCTTCAGGGCTGCCGAATAATGCTGTTGGACATCCCCTACACCGTGGACGACCTCTGCAGAATAACCCACGATCTGATTCAGAGCTGCGGATACACGGAGGACCTGTACATCCGGCCCCTGGCGTACAAGAGTGAGGAGCGCGTCGCCAACCTCAAGCTCCACGAGTTGAGCAGCGACTTCACCCTGATTTCAGTGCCCTTCGGCTCCTACATTGACACCGATGGCGCCATCCGGTGCTGTACATCCTCCTGGCGGAGGATCGACGACACCATCATCCCGCCCAGGGTCAAGATATCGGGCCACTACGTTAACAGTATCCTTGCCAAGACCGAGGCCGTGCTGGCCGGCTTCGACGAGGCCATCATGTTGAACCAGGACGGCAACGTCTCCGAGGGTTCGGGAGAGAATCTTTTCCTCCTCTCAAACGGGGCTCTTCATACGCCGCTGGTTGCGGACAACAACCTGACCGGGATCACACGGGACTCGATCATTCAACTGGCCAAGAACGAATTGGGGATCGAAGTCGTCGAGCGGCAGATCCGGCGAAGCGAGCTTTACCTAGCCGACGAAGTCTTCCTGACCGGCACAGCCGCCCATGTCACGCCGGTCGGCCACCTGGACAGCCGGCCCATAGGGAACGGCGGCGTGGGCCCCACCACCAAGGCGTTGCGAAACTACTACGCCGAGGTGATCCGGGGCAACAATCCCAAGTATCTCCACTGGTGCGGCGAGGTCCCGTTAGAGAGCTAATGGTAGCCTCCACGATCCCCGGCTCAGGGCACCGACGAGTGAATACCCACCCATGAAGAAATCCGGAGGATACCTGAGCCCGCAAGACGAGCGATGATCACGTTCGCAACAGACTACTTTTTACTGGTCTTTATAGCCAGTATCGGCGTCTTCCAAATAGCCGCGTCTGCCGGTTCGCTAAGCGGTCTCCTCATATTCAAGTCACCCCTGGTAGCCCGGGCCCTGGGCGCCGCTCTTGTGGTCGCGGGATTCGTCCTGTTCTTCAGCACCGGTGAGCGGAACATCAACGACTACGAAGGGGGTCTGGACGCCAACATCCAGGCCCTGTTTTTCTTTCTGGGTACGATGGCGGGCGGCTTCGTCACGTTCCTGGTCTCCTCCATAGTCAACCTGCGCATGAGAGGGGGCGACCCGTCCCCTGAATCCGGACTCGAAGCCCTGAAGGAAACAACTTTCCTCCGCGCGTTGGCGCGCAGTCTTAATTACTGGCGGAATAATTGGCGATCGCAGACGAAAAGGTATTTCTCTGGATAAATAGCCTGGTGGGCCGCTTCACGCCCTTCGACAGGGTCATGGAGTGGGTCGTCAGCGACTATCTGATCCCTGTGAGCCTGGCCCTGGCCCTGGTCGGTCTGTGGTTCGTCGGCCGCGACGAGATCGAGCGTAAGAAGCACCAGATCGGCGTATTTGTCGCCCTGTCTTCGATGGGGTTCTCCAGCCTTACCGTGTTTGTGATCAACTCCTTGTACACCAGGCCCAGGCCCTTCGACGGTCTCGCCGACGAAGACATCTCGCTGCTGTTCTATCGGCCAACCGACTCATCCTTCCCGGCCAATCCCGCCGCGGCCTCATTCGGGATTGCGATCGCGGTCTGGTGTGTAAACCGGCGGTTGGGCTCCGTGCTCCTGGTTGGAGCCGGGCTGTACGGATTCGCCCGGGTTTACGCCGGCGTCCACTACCCTCTGGACGTCATCATCGGCGCCATGATCGCGGTCGTTGTCACCTATCTGGTGTTCAAGCTCAGGGACCTGCTGGAGCCCATACCTACATGGGTGATCAAAACGGCCCGGATCCTCTGTCTGGCCTAGAGTCTTTCTCCCGGCGGCACTCGGGGCTTACTCATAACCATACAAACGGTCCCACGGCCCTGAGACTGTTGGCGTGATAGCGGCAGTGGGCCCGGCTCATGGGACACCGGTTGCCTTCCGATGCCGTGAACGCCGATAATTGACCACCAACTGGGGATGCCGGGACCGACTGCCTGAGGCACTCGCCGAGAGGACCAGCAGGCAGCTATACTCGGATTCTGGGCTTTGGGGGTTGTGGCATGGAGAATCAACCGACGTTGGAGGAAGCCACGTTTTCTGTCCAGGAGCCACCGGACCTTGAGCGGGCCGCTATGCTGATCCAGGAACTGCTGGAATCCGACAAGGCCCTGGAGGCGGTGGTCAGGTTTTCGCGGTTCCGCCCTCCGGACCAGGCCGACGTGATGGCCCAGCTCTCTCGGGATACCCAGGCCGAACTGTTGAGCCGGCTCACAGCCAGTGGCCTCGGGACGATAATGGAAGAACTGGAGCCCGAGGAGGCGGTCGACCTCTCTCAGGACATGGAGCCCGAACGGCTCTCCCAGGTGCTGGACGAGACCAGTCCGGACGTCGCCGCCGACGTCCTGCGCGGTCTCCCGGAAGACCTGGCCTCTACCACCCTCCAGGGCATGGAGGAGGCCAGGGACGTCACGCCTCTACTGGGGTACGAGGACGACGATGCCGGTGGCCTGATGACTCCGGAGTTCATCGCCTTGCGCGAGAGCATGACCGTGGCGCGGGCCCTGGACTTTGTCCGCGAACACGAGGAAGAGCTGGACCCCGAGGACATCTCTCACCTGTTTATCCTGGGCCGAGACGGTGTGCTGAAGGGCGACATCAATCTGGCGCAACTGGTGCTGGCCAGGCCCTATCAGCGCGTAGCGCTTCTCATGCGATCGGACCCCATCTCGGTCCCCGTGGAGACCGAACAGGAGCAGTGCGCCCGCCTGATGCAGCGGTACAATCTCACTAACCTGCCCGTGGTGGACGACGACGCCAGGTTGGTCGGCGTCTTGAAACTGGAGAACATGGTGGACGTGATCGAGGACGAGGCCACCGAGGATCTGTACCGGATGGTCGGCGTGGACGAGGAAGAGAAGCCCCTGGGCCCCTACTGGGAGTCGGTCCGAAGCCGGCTCCCCTGGCTGAGCGTGAACTTGGGTACACTGGTCGTTGCAGGCTTGGTCATCACGATGTTCGAGTCCACTCTAAGCCGCGCCGTGGCGCTGGCCGCTTTTCTGCCCGTCATCGCGGGCCAGGGCGGTATCGCCGGGACCCAGACCCTGACCCTGATTGTCCGCTCACTGGCCCTGGATGAGATCACCACGGTCAGCGTCCGGCGGTTGCTCCTGAGAGAGATCGGACTCGGCCTGGTCCACGGGCTGGCGCTGGCAACGCTGGTGGGGGTCATCGCCCTGGCCTGGAAAGGAAGCGAATACTTGGCGCTGGTCGTCGCGGCGGCCCTGGTCGCCAACATGGTTGTCGGAGGGGTCACCGGGGTTCTGGTCCCCCTGGGTCTCAAAGCCATGCGGATCGACCCGGCCCTGGCCTCGGCCGTGGCCGTTACCACGGCGACGGATATCATCGGCTTCCTCGTCTTTCTGGGACTCGCCTTAGCCACCATCGGGCTGATCACCGGCAGCCTTTGAACCCGAGGGTTTCCTAGCGGGGACCCCCGCCAAACAACAACTACGAACCGGGAGGAACACCATGAGCGATGAGCGCGGCGACAACGAGGCGGCCATCCTGCTGGAGTTGATAAGAAATCGGCACGGCCATCGCTTTGACCCCGACCAGCTGGACGACCTGCGCAAGGCGGTGGACGGCGTCGCCAGGGCGGCGGAAAGCATGAGATCGGTACGGCTGGAAAACTCCGACGAGCCCCGATTCATTTTCGTCCCCTACCGCGAAGAGGAGTAGGCATGACACCCGACATCGTCTTCACGTCCGTTCGCGGACTCGGTGAGATGGTACGAACAAGGCAGGTGACTCCCGTGGAGTTGGCTGAGGTCTTTCTGGGCCGTCTGGAGGAACTGGGACCGGAGTACAACGCCGTGGTTACCGTGACCCGAGACCTCGCATTGGACCAGGCCCGAAGGGCCGAGCAGGAGATAGCCTCTGGCAAATACAGAGGTCCCCTGCACGGCATACCGTACGGCGCCAAAGACCTGCTGGCCACCTCCGGGGGCATCCCCACCACCTGGGGCGCGGCCCCGTTCCGGGACCAGACTTTCGACCATGATGCCACGGTGGTACGCAGATTGGAGGAGGCCGGGGCGGTGCTGGCCGCAAAACTGGCCATGGTGGAGTTGGCCGGTGGGATGGGATACCGCCAGCCCAATGCGTCCTTCACCGGGCCGGGCATCACACCCTGGGACAAGAACAGGTGGAGCGGCGGCTCGTCCAGCGGCTCCGGGACTTCGGTCAGCGCCGGCCTGGTCCCCTTCGCGATCGGCTCCGAGACCTGGGGCTCGATCCTGAGCCCGGCCAACAACTGCGGCGTGGCCGGTCTGCGCCCCACCTATGGCCGGGTCAGCCGTCACGGCGCCATGGCCGCGTGCTGGACCCTGGACAAGCTGGGCCCCCTTTGCCTGACCGCCGACGACTGCGGCCTGGTGCTGGAAGCCATTGCAGGTCATGACCCCGACGATCCGACCAGTTCCAGAGAGCCTTACAGCTATGAACCCGATACCGGACCCTCAGGGAGAAAATTCAGGCTGAGCCTGCCCAGGAACGTGACCGACGGCTGCCAGGACGACGTCCGGGCCAACTTCGAGCGGGCGCTTGAAACCCTGGAGCAGGTCGCCACCGTCGAAGAGATCGAGCTTCCAGACTACCCCTACGAGGCCGTTACCCGCACAATAGTGTTTGCCGAATATGCCAGCGCTTTCGATGAGTTTATCGAGAGCGGGCGGACCGCCGAGCTGACGGCGCCCGAAGACCACCACATCCCCTTCGCCCGTTCGGTGGTGCTGGCGAAAGACTACATCCGGGCCATGCGGCTGAGAGGAGTCATCGCCAGGGAGATCGACGGCGTTATGTCCCGTTTCGATGCCCTGGTCGCACCCACCAGACCGACGACGGCGACCCCTCTGGACCAGGAGTTCAGAAGCGCCACCGGGGACCATGGCAGCGACCCCATGGGCGCCATCGGCAACGGGGCGGGCCTCCCCGCCGTCTCGGTACCCAGCGGCTTTTCGACGGACGGACTCCCAACAGCGATACAGTTTATGGCCAGGGCATACCGGGAGAACACAGCCCTGGCGGTGGCTCACGCCTACCAGTCGTTGACCGACTGGCACCAGCGTCACCCACCGGACCTGGTAACCGGCGAGTGAATTAATGTTGACCTGGAACACGAGGAGGGACCGTACATGACTACAGAAAAATACGACCTGGTTATCGCAAACGGTAGGGTCATGGACCCTGAATCCGGCCTGGACGCCGTCCGCAGCGTCGGCATCGCTGATGGAATTGTCCGCACCATTTCGGAAGGACCCCTCCAGGGCCAGGAGGCCATCGACGCCGCCGGGCTGGTGGTGGCCCCCGGGTTCATCGACCTCCACTCCCACGGCCAGGACCGGGAGAACTACGAGATTCAGGCCATGGATGGCGTTACCACCGCCCTGGAACTCGAGCTGGGCACCGGAGACGTGGATGCGTGGTACGCCCGGCGCGAGGGCAGCGCCCTGGTCAACTTCGGCGCCAGTGCCGGACACATCCCGGTCCGCATGGATGTCATGTCGGACCCCGGCGATTTCCTCCCGGTGGGCGACGCGGCCAGCCGTGCCTCATCCAACTCCGAAGTGGAGGAGGTCAAACGCCGTATCGAAACCGGGCTGAACCAGGGTGCGCTGGCCGTGGGATTCGGGCTACAGTACACGCCCGGAACCTCCCGATGGGAGGTGCTGGAGGTGTTCAGGATTGCGGCGCGGGCCGGCGCCACCTGTCACGTGCACATGCGCGGTATGGGCCACCGTGAGCCGATGAACAGCATCGAAGGTCTGGCCGAGCTGATCGCCGCCGCCGCCATCACGGGGGCGTCGCTTCATGTCGTCCACATCAACAGCAGCGGCATCCGCGCGGTGCCCCAACTCCTACAGATGATGGAGGAGGCGCGGGCCAACGGCGTAGACGTGACCTCCGAGTGCTATCCATACAGCGCGGGCATGACCGGCATCGAGTCCGCGCTCCTGGACGAGGGGTGGCAGGAGAAGCTGGGGATCGACTACGGGGACATGGAGTGGGCGGCCACCGGCGAGCGGCTGACCGCCCGTACCTTCGCCGAATACCGGGAGACGGGAGGGATGGTCATACTCCACGCCTTCCCCGTACCCATGGTGGAGGCTGCCGTGAACAGCCCCGACACGATGATCGCCACCGACGGGTTCCTCCGCAGCGGAAAGGGCCACCCTCGCACGGCCGGGACATACTCCCGCGTACTGGGGCGGTTCGTCCGGGAGGCCGGGTCGCTTTCGATGATGGACGCGCTCCGAAAGATGGCGCTCATGCCGGCGCAGCGTATTGAGTCTCGCACCCCGGCCATGGGCAACAAGGGGCGCATCCGCATCGGGGCCGACGCCGACCTGGTGGTCTTCGATCCCGAACGGGTCGCCGACCGCTCGACCTATCTGGAGCCGACCATACCGCCCGAGGGAATAGAGCACGTCATGGTCAACGGCGTCCCCGTGGTCAGCGGCGGCCGTCTACAGTCCGGTATCGCTCCCGGACGGCCCGTTCGCTCGCCGGTGTCCTGAGGATACGGCCTCAGCGGCGGTCACATGGTCCTGAGGCGGGGCAGGGACAGCTCGCCGGTGATGTCCTCGAACCATTGGACGACCTCTTTATGCAGAGGGATGCCGTTGGCCCGCCTGTCCTGCTCGTCCTCGTACTCGGACAGGCCTGGGTATAAGACCCGGTCGTGACCCGGCGCGGGCGGTGTCTCCCTCAGCGCTCGCAGCATCTTGTCCATGTTGTCCTTGAACAGGTCGAGGTCGGTGAAGGACGAGACGTTGTACGCTGCGAAGCTGTGATGGGAGGCGACGGGAGGTTCCTGCAATACCCCCGGCAGGCAGTCGGTGAGCATGGCCGTCATCAACTCGGCCATCATCCCGAAACCGTAGCCCTTATGAGAGCCGGTCTCCCTGGTCCCACCGAGGGGTAGAAGGTTTGTCTTATTAAGCTCTCTGACCCGCGAATCCTCCATGATGGGGGTGCCGTCGTCCTCGGCGACCCACCCGGGAGCCATCGGGGCATCGACCCTGTTGGCCAGGTAGACCTTGTTGCCGGATATTGCCGAGGTGGCCGCATCGAACAGGAGGGGCGGCTCGTTGCGGGATGGAGCGGCGTAGGCGATGGGGTTCGTCCCCGTCACGGGCACCGCGCCGAAGGTAGGTAGGACCCGACGGCCCCCGGCCGTCATGACCATGCCGACCATATCCTGCTTGGCGGCGATCAGTGCGTGATGGCCGATGGCGCCCGAATGGCCTGCGTTGAACATTGTAACGACGCCGACTCCCAGCTTTTTGGCCTTGTCTATAGCCATCTGCATCGCGGCGGGCCCCAGGATGATGGCCAGCCCCTTGTCGGCGTCGATGGTCGCCGTCGCCGGGGCCTCGCGCACCACCTTCCACTCGGGCCTCGGGTTGAGCGAGCCCTCGTTGAACTGCTTAACATAGGCGCGGAGCATGTTGGATACACCATGGGTCTCGACCCCGCGTAGGTCCGTCGAGACCAGCGTATCGGCGCCGATAGCCGCGTGCTCGGGAGACACCCCCATCTTCTCGAAGACGGCGGTTACCGTCTCTCTCAGTGAATCCTCCGGTATGCGGACCTCATCTCTGGCCGGGACCTTGAACCGTTCGAGCATCTTTCCCTCCCTTAGTTATATGGGTGTTTGCTGAGTTGAGACCGGTACCGGCAAACGCCGGGGTTTGGGGTATAGGGTCTGGGGGATGGGGTTTCCAGACCCCTTACCCTACACCCGTTGCACCTATCTCACAAGCTCTTCGTGGAGGCGTCTGATAACCGTCTCCAGGTCCTCTTCGTTCAGGTTGAACGGGTCCACACCCATCTCGTCGGGGTTGCCCAGGGAGTGCATGAATATCTGGGGGTCTCCCTCGCTCAGGGCCTGCAGTACCTCGTCCCGGCTTGGCCCCTTCCAGTCCCGTGTGAACTTCAGTATGGCGTGGGGTACCAGGTAGTTGTACTCGTCGTGCTCCACGGTTACCCGTATCCCCGGAAGCTCGATGAGGGCGTCCACCACCTGCCTGCACATCTCGTTGTAGTGTTCGGTCTCGGCCTCCTCGTCCTCGTCAACGAAAATCCTGAGCGCGGAGAGGAGGCCGATGACCTCCTCCTTGGCTACCTTCATGCCCCTGCCGATGAACTGGTGGGGGCTTGCGTTGGCGGCTGCCGCCTCGATGAGGTCGGCCCTGCCGGCCAGGATTCCGGCTCCCTGGGGGCCGCGCACCGCCTTGCCGCCGCTGAAGATCACCATATCGGCGCCCTCGTCAATGAACCGGCGAAGGTTGACCCTGGGAGGCAGAAAGGAGGCGGCATCCACGATGACCGGCACGCCTCGGGCGTGGGCCGCCTCGCACACCTCGGGGAACGGAAGGGCCCGGCGTGAGACAAAGGGCGAGAACAGGTAGGCCACCGCCGCCGTGTGGTCGGAGAAGGCGGCCTCGAGCTGCCACGGCTGGCAGCGCCTGCCGTCGCCGATCTCCACCAGCTCGGCGCCCACGGAGGTATAGCACTGGTCGTAGGGGAACCGGTGGCTCCTGTGGATGATGATCTCGTTCTTGAGGCCCTCGGTGTTGGGGAGCCGGCTCATCTTGATAGGGTCCGAACCCGCGACGACCGCCGCCGCCTGTAAGACCAGGCCGCCGGCCGCTCCGCTGGAAACAAATCCGGCCTCGGCGCCGGTGATCTCCGCGATGACCTTGCCCGCCGCCTTGTTCAGCTCATCGATATCCACCATCACGTTGGACGCCCGGTTCATGGCGTCCATCACCTCGGGTCGCAGCCGACTGCCTCCGTAGGCCGTTGTCGAGCCGGAAGCCGCGATAATGGGCTTCACACCGATGTCGCGGTACGCTTGCGCCAGGTCACCTGTCAAGCTCATCTCTCATCCCCCAGTTGCACTAATAATTTCGAGTACGACAATGAGATACGGTCACTCTTATCTGTCCGAACACACGCCGGAGATTATACCACTAGATGGCAATCACGAAAGATGCCGGGGGTGTAGGGAATTCCGGGTGCGATCGAAAGCGGTGGCCTGGTACAGAACCTCCGAACCGTACAAGGGAACAAAGCATGTCATGCTGAGGCTGAACACGTGCCACCTTGAGACTTAAGACATGTCACCCCGAGCGCGGTTGAGGGGTCTAAGGCCTTCGCGCTGCGGGTCTGGTCAATTTGCTGCGTGCCGCTTTAGATTTCTCGGCTCCGCTCGAAACCTGTCCTGAGCGAAGTCGAATGGATGACATTGTGGGGAAAGGTCCGAGGGCGCTCTGTTAAGGGGTAGACAACGCGGGCGGAGTCATCGGCCTCAGCGGCTACTTGATGAGGCGCCGCCGCATGAACACCGATGCCATCGTCAGACCCACGGCGGCAAAGCCCAGCATCTCCAGCGCCCACAGAACCATCCACCACGTGGTGTCTCCTGTGACCAGACCCCGGATCAGAGCGGCGGCCGGCGTCAGAGGCAGCGCCCAGGCCGCCACCTGCACCCCCTCGGGCAACCGGTCCAGCGGGAAGAATATACCGCTGACGTAGAACATCGGCAGAATGAACAGTGTGAAGAAGTTGTTCATGGCACCGATGGTGGTGGCCGTGGCGGTGAGTATCATCGCGATGGAGGCGATCATTAGTCCCAACAGATACGCACAGGGGAGCGCCAGCAGCGCCAGGGGCGAACTCACCAGTCCGAATATTCCTGCCACCAGCAGCACGAAGGAACTGGACAGCACCGCCCGAGTGGCGCTCCACATGACCTCTCCGACGACGATATCCTCCGGGCCCAGCGGCGTGAACAGTATCGCCTCGTAGACGTGGTGGGTCTCCATTCGTAGGTAGGCGCCGTAGGTGCTGTCGAAGGTGGCGTGGAACATGGCGTAGCTGGCGACCAGCCCGGGCGCGAGGAACTCGGCGTAGCTCTCCTCGCCGATGTCCGCGATGTAGGACCCAAGTCCGAAGCCGATGGCCACCAGCATGATGAAGGGCTCGATGGCGAAACCGCCGACCTCCACCTTCCATGCCCGGAGGAAGGCATCCCGGTTGCGCTGCCACACCCGGAACCCGCCCCAAATGGGCGTGCGTTGGATTGCCGTGACAGAAAAAATCATTCGTCGCGCAGCCCCCTGCCGGTCAGCCGCAGGAACACGTCCTCCAGGTTACCGGGCCGTTTTACGACCTGGTACTCCTGTAGCACCGCACCGTTGTTGGACAGCGCGCCGTCCTCTCCGTAGAGGAACAACATATCGCCACGGTCCTCCACCTCCAGACCTCGTCCCCTCAGGGTCTCCGCCAGCCCTTCCTTCCGGTCTAGGGCTACCT
The DNA here is from genome assembly GCA_964510985.1 of uncultured Dehalococcoidia bacterium. Lineage (GTDB taxonomy): Bacteria > Chloroflexota > Dehalococcoidia > Lucifugimonadales > CAZEDC01 > CAZEDC01. The sequence continues at coordinate 24,329 of CAZEDC010000106.1, forward strand.
GGACCTGTACTACCTGGCCTCCGGCATGACGGCTGATTAGCTCTCTTGGCGAGCCCTCGACCAGTATCTTGCCCGCGTCAATGACCACAAGCCGGTCGCACAGGTAGGTCGCCTCATCCATGTAGTGAGTGGTTAGCAGTATGGTGATGCCCTGGGTCTTCAGTTGTCGAAGCTTCTCCCACATCATGAGCCGGGTCTGCGGGTCCAGTCCCGTGGTCGGTTCGTCCAGCACCAGGATGCTGGGCTCATGGAGCAGGGCCCGCGCGATCAGCAGCCTCCTTCGCATGCCTCCCGACAGCTCATCGGGCCTCTGGTACGCTTTGTCACGGAGCTGGAAAAGCTCCAGCGCGTCCCATGCGCGCTTTCTAGCGGTCTCTCGGGGCAGGTTGAAGAAGCGGCCGAAGGCCAGCAAGTTTTGTATGACATTCAGGTCGGGGTCCAGACTGTCCGCCTGGGACACGACACCCAGCGCCGACTTGATGGCCCGCTGCTCCCGGCGCACGTCCCGGCCGTCCACCCTCAACTCGCCCTCGGTCACAGGGGAGATGCAGGAGATCATCTTCATGGTGGTGGTCTTTCCTGCGCCGTTGGGCCCCAGAAAGCCAAAGCACTCCCCTCGGCGGATGTCGAAGCTGATGCCGTCCACCGCGGTAAGCTGGTCGTAACGTTTGGTAACGTTGCGGGCGGATATTACGGCCGTTGATTCCATGTCGTTGGCGTGGTCCTGTTGGAGGTGGCTGGTGGGAGTTGGCATATCTGCGACCACGCCACATTGTACACTTTCGTTATCGCCCGAGAAGCCGGCCAACCGCCGGCCGGCTACCGGACGGTACACTCCGCCTGGATAAAAAAATTGACTTCCACGAGGTTTGTGCGATGATACCCAAATCACCGTAGAGGGAAATACAATCAGGAGGCGAAAAATATCCGAGCAGAACAAGGCCATCAACCGTCGGATCATGGAGGAGGTAATCGGGGAAGGAAACATCGACCTGGTTGACGAACTGGTAGCCGAAGACGTCATCGATCACAATCCGATGCCGGGCCAGGCGCCAGGGACCGAAGGGCTCAAGCAGATGACCACCATGATGCACTCGGCTTTCCCCGACCTGAAGATTACCGTGGAAGACCAGATCGCCGAGGGCGACCTGGCCGTGGACCGGTTTGTCATGACCGGCACTCACCGGGGCGAGTTCATGGGCATCCCCGCGTCGGGCAACAAGATCAGGGTGACGGGCATCCTCATCCATCGCATCCAGAACGGTAAGGTCGTGGAGCACTGGGAGGAGTTCGACGCCATGACCCTCATGCAGCAGCTCGGGGCGATTCCCTCCCAGTAGACAGGACAGTTTTTGAGATGCCCTACTGCGCGGGACGCGAGCCAGGGCGACGTGTGACCTTTACGGACCTGCTTCGATGGCAGTGATAATCCGGCTCGCTTCGGCGATCAGTGCGTCGGCATCTGTCGAGCTAATCTTCTTTCCCCGCTGAGCCTCTACCTCGTTGATGAACGCAGTTAGCTGGTTTACGGCGGTGTCCTCCCGACCGCTCTCCAGTGAACCTTTTGCGGCGTTGAGCTTGGCCACAAGCGCCGTCTCGGTGCCCGTGAGGAGATCGAGAGATCCTACCGTCTCCGCTAGGTCCTGGGTTGCCTCGATCGGCGTTTTAACGGTTATGTTGAAGGAAGCTGATCCGACATTACCCGCCGAGTCGCCGGCCGTGCAACCGACAGCGGTGGTACCGACCGGGAAGGTGGAGCCGGAGACGGGGGTACACGTGGGCCCACTGGTTACTCCTACTGCGTCCGTGGCCGTGGCCGACGGATAGGTCACGGTGATTCCAGCTGGACCTGGAGCTATCACATTGATATCCGCCGGTACGGTCACGTCCGGAGCGGTGGAATCCACCACCTCAACCGTGAACGAGTCCAATCCGACGTTGCCTGCGGCGTCGCTGGCTGTGCAGACGACAGTTGTGACTCCGATGGGGAAGACGGACCCAGAGGCGGGAGAGCACGTTGGCCCGCTTGTCACCCCCACAGCATCCGTTGCCGTTGCCGGAGGGTAGGTAACGGTAGCACCCGAGGGACCTGTGGCCTCGACGCCGGTTATATCCCCCGGTGTAGTCACCGCTGGCGCCGTGGAGTCAACCACTGTCACACTGAATGACGCAAACCCCACGTTCAAAGCAGCGTCTCGGGCGAAACAGATGACGCCGGTCGTGCCGATGGGGAAGACAGAGCCCGAGACCGGGTAACAGGTGGGCCCCATGGTTACTCCGACGTTATCGGTGGCAGTGGGCGGCGGATAGCTCACCGCGGCCCCGGAAGGCCCGGTGGCCTCCGCATCGGTAACGTCCGCCGGCGCCGTCACCACGGGACCGGTTGTGTCCACCACGGTCACAGTGAATGACGCCGATCCCACGTTCCCTGCGGCATCGCCGGCAGTGCAGGTGACGGTTGTGACACCAAGTGGGAAGGTTGAGCCCGAGGCAGGCACGCACGTGGGCCCGCTGGTTACTCCTACGTTATCGAAAGCAGTCGCCGGCGGATAGCTCACCTCGGCCCCGGAAGGCGCGGTGGCCTCCGCATTGGTGATGTCCGCTGGCGCCGTTACGACGGGAATAATAGTCTCCCCCGGTGTCAACACGGACACATAGACCGAGCCTGTATCGGTTCCTTTATCGTCGTCCGCATAGGCTCCCACCACGGTGGTATCCCCGTCGACGGACACCGACCATCCGAAGAAGTCGAATGCAGCGCCGTCGGCTGGGACGAGCTTGTCCTGCTGAATCCAGGTGGTACCGCCGCGCACGAATACGTGGGCGGAGCCTGATGTTTCTCCGTGGTCGTCATCCCTGTGGGCGCCTACTAAGGCGGTATCCCCCTCCAAGGAAACAGCCCACCCGAAATTGTCCGATGGGGCGCCGTCGAACGCGGTGAGCTTTGCCTGCTCACTCCAGGTGGCGCCGCTGCGCACGAAAATATAGGCCGAGCCAGAGTGGAGGCCTTTATCGTCGTCGCTATAAGCCCCGACCAGGGCGGTGTCCCCATCCATGGAAACCGCCTCTCCGAAAAAGTCAGCGAACGCGCCATCGGAGGCGGTGAGCTTGGCCTGCTGGGTCCATATGGTGCCACTGCGTAAGAACACGTAGGCAGAGCCCGAGACAGAGCCCTTGTCGTCGTCCCCGTAGGCCCCCACCAGCGCGGTGTCTCCACTGACGGACACGGAGTAGCCGAACCAATCGTCTTTGGCGCCGTCTGAGGCGTTGAGCTTGGCCTGCTGGGTCCATGTGGTGCCGCTTCGCACGAACACATAGGCGGAGCCCGACCTGCTACCATAATCGTCGTCATGCCAGGCCCCTACCAATGCAGTGTCCCCATCAATGGACAGCGAGCGGCCGAAACTGTCGCCAAACGCGCCGTCGGAAGCGGTGAGCTTGGCCTGCTGGGTCCATGTGGTGCCGCTGCGAACGAACACGTAGGCCGAACCCGAGCGGAGGCCCTTATCGTTGTCCCATTTTGCTCCCACCAGGGCGGTGTCACCGTCGATGGACACCGAACGTCCGAACAGGTCGCTCCCAGCGCTGTCCGAGGCGGTGAGCTTGGCCTGCTGGGTCCAGGTGGCGCCGCTGCGCACGAGAACGTAGGCCGAGCTTGTATGGGCCCCCACCAGGGCGGTGTCACCATCGATAGATACCGAAACTCCGAATGTGTCCCGGAGGGTGCCGTCTGAAGCGGTGAGCTTGGCCTGCAGGGTCGCGATAGCTCCGGCGTCTGATACGCCCATCACCCACACTAAGGCAAGCAGTGCAGCCAAGGCTGCTATGGTAAAAGGCCACCTTTGGATTTTTAGATATTCGGATAACATATCGGTGCCTCTTCCGGTGAGCCGACAGCTGGACGACCATGCGGTATCGCTGATCACGTCTGACGGAATTGTGTCAGTTTAAGCATATTGAATAACTCTGTCAAACCGTTTTGACGACGAAAAGTAATATTATTGGAGAACCTAATTGAGGGTCCTGTAGCGGGTAATATTTTGCCTCTACAACAGCATCATGGCGTCGCCGAAGCTGTAGAAGCGATAGCGTTGCTCCGCCGCCTGGCGGTAGGCATCGAGGACCAGGTCGCAACCGGCGAAGGCGCTGGTCAGCATAAGCAGGGTGGACCGGGGCAGGTGGAAGTTGGTCACCAGCGCGTCCACCGCGCGGAACCTGTAACCCGGCAGAATGTAGAGGTTGGCCCAGCCCGACCCGGCGGCCAGCGAGCCATCGTTTTTGCCGGCAAGAACCGCAGCCTGCTCCAGCAGACGCACCGCCGTCGTACCCACCGAGACGACCCGCCTTCCTTCCGCTCTGGCCCGGTTGATGGCATCGGCGGCCTCCCGGCCCAGCTCCCAGTACTCCGAGTGCATCCGGTGCGATGAGGGATCATCGGTCTTTACCGGCCTGAATGAGTCCCAGCCAACGTGCAGGGTGACGAAGACCGTCTCCGCCCCCAACGATCGTACCCTGTCCAACAACGCCGGGGTGAAGTGGAGTCCCGCCGTGGGCGCGGCCACGCTGCCCTCGATACGAGAGTAGACGGTCTGGTACCGCTCCGAGTCGGACAGCGGCTCGTGTATGTAGGGCGGCAGCGGGACCACCCCCAGCCGGGGTACCGCATCCTCGTTCGACAGCCTTACCAGCCGGGTGCCGTCGTCCTGCACCTGGAGGATTTCACCCCGAATCTCGTCCCGGTCCTCGTCCCCGCCGACGACAAAAGCCGCGCCGTCGCGCATCCTGCGGCCGGGCCGGACCAGCGCCCGCCACACCCCCGGCGACGTCCGGCTCAACAGCAGCAGTTCCACTTTACCGCCGGAGCCGTCCCGCCGGCCGTACAGCCGGGCCGGGAACACCCGGCTGTCGTTGAACACCAGCACATCGCCGCCCTGCAGGAACTCGGGCAGGTCGTGGAAACGGCGGTGCAGGATGGAGCCGTCGGCCCGGGAGACCACCATCAGCCTGGAGTGGTCCCTGGGCTCCATGGGGGTCTGGGCTATCAGCTCCTGGGGCAGGTCGTAGTCGAAGTCGCCGGTCTTCATACCCAGATTTTAACCCGTGGCGCGTCGCGGCCGCGACCCGCGAATTGCCCTGACTAAATCAAGGGCGGTACGAAACAACAGAAAATCAGTCGTCGCTGCCGGCCTGGAGAGAGGGTTTCGAGGCTGCCACCTCGGAGCCGGACTCGCGCCGCGGCGCCTTGTAGAAGTAGGCCAGTATTGCCCCGAACATCAGGGTGAACACCACCATCAGGCTGGCGACCTTGAAGCCGTCCACGAAGTACCCCCTGGCCGCCTCGTCGGACAGCAGGCCGATGGTCGCGGGTAACGTCAGGGCCAGCGCGCCGGCGGCGGCCGTCGCCCCCAGGGCGTGACCAAGCTCTCGGGTGGTCTCCAGCAGGCCCGAGGCGACGCCCCGGTGCTCCAGCGGCAGCGAGTTCATGATGGTGGCGTTGTTGATGGGGTTGAACATGTTGGTGCCGATGGAGATGGGCAGCATCAGCAGCGGCAGCCCCCAGATGGCGACGTGGGGCGCGGACAGCCCCAGCAGCAGAAAACCGCCGGCGATCGACACCATCGTCACGGGTCTCAGCCAGCTCGCCTGGTACCGGTCGAAGATCCAGCCGGCCACCATGGGCATCACCAGCCCCAGGGTCTGGCTCGGCAGCAGCACCACGGTCACCCACAACGGTGACTTGCCGAAACCATCCTCCACCAGGATGGGAATCAGGGTCATCGTTGCCAGCATGGAGAAGTGGTAGGTCACGTTGGCGCCCAACGACATGGAGAAGGGCAGCCGGCGGAAATGCCGCATGTCCACGACGGGGTTTTTGATCCTAAGCTCCACCAGGATAAAGGCCACCAGCAAGCCCAGGAACAGGCCGTGCATGGGCAGGTGGTACTGAAGCCCGTCCGATGTTACGAAGGACTCTTCGCCCCCGTGGAGATGGGAACTCGACAGGATCAGGACGACGGCGGTCGACACGAGCAGGACCGCTCCTATCCAGTCTATGGGGCCGGAATCGCCCTCGGACCTGGGCTGGGCACCGTGCTTCAGCATGGGTATCGCAGCCACCGCCGCCAGCAGCCCCAGCGGAACGAAGGATAGGAATATCAGCCGCCAGCTAAAGAACTGGAGGAACAGCCCGAAGCCGGCCAGTCCGGCCAGGGTTCCGAAGCGCGACCCGATTATGGGAATGGCGAAGGCGCGGCCACGCTCTTCGGCCGGGAACGTCGCCGCCAGGATGGCGTTGGCGTTCCCCATAACCATTGCCGAGCCCAGGCCGGCCACCGCTCTCCACACTACGATCTGCCAAAGTTCCTGGGAAAAGGCTATGAGGCCGGAGCCGATCGTGGAGGCCAGGATGCCCAGGAAGAAGACCCTGGCGTGCCCGTAGCGGTCTCCGAGGCGCGCCGCCAGCAGCACCATGCTGCCCAGCATGAGGAGGTAGATGATCACTATCCAGGCGGCGTCGCCGATGCCGGTGTCGAAGTACTCCGCCAGGCTGGGCAACGCCAGGGCCACCGGCAGGCTCGATAGCTGCACCAGCATGTAGGCGGCCGTCAGGGCCAGCATCACCTCGCGGCGGTGCCTGCTGGCCAGCAGCGGCCCCACCACGCCGAGCAGGTTCACGGGGTCAACATCCCCGGTCCGTGATAGAGGGTCCGATGGAGAATAAAGGCGCTGGTTCGCTCATCATAGCAAACCACTATACCATAGGCCGGTATTGGGTCGGAATTGCTACCGGACCGGCTATCGCTCGGCCGCGAACCGTACCGCTTTGAGGGTGTTGTTGAGCAGCATCGCGATGGTCATGGGCCCGACACCGCCGGGCACCGGGGTGATGGCCGATGCCTTCTCGGACACCGCCTCGTAGTCCACGTCGCCCACCAGCCTGTAGCCGCGTTTACGCTCCGGTGCGTCCACCCGGTTGATCCCAACGTCTATCACCACCACGCCTTCCGAGACCATGTCGGCGGTGACGTAATTGGCACGGCCGATGGCGGCGATGAGGATGTCCGCCTGCCGGGTGATGTCAGCGATGTTCTTCGTGCGGGTGTGACAGAGGGTGACCGTGGAGTTGGAGCCCTTGAGGCGCTGCATCAGGAGGTTGGCGACGGGCTTGCCGACGATGTTACTCCTGCCGGCTATGACCACGTGCTTGCCCTCGGGGTCGACGCCGCTCCGCAGGAGAAGCTGCTGGATACCCGCCGGTGTCGCCGAGACGAACCGGGGCTTCCCCATCACCAGCCGGCCTACGTTGGCTGGGTGCAGGCCGTCCACGTCCTTGTCCGGGCTTATGGCCTCGATAATCGTGTCCTCGTCTATCTGGTCGGGCACCGGCAACTGAACGATGAATCCATGGAAGCGGTCGTCATGGTTGAGCTTGTCGATCTGCGCCAGCAGCTCGTCCTGGGTGGTCTCTACCGGCATCTTTATAATCTCGCCGTAGACACCCGCCTCGGCCGCGGCCTTCTCCTTGTTGCGGACGTACACCGCCGACGCGGGGTCTTCCCCCACAAGGACAGCCGCCAGGCCGGCCTGGATGCCGTACTTCTCCTTGACCTCCGCGACCCCCTCGGCCACCTCGGCCCTTATCTCGCTGGCAATGGTCTTGCCGTCTATCACTGTAGCTGTCAACGGGACATCCCTCCTGCTTCCTGCTTGTGGACCAACAGAGCCGCTGAACCCATTATATAGGCCCCTCCGGCGCAGAAGATAGTGGCCTTTTAATCCACTGCGACCGGGGCTATAATGACCGCTAAATTGGCCTCTATAAGCCCCCCGAAACAGCCCAACCGCCGCACGGAGACACCCGTGAGAGCGTTCAGCGAAACACTCCAGTCCGAGAAATTCATCGTCACCACCGAGCTGACCCCTCCCAAAGGTACGGACCTGGCGCGTCTATTCGAGAGGGCGGAGATGCTCAGGGACACGGTGGACGCCTTCAATCTAACGGACTCCCACGCCGCCCTGATGAGCATGTCGCCTCAGGCGGTGGCGCACCTGCTGATAGACCGGGGCATCGAACCCATCCTCGGCATCACCTGCCGGGACCGCAACCGCATGGCCCTCCAGTCCGACCTGCTAGCCGCCCATGCCCTGGGCATCAGAAACATTGTCTGTATGACCGGCGACCACCCCGACGTCGGCGACCACCCCGACGCCATGCCGGTGTTCGACTTGGACTCCATCGGCCTGCTGAAGGCCGTCGCATCGCACCGGAAGGGCGAGGACTTATCGGGCGCCCGCCTCAAAGAGGGCTCAGATTTCCTGGCGGGAGCGGTGGTCAACCCGACGGCCGTGGACAAGGACCGGGAGATGCGGAGGATGCAGGAGAAGGTAGCCGCGGGAGCTCGCTTTATACAGACCCAGGCCGTGTTCGACCCGGTGGCATTCGAGTCCTTTATGAGCGTCGCCGGCGGGTTCAATGTGCCCATCATCGCGGGGCTCATCATGCTCAAGTCGGGGGACATGGCCCGCCGCCTGAACGCCGGACTGCCCGGCATCTCCGTCCCCGAGAGGCTCATCGACGAGATGGATCGGGCGCAAGATTTTGACGGCGTAAGCGCCGAGATCGCGGCGCGCACCATCAAAGACATAAAATCCCTGTGCCGGGGGGTGCACCTGATGTCTGTCGGGAGAGAGTACCAGATACCCAGGGTGCTGCGAGCCTCGGGCATCCTGGACGGTGACTAGTGCCGAGTCAGATGGAAACCTACCAGATGTCACCCTGAGTCCTTCCACCGAAGGACGAAGGGTCTGGGGCAAGGGATGGCTATTCTCGTCCATAACAGATCCATGCCTCCTCCCCAGATACTTCGTCGCTCCGCTCCTCAGTATGACAAGGAGTTAACACATCATTGGTCGGGTACTTAGATCGGTGGACACAGCATCCGGTGAGCGCCATGCCGGTAAAGGTGGTATCGTAAAAAGGCGGTCCCGCCGGGACCGGAGCCGGCACAAAGGCCGGCCATCAAGGCAGTTCACAGGACAGAGGATGCTGGTCACGGGCGTGGACGTGATAGAGATTCCCCGTATCGGGCGCGTCGCCGAGAAGTACAAGGACCGATTCCTTCGCCGGGTCTACACCGAGGGAGAGATCGCTTATTGCCGCGGCCGCGCGCCACAGCTTGCCAGCCGGTTCGCCGCCAAGGAGGCCGTCATGAAGGCCCTGGGCACCGGCATCCGGGGCGTCCACTGGCGGGACATCGAGGTCGTCCGGCTCCGGGGACAGGCCCCCCAGATACAGCTTCACGGCACCGCACTGGCCAGGGCGAAGCGGTTGGGAATCGAACACCTCGCCGTCGCCCTCTCCCACACCGCCGAGTATGCGGTTGCCTTCGTAGTAGGCGAAAGCGAGGCCGGGAATATTTTGCCTGCGGGCCGATAGCCCGTAACAGGAGGAAGAGATGCGCCTCGGAATTTTCGTCGGCTCCACGGGTGCGACCACGACCCTGGAGGACCAGATTCAGCAGATCGTAGACGCCGAAAACGACGGTTTCGACAGCTTCTGGTCGGCCCAGGTCATGGGTGTGGACGCGCTGACCCTGATCGCCCTGGCCGGCCAGAGGACCAGGCGCATCGAGATGGGCACAGGCGTCGTACCGATCTTTCCACAGCACCCGCTGGCCCTGGCCCAGCACGCGCTGACGGCCCAGGCGGCCTCCGGCGGCAGGCTGACCCTGGGCCTGGGCGTCGCCCACAAGCCTACCGTCGAGGGACGGCTGGGGCTGGAGTTCGACAGGCCGGCCCTCCGCATGCGCGAGTATCTGACGGTGATGCGGTCGCTGGTGGAGACGGGCAGCGTCGAGTTCAGCGGTGAGGCCTACAGGGTGAACGCGGCCATACAGGTCCCCAGCGTGATGCCCTTCCCAATCCTCATCGCCGCCCTGGCGCCCAGGATGCTCCGCACCGCCGGAGAATTGGCCGAGGGTACCGTCACCTGGATGACCGGCCGCAAGACCATCGGGACCCATATCGTCCCCCGGATCAACGAGGCGGCCGAGGCAGCCGGACGCCCGCGGCCCAGAGTTTGCGTCGCCGCGCCCGTCGCCGTCACTGACGACGTCCCGGGGACACGCCGTTGGGCGGCGGAGCAGTTCCATCGCTATGGCCAGTTACCCAGCTACCGTCGGATGCTGGACATCGAGGGCGTTGACGGGCCGGGCGACATGGCGGTCCTGGGCAACGAGACCGAGGTGGAGCGTCAGCTGCGTGCCTACGCCGACGCCGGCGCCACCGATTTTATTTCTACGGTTCTCACCGTCGGTGGCGACAGCCCGGACTCCTCGGAAAAGCGTACGCGCGAGCTGCTGAAAAGCCTCCTGGGTAAGATCTAAATCCCCAGGGAAGAGTACCGGTCGTGAAATGCCCCTGACTAAGATAGTGACCTCAGAGCAGATGGGCCGGATAGAACGGCTCTCCGAGGAGGCCGGCGTGTCGACCGACACCCTCATGGAGCAGGCCGGGCTGGCGGTGGCGCGCCGTATATACAAACACCTGGAGCCGCTGGACGGAGTGCCCGTGGCAGTGCTGGTGGGGCCGGGCAACAACGGGGGCGACGGCCTGGTGGCCGCACGTCACCTCCACCACTGGGGGGCTGCGGTCACCGTGTACCTGTGTCTTGACCGCCGGCAGCCCGACCCCAACCTGGACATCGTACGCGAGAGGGGAGTGACCATGTTGGGCGCCTCGGATGACCCCGGTCTGACGGGGCTCAATCAGGTACTGGACTCGGCCCGCATGGTCGTCGATTCGGTCCTGGGTACGGGCCGGGCACGCCCCATCGACGGGGTCCTTAAAGAGACCCTGCTGGCGGTCTCCGAGGCCGTAGCCCGACGGCCCGACCTGACCGTCCTGTCGGTGGACCTGCCCACCGGCCTGAATGCCGACACCGGTGCGTCGGACCCGGCATGTCTCACCGCCGACCTGACCGTGACCCTTGGCCACCCCAAGGTCGGCCTGTTCGCTCCGGCCGCCGCCGACAAGATCGGCTCTCTAGAGACCGTAGACATTGGAATACCGCCCGGTCTGGATAACGACGTCGATCTTGAACTGATGTCATCCGCCTGGGCCCGCTCGACGTTGCCTCTGCGTCCGGTGGCGGCCCACAAGGGTACCTTCGGCCGGACGCTGGTTGTGGCGGGCTCCCGCAACTACGTCGGCGCGGCATACCTGGCGTCGGCTGCGGCCACTCGCGTTGGCGCCGGGCTGGTGACACTGGCCATACCCGAGAGCCTTCAGGTCGCGGTGGCGGCCAGGGCCGTCGAGCCAACCTACCTGCCGCTTCCCGAGGTTTCTCCAGGCGTGGTATCCGCCGAAGCCGCGGCCATCGTTCTGGAGAACCTGGCCGTGTACGACGCGCTGTTATTGGGCTGCGGCATCGGCCAGGCACCGACCACCAGGGAGATGGTGGAGACGCTGCTATACGGAGACTCCCGGTTGCCGCTCATGGTGGTGGACGCCGACGGACTTAATCTCCTGTCGGTGTCTGACGCGGAAAATAGTCCATGGTGGCAAAAATTTTCGTCCAACGCCATCTTAACCCCCCATCCCGGCGAAATGGGACGATTATCGGGAGAGTCCGCCGAGCGAGTCCAGGACGACAGGATCGAGGTAGCTAGAGAGACGGCCTCAAGGTGGAATAAGGTGGTCGTGCTCAAGGGCGCCCACACCGTCGTGGCCTCCCCCGGCGGTCGGGCCATGGTCAGTCCCTTTGCCAACCCGGGGCTGGCCTCGGCCGGGACCGGCGACGTACTGGCCGGCGCCGTCACGGGGCTCCTGTCCCAGGGCCTGACACTGGAGGACGCGGCCTCTCTGGGCGTCTATCTCCATGGAGTGGCAGGCGAGCTGGTCCGGGCGAAGATCGGCGAAACCGGCATGATTGCCAGCGACCTTTTGCCGGCCCTGCCTCGCGCCATAAAGGAGCTGAGAGAAGGGGCATAGGGTCTTGGGTATTGGGTGAGGGGTAAAGGGTGAGAAGGGTACTGGGTAGAGAGTACCTCGGCCAAACCCCGAATCCCAAATCCTGAACCCGGTGTGGAGAGTGGGTCTCGATTTGGCAAGACTTCAGGGTAAGGAGCGTGCGCGCTATGTGACGCGCATGTTCGCGCGTATAGCCCGGCGCTACGACCTGCTCAACACGGTCATGACGGCGGGCAGGCACCATGCCTGGCGGTCTATGGCCACCGACGTGGCCGTTTCCAACGTCTCGGGCGGCGCACTGGACGTTGCCACCGGCACGGGCGATTTCGCCTTCGCCCTGGCCCGAAGGCTCGCGGTCTCCCACGTCGTGGGGCTGGACAACACACCTGAGATGTTGACCGTGGCTGATGCCAAGGCCCGACTGAATGGGCTGGCGCCTCGACTGAGCTTGGTCGCCGGCGACGCACGGGCGCTTCCGTTTCCCGACGACCACTTCGAGTGCGCCACGGTGGGCTTCGGGGTCCGCAATTTCACAGACGTGCCCCGTGCGCTGTTGGAGATAACCCGCGTCGTCAGGCCCGGCGGAAGCGTCGTTGTCCTGGAGATCGTCCAGCTCGAGGACGGTGGCCCGCTGGGCTGGCTCTTTCCCATCTACTTCCGCTACATCGTGCCGTTGATCGGAGCAGTTCTCGCCGGGGACCGCGAGGCTTACGCCTACCTGCCTGAGTCGGTGGATGTGTTCCTCAGCGCCCGCCGACTGGCGTCGATGATGGAGGACGCAGGCTTATCCGACGTGACATTCCGCAAGCTGGCCCTGGGGACCGTCGCGGTTCTTGCGGGGACCAAGGCCTAAAGTCTCGAATAAACATCTTGATTGGGTGAGCCCGGCGGCGGTAAAATCCCCTCTGGAGAGGGTCCGGGTTGCACTCCTGGGAAACTACCCTTCGCGGGTGGGTGGGGAGCAGTGAGTCGTTGTCCGCTCTGAGGTAGAGCCCTACTCCGGCGGCCGCTCCGCCAGCTTGACAGACGTGACCAGGAGCTGGCCGTTGTGGAAGTACTCCACCTCGATCTCGTCATCCACGCCGTAGGTCCAGAGCAGCGTCAGGAACCGGGCCATATCAGGCGTGGGTATGCCGTCCAGTGTGATTATAACGTCCCCAACCTGGATCCCCGCCGCGGTGGCGGGCCCGTCTCTGGACATGCGCGTTACGATAACCCCCTCCGTGACCGGCAGGTTATAGCGGTTGGCCCGGGCCGGCGTCACGTCTGCCCCGCTCAGTCCGATCAGAGGGCGGACAACCCGCCCATGCTCGATCAGGCTGTCTATTATGGGGCTGGCCACCGAAGAGCTGATGGCAAACCCGATACCCTGGGCGTCCCTCAGTATCGCGGTGTTGATGCCGACTACCTCGCCAGCCAGATTGACCAGCGGCCCTCCGCTGTTGCCGTCATTGATGGCCGCGTCTGTCTGTAGCAGGTCGTACAGGGCCCCCCGCTCCGTATCGATGGTACGGCCCAGGGCGCTTACGATGCCCAGCGTGACCGTCGGCCCACCCCGGAGGGCCAGCGCGTTCCCCAGGGCCACCACCCAGTCGCCCACCTCCAGGACATCCGACTCTCCGAAGGTGACTGTGGGCAGGTCCTCGGCGTCGATCTTGACGATGGCCAGGTCAGTCAGCACGTCGCGGCCTACAACCCTGCCTTCGTAGGTCTGCCCGTCGGGAAGATTGACCTGTATCTCGGTGGCGTTCTGGACGACGTGGAAGTTCGTCACGATGTAGCCGTCGGGCCGTACCACCATCCCCGAGCCCGCCCCTTCGTCCGCGAAGTCGAAAAACAGGCCCCTGGACAGGGACTCGACGGAGATGGACGCGACCGCGGGTTTCACCATCTCCACCAGCTTGGAGATCGATGACAGGGAATCCAGCGTCGAGGGTGGCGGGAGGTCGATGGCCAAGGGCGACGCCAGACCGTTATCGGAGTTGGCGGGAGACGAGGTCGCCCCCAAATCCAATACGGGTGTGGAAGGGGGCTGTGTAGCGGTGGGCAGCGCGGTCGGGGCCGGCTCCGAGCCAGAGCCGCAGGCCAGGGCCATCATGAGAACGGCCAGTGCCGAAACGCCGAGGGGGCCTGTGTGCCTACCCCGCCTCAGTAGATGCCACAACCCGGACCCTGACACGCGTTAGCCCCGTCAAAATAAGTTTGAGGCCCTGCTCCCCCCTGACTCTCGATGGGTACGACGCATAGCGGGAGGTAACAAGGGCTCCGAATAAAAGAATGATAGCCGATAAGTATACCCAGGTCAACAGCGCCATGATGGCCCCTACCGCACCGTAGACCGCGTTGTAGACCGGGAAGGTGGTCAGGTACCAGATGAACCCCCACTTGGTCCCCTCAAATATGGCGGACGCCACCAGGGCGCCAAGCCACACGTCGCTAAACAGAACTTTGGTGTTGGGCAGGAACCGGTACAGTAACAGGAATGTAATGAACGAAAGTACCGGCGTCAGTAACTGGGCCGCCAGCCCCCAGAAGAAGTCGATGGCCACGTCTCCCTCGGGCGCGACGGTCGCCGTTATCTCTCTGAGAGAGGCGATGATGGGGGTGGCGAACAGGATCAGCATCATCAGGACGCCGGCCCCCAGCACCAGCGTGAAGTCCATGAGGCGCTCCCTCAGGAACGGCCGTGTCTTGGTGATGCCCCAGGCCGCGTTGATACCCTTTCTGACGGTGCCGAAGGCGGCGCTGGCCGCCCAGAGCAGGCCCAGGATGCTGGCGACTCCAGTTATCGCCCTGGCGCTAACCACCCCGGCGACTGTCGAGCTTATAAACTCGGTCGATACGGGGATAACCTCCGCGATTTCCGTGGCCACCTCCATCTCGTCAACGCCCCCGTAGACATATCCCAATATCGAAATGATGGCGAGGACCAGCGGAAAGAAGGAAAAGAGGGCGTAGAACGATATGGCCCCGGCTATATAGGGGCAGTTCTTGTTCAGGAAATCGTTTACCGAATCCGCGCAGAAAAGCACGAATCTAACGAAGTACACCTGGGTCTCCGTATGCCTCGGGGCTTGCGTCCGGGTTTCACAATATCTCGCACGATATTAATGAGGTAGGCTCCCGGTGTCAAGCTAAAAAAAGGCCTTGACCTCGCTCTCCATGCCGCCCGGGAACGGCTTTACCACGGCGTTTTCAGGCCATTGACGACCCGTACTCCCGAGGACTCTCGGGGAGCGTGGAAACATTGCTGTTCCGCCGTCAACTACGTCGGGCCGTGCCCGTGCTCGCCGGCCTTCAGCTCGGCCTCTATCCGTCTTCACAAAACCCTGACTTCCGGTGCTGAATATCGCCATCCCCGGCGGCGAGTGGTATAATCTCGCCCTGACTCATACCCATTCGAGAACTCCGAGAAGAGAGGAAACAAGATGCCGATTCTAAGTAGAGACGACTCCCTGAATACGGAACTGGCCCCCGGTGTGGACCGGTGGCGGATAGTGGATAGCGAGATCGGAGCGGAATCCTTGAGTGTCGCAGACCTGACCGTGGATTCCGGTTCGACGATCCCGAACCATACCCACCCCACGGAAGAGGCGATGTACATCCTGGACGGCGAGCTTGTAGCCATACTTGGGGACAACGAGGTTCCCGTGTCACCGGGCCAGACGGTGCTGGCGCCTCCTGGCGTCAGGCACGGATTCGTGAACCGGTCCGGAGGCTCCGCGCGCCTTATCGCGATATTCCCGACGGCCAACATGGAGAAGACGCTGGTCGACTAGCCCGGTCCCGGCTCTGCCCACCCTACAACGCAGCACGCATGGCAACGAACAGCGGGCCGCTCACCGGAGCGGCCCGCCTCTTTGCGCAGGGTCGTAGGGCCGGTCCCGCAGCCCTAGAAAACGGCCACGGGATTGACCGGCGAGCCGGTACCGCCGGTGACGTTTAGCGGGTTGACGGTCAGCATGAACTCGTACCGGCCCTCCTGGGCGCAGACCTCGGCCACCGGCTGCAGCAGCGAGTTGTCCAGCAGCGCGACGCCGTAGGCGAATATGACGCCGTGGACCGGCCACGGGAGGTCGTACCCGTTGGGTATCATGTCCATCATGTCCCAGCCCAGAATGGACACGTCGTTGTCCCGGATGAAAGGCAGGCACGAGGAGTGCAGTCCGGGGCGGCTGGCCCCCCCTCCCCAGAACCCGCCGTGGTCACGGGCGAAGGCCTCCCGGCCGCTGTACACGAACACGGCGTCGCCGGGCGAGAGCGACACACCCTGCTCCCGGGCAATGTCCTCAAGCTCCCAGCCGTGGACGGGCTCGTCCAGCGTGACGTAGGGCTTGCCCCTGTGTTTGGGCACGTCCAGAAGCACGCCCCTGGTTAGGATACCGTCGCTCCACTGGTCCACCGTGCCGTAACGGGCCCCACCGAATGTGATCTCCTCTGATGGGTCGCGCCCGTCCCACATGCCTTCTCGGTCCCAGACATGACACAGGGCGTCGATGTGGGTCGTGGCCGTACCATGATAGAAGATGCCGTAGAAGTCCACCGCCGCCGCCCCGCCGTATCCCCCCTGCGGACGGTCGAGCAGGGACATATAGTGCTGGAATGGGCGAGGGTTCTCGATCGACGGGTCCACCGCCATCGGCCGGCTCAAGGACACGGTCCGCCCCGTCCTGGCCAGGGCCACGGCCGATAACCTCTTCTCGGCGGTAATAAGGTTCATCGCTCCGGCGGCCCCCCTCTCGCCCCAGCGACCCCAGTTGCGCCGGTCCCGCAGGTAAGACTCAACCTCTTGTTTGCTCGGTAAAGTGCGCTCGTCCACGTTGACCTCCGGGAATTCGCCGCTATCTGACGGCACGGGTTTCCACCGGTCGTGGCAGCGATTATATCTCGCCTGTTGCCGAATGCAACCGGCAAGCCTCGCTTCGGGTGGGGCCTGGGAATCTTCGAGGGAAACCCCCTAATCACCGTAAGTGGCGGTGTGCGGGAAGAAGTTGTGCCAGGCCCAGACAAAGGCGGTAACATACGGAATCTGCTGGAGCACCGCGCCTTTTAGCGGCCCCGCGACCGCAAAGCCGTGCGACACATCCCACCGGCTGCCGGTCTCTGCGTCCGCTGCGAATTCGCCGTCCATCGCGAAGGTCAGATCCGCGGGCGCCTGCTCGCCGGGTCGGGCGTCGGCGGGCCGGCGCAGGTAGACCTTGATGTTGCGGCTCTCGGGATCGACGAAGACCACCACCGGATGGTCGCCGACGCGGTCGTTTATGACCCGTCGCGCAGCAGCCAGGCGGTAGTCGTATGCCGTGGCCGACTCATCAAGGGCCACGCCGATGACGAAGTCGTCGCGTCGGTCCGGAGGGATGGCGGGGTGCGCTTCAAGGCTCGTGTCAAGGCTGTCGGGGATTTCGGTGAACCGCTCTCGGTCGAGGTCGTCGCCAACCACGGTCGTCTCGGGATGTTCCGCGAGCCATGTGGGCCAAGGCACGATGGAGGCCGGGATCAGCGTCAGGGACGTGCCTTTCAACGGGCCCATGATGGCGGTACCCCAGGGTTGAGACCAGACGCTCTCCGTCCCGTGGTCCCACCAGGTCATGGCTCTCATAAACAGAGCACCCTGGTTGCCGAAGATGAGAACCTCGCCGTCTATCCGCCGGTCGTGCACGAGACCGGTGAAGCACACCGGTCACCAGGTGACCAGTATGGGGATACCGCCCAACTCGTCGTTGACCATCTCCCGGATGCGCAAGGTGCGGATAGGGTAGGCCCGCGACTGGCCACCGAGGCTCACCCCGATCACCTGGTCCCCGGAGCCCAGCGGGGCCTCCGCAGCGGAGACGACCGTGGGGCCGTATATCGGCCGAATAGAGTCTCGTGAGAGGAACCTCACGAAGTAGTCCGGCTCGATATCGACGTCCTTGGGTCCGTCAGGGTTGAGTTGCCGGACGTCGGTAGTCTCGGACGCGACCTCGCCGTCCGTGGCGGGAGTGGAGGTGGGTGCGACCTCCGTCGCCGAGCATGCCGCGGCTGTCAGTGCCGCCAAGGTCACGGCCAATATCGGGGCCAGCCGCCGTCTCTCTGGAATGACTATCGCCAACAACTTAGCATTAGCTGTCGCTAAGGACATAAAAAATCTCATCGTCGCCTAGATGCTCCGGCCCTTGCCCGCGGTGCTCTCCCACGCAACATTCGCGGCCCAGTTGACCCGTCCCTCGGTGGGACGGAATTTATACACGAGAGAGATAGCTCTCAACCGCCCTTACCTGTTCGTAAATCAATCAGGCTCGTAGAAACTCGTGTGGGGGAAGAAATCGCTCCAGGCCCAGTCGAAGGACGTAACGTACGGGATTTGCTGGAGGGCGATGCCTTTCAGGGGCCCTTCGTTGGCGATGCCTAGCGTCATATCCCATCGGCTGCCGGTCTCTGCGTCGATTACCTGGCCGTCCTCGTCTATCTCGAACACCAGCTCTTTCGAATCTTTACCCTTTTGACCGTTCAGACCGAGGTCAGTCCCGGGTAGCCTAAGAAAGACCTTGATGTCGCGGTTGGTCGGGTCCACGAAGACGACCACCGGGTGCTCTCCTATCCGGTCGTTTATGACCCGCCGCGCAGCAGCCAGGCGGTAGTCATATGCAGTGGCCGACTCCTGCAGTGCTACCCCGATCACGAAGTCGTCGCGCGCCACCTGGACCCTGAGGCGTTCTCGGTCCAGGATGTCGGCCAGCACCGTGGTCTCGGGGTGCTCCGCCTCCCACGTGGACCAGGGCACCACCGATGCGGGTATCAGCGTCAGGGCGGTCCCCCTCAGAGGCCCGGAGATGGCGGCGCCCCAGGGCTGGGACCAGACGCTCTGGGTCTTCCAGTCCCACCAGGTCATGGCCCCTTTGTACAGCGCGCCCTGGTTCCCGAACAGCAAGGGTTCGCCGTCCACCAGCCGCTCGTGGACGAGGCCGGTATAGCAGAGTGTGCACCAGGTTACGAGAATCGGTCTTCTGCCCAGCTCGTCGTTGACGATCTCCTTAAAGCGCATGGTGCTGATGGGATACGCTCGTGACTCCCCGTCCACGCTGACACCCATCACCAGGTCGTCGGCGTCCAGTTGCGCGTCTTCCTTCGTAGTTATAACAGGAGTGTATATCGGCTTTATGGCGTCGCGCGTAAGAAGCTGCTGGTACTCCGGGTTGTTTTGCAGTTCCTCGGGTACAGGGGCGGTAACCCCCTGGGAGAAGAGCGCGAAAGGGCTGTCATCGGGTCCAAAGGACGTCTGCGGATCGGCGGAGGCCGTCGCCGGCGCCGCGTCCACCGGAGAAGGGACCACCGGTCCTCCGTTCTCGGGCGCGGGTGTGCTCGCCGTGGCTGAACAGGCCGCTACGACCAGGAATGTCCCGACAGTGGACAAAGCAAATAAACGCAATACTATGGAGGTGTTCATCACTGTTTAGATGCTACGAAGGCTCAGCTGATGTAGATGCGCGTCGAGAAATCCAACTCCACCCGTCCCTTTCCACGGTTATCGATTCCGGCCCGCGTTGTGAGGCCATGAATTAGCATGCTATAATTCTCTCAATTCTTTGTCAGAGTTATGGGAGATTAGGTTGGTCGAAAAGCCGTCGAATGATTACGAACTGGTGATGGTCGTCAGCCCGGAGGCGGACGAGGACAAGGTTGCCGGACTGGTGGACCGTGTCACCGGTTACGTCACCGAGCATGGTGGCAGCATCTCCAATCAAGAGAACTGGGGGGTGCGCCGGCTCGCGTATCCCATCCAGCGGTTCCAGGAAGGGAACTACACGCTGACCCAGTTCGTACTGGACCCCGAACGGGTCCGGGAGTTGGACCGCACCCTGGTGGCCTCCGAGGATGTCTTGAGACACCTGGTCAGCAAGATCGACAAGCCGGAGCCCAAGAAGGAACAGCCGCCGGTGGCAACGGAACAACCTCCGGAGCCCGAGACGGAGCTGACTCCGGAACCAACCGAAGAGCCATCGGAACCAACCGAAGAGCCATCGGAACCAACCGAAGAGCCTCCGGAACCCGAGGAACAGCCGTCGGAGCCCAAGAAAGAACAACCTCCGGAGCCAACGGAAAAAGCGAGTCCGGATAGCAACCCGTAGTAGAGGAGGAACGCTTTGGGCGGGCTGAACAAGATACTTGTAATCGGCAACGTGGGCACGGACCCGGAGATGCGCTACACCCCCAACGGGCATCCGGTCACTTCTTTCAGGCTGGCTACCAACCGCACCTACACCACGTTCGAGGGCGAGCGCAGGGAAGAGACCGAGTGGTTCACGGTGACTGCGTGGAGACAACTTGCCGAGCAGGTTAACCAGTACGTAACAAAGGGCAAACGTGTGTACGCCGAGGGCAGGCTGAAGAGCGATACCTGGGTCGGCCAAGACGGTCAGAACCGGTTCAGGAACGAGATCGTCGCGGACCGCGTGCTGTTCTTGGACAGGGCCCCTCAGACCGGCCCCGAGGGAGAGTTCGGGGGAGACGCTCCCGCCGGCTCCCAGGGCGGCGCTCCCACCGGCCCCGAGGGCGATGCCGAAGACCTGCCCTGGTGATAACCGAGTAACCGATCACGCAAGAAGGTAAGAGAATATGGCATATCGAGGGGGACCAAGTAGGGGCGGACCAAGCAGGGGCGGGCCGGGTGCGAGACGCGGCCGGCCGCGATTCTTCGCGCGGCGGAAGGTATGCGGATTCTGCGTTGACCACGTAGAGTACATCGACTACAAACACGTCGAGCGGCTGAGGAGATACATTACGGATCGATTCAAGATCGAATCCAGGCGCAAGACGGGCGTATGCTCCAAGCATCAAAGGGGCCTGGCCACGGCCATCAAGAGGGCGAGGCACCTGGCGTTGATTCCCTTCAGTCCGGACCACCGCTTTGTTAGCGCAAGGGGGACCGGGTAGCCGGGTGCAGACCCGGTAGAGCCCGGTCGCTCAGGGTCTTGTCCGAACACTCACGCCCGGTGACCGCGCATTCGCTTGAACTCCGCAGAGAATCGGACACGGGACCGCTGCCGCAAACCTTTTTATGATATCGATAATCGTCTCAACGCGTACCTTCATCGGGCTGAAAACACATAGTTGTGGGGTGGAGCAGTGGTAGAAGAAGGAAACAGTCCCTCCTCAAACCGTCCAAGAGTGGACCGGCGCCATTTGATGTCCCGGCGCCCCGGCGTCTTGAAGAGACGCAGGGTCGCGATGGCGGTCGTCGGTTTCTTCCTCCTTGTAATCGTTGGCGTCGCGCTGGCATTATATGCGAAGTCCTTCGTCTTCCCTTCCAAGGAGCTTGTCGTGAGGGTAGATGACGTGGAGTACACCCGCGGTGACATGGTCACGCTGATGCGCTCCCAACAGGCCCAGGCCGAGATGTTGGGTTTCCCTTACAGGGTTGGCGAAGAGGTATTTCGAGCGCTCCAAGGCATGGTGGAGAGCGAGGTCTTGGTGCAGGCCGCACCTCGGTTGGGTATCACCGTCTCCGAGGAAGAGGTGGACAATGTCATTCGAGGCCTGTTCTCCGCCCGCTTGACCTCCGACGAGGAAGACGAAGGACAGCTCGAACGGGAGTTCCAGGAGCGGTACAAACAGTACTTGAACGAGGTACAGCTCAGCAAGTCCGAGGACCGGACCCTGGTAAGACGCTCACTTCTCCGAGAGAAGGTAAAGCAACACATCGGCGACTCTGTACCAACCGTCGTCGAGCAGGTCCACCTCTACCGCCTGGTCGTGGCGCCGACGGATGAGATCGACATCATCCAGGGGAAGTACGTAGACGCCGCCGATATAAGCAAAGACCCTGAAGACCTGGCACAGGCTTTCAAAGAGATCGTCCGCGAGTTTTCACGGGACGATCCGGAGACCGTTAGGAAAGGCGGAGACCTCGGCTGGGTGCCCGAGGGCATCTTCCATGAGTACGACTTCGCCTTTTTCGACCTCGAGCCCGGTGAGCTTAGTAAGCCGACTCCCAACATCAATGACACGGACGTACTGTTCTTTTTCATGGTTTCTGAAATCGACGAGGCCCGTGAAGTGGAGCCCCGGAACCTCGATGCCTTGAAATCCCGAGCGCTGCAAGAATGGCTGAACGAGGAGAGGAACAGTCACGACATATTCGCCGAGTTCAACTCGGATATCTACGCCTGGGTGATAGAGCAGATGAGGCTTACCATCAAGGTCACTCCCACGCCTGAGCCGGCCAGCCCCTTCGGAAGCTGAAGACCGAGGAGCACAGGTTGGGTAAGCCGAGCGTGGGTATTGGGCTACTGGGCATGGGCGTCGTGGGCGGCGGTGTGGCCAGAGTCCTCTCGGAGAAGGCCGGTCAGCTGGGTTCGCTGGTGGACTCTTCCTTGACTCTGAAAGTCGCCCTCGTCCGGGACTCGTCCAAGAGCCGTTCCTACGATTTGCCCCAACACCTGATTACCACCAACGTGGAGGACATCCTCGAAAACCCGCGGGTGGAGATCATCGTCGAGGTGATGGGCGGTCAGGACCCCGCCCTGGACTACATTCTCAAGGCCATTTCCCTCGGCAAACACGTCGTCACGGCCAACAAAGAGGTTATGGCCAGACATGGGTCGGATATCCTCACCCTGGCCCGCAAAAAGGGCGTCCAGGTGCTGTATGAGGCCAGCGTAGCTGGCGGCACACCCATCATCGCTCCGCTCCTCCGGGACCTGGTGGCCAATGAGATTCTGACCATCACCGCCATCATCAACGGCACCACCAACTACATCCTCACCAAGATGGCCGACGAGGGTGTGGACTTCGATGTGGCTTTGAGGGAGGCCCAGGCACTCGGCTACGCAGAGTCCGACCCCACCAACGACGTGGAGGGCATCGATGCCGCCTACAAGCTGGCCGTACTCTCTACACTGGCCTTCAGGGCCCGGGTCAAGGATACCGATGTCCACCGGGAAGGGATTACCGACCTCAGGGCCCGGGACTTCGTCTACGCCAGGGAGTTGGGGTACGCTATCAAGCTCCTGGCCATCGCCAGCCAGGAGAACGGCGCGGTCCAGGTCAGAGTGCACCCGGCCTTCGTGCCGGCCGACGTAATGATCGCCAAGGTGGATGGTGTGCTGAACGCGGTAGAGATAGAGACCGACCTGGCCGGAAGGGTTCTGTTTAACGGGCCCGGGGCCGGCTCCATGGCCACGACCTCGGCCGTGATAGCCGACATAGTGGATATCGCCCGTGACATCGTGGGCGATGTGACGCCGCCGGTCCCCATGGAGCTGTCCGATGATATCCGTATCAGGCCCATAGCGGAGCTGGAGACCAAGTACTACCTGCGGCTGATCGTGGCCGACCGCCCCGGTGTGTTCGCCCGGATAGCCCGGGTGCTGGGCGACGCGGACATCAGCATCGCCTCGGTGATCCAGAAGGAGACCGACGATGTTGCCCGACGGGCCGAGATCGTCCTCATGACCCACAGGGCCAGGGAGTCCTCCATGCAGGATGCCATTCGCCTCTTAACGGACCTCGACGTTGTCAACGAGGTGGGCAACATGGTCCGCGTCGAGGAGCGCTGACAGGCGCGAACAAGCCGGCCTGCGCCAGACCCCAGCGGTCTGCACCGGGGGAGTCTGTGCTGGAGCACGATATGACCCGACCGCTCTACTATACGTGGAAGCGCTGAAGCACCTGCCGTAAAGTGCGAGCGTCGCTCGCACAGGCGGGGGTGGAACTGGAGGAGCGCGACTTCTTTCAAGACCGTCTCTCAGAAGAGGAGCTACGGGCTCTGCTGGGCGACACTCCGGCGTCCCAGGTTTTCTCCTGGAGCAGTCCGTCTTTCAAGAAGCTGGGACTGGTCAGGGACGACCTGGACGATGAGCAACTCATCCGCCTGATGGTGGACGAGCCCAGGCTCATACGCCGGCCCCTCGTCCGGGTCGGTGACCAGGTCATCGTGGGCGCCAGAGATATAGCGGCCAGGCTGGACTGATCTCGGCCGACGGCGGGGAGCTTGTGGGCGCTTAGTTGGCTCCCTTGGACTCTACGATTATCGCAAGTATGTCCGACGTGCCGATGTTCTCGACCTGGTGCGTCCACTCCTCGTGTCACATGACCCCACCGTCGGGGATCTCCGCTTCGGCGGCCTCACCGTCGGGAAGATGGATCTTGGCCTTGCCGCCCTTCACGAAATAGACCGTCTCATCCGGATGCGAGTGCGTGACGTCCTTCGCTCCGGCCTTCAAGTTCATCTCCACGACTCGAACGTGCTCGTTTTCGAACAACACCTTTTCGAACAACACCTTGTAGTTGTCAGGTGCTACTTCGGTTGGATCGATATAGGCCATGACGTCTCCATTTACAAAACACTCTTTTAACCGAAAATCCCAAATGTACGCAAAACGGCGGAGCTGTGTGCTCCGCCCCGAAGGAACCGAATTCATGCGGATAATGGTCTCAGCCCCCGCCCGAAGCACGAAAAAGTAGCATACGCGACATCTCGCACACTGTCAACAACTGCGAGCAAGGGTTTGAGAATCGAAACGGCACCCGCTTGGTTCCACCCCGGGCGAGACGGTGGAAACAGGTCCGAGATACACTGTTCTCTATCCCTTTTATGCGGGTTACCTCCAGGAGTTGCGGCCAGCCCCCGGTGAGCACCATAATAGTTTTGGCCCCATCCGGGTCCCAGGGGCACAGGAGGAAAAGTGGAACGGTCCAATCGAGAGGGAAATTGAGCGGACTCAAGGCCGTACTTTTTGACTTCGACGACACGATCCTGAACTCCTTTCCCGCCCGGGTCGAGGCCGCCAGGAGTGCCGCCCAGGGGATACTGGAGCCCGGCCTGGACTTGGACGGTATCATGAGGGAGTGGGCGGGCCGTCCTCAGTACGAGATATGGAGAGAGTTTGCGGGCGAAGAGGAAGAGGCCCAGGTCCTGATGGACGGTTACTGGAAGTCGTACTGGGACGACAGCGGCGTCAAGGCGCCGCTGTTTCCCGGTGTCCGGGGCATGTTGACCGGGCTCAAGGCAAGTGAGCTTCGGCTGGCGATCGTCACGTCCAAGGTCCGTCTCCTCAAGGACGGCCATAGGTCGTACGGCGCCGTTGTCGAGCTTGAACGGGTGGGCCTGAGTGAGACCTTCGACCTGGTGGTGGGGTGGGAGGATACCGCCGAGAGCAAGCCGGAGCCGGGGCCTATACTGTTCGCTCTGGAGCGGCTCGGCGTCACCGCGGCCGAGGCCATCATGGTCGGCGACAGCCACGTGGACATAACCGCGGCCAAGAGGGCGGGAGTGTCGTCGGCGGGCGCCACCTGGGGTACCGTGGCCAGAGACCTCCTGTTGGACTCGAAACCTGACCATCTGTTGGACTCGCCGCGGGACCTGCTGTCACTGTTATCATGAGACCCGCGATTTGGCCGGGTAGCGAGGCGACACCATGCCGGTAGAGACTGTCCATCTGGAGACCGAGGGCCGGATAGCCACCGTTACCCTGGACCGGCCCTCTGCCGGAAACGCCATCGACGAACCGACCGCCCAGCAGCTGCGAGAGGTCTGCGGCCGGGTGGCGGTCGATGACGAGGTCCGGGTCGTGGTCCTGACCGGCGCCGGTGATTTTTTCTGTGTCGGCGCCGACGGCCCATCTTTCGAAGACCCGGGCTCCCTCAGGGTTGCGAACCACCTGGCGGGCCTGGAGAAACCCCTCATCGCCGCCCTCAACGGCGATGCCGTCGGTCTGGGCCTGGAGCTGGCCCTGGCCTGCGACATACGCGTCGCCTCCAGCGAGGCCAGGATGGGACTGACCCAGGTCGGGGACGGAGCAATGCCCTGGGACGGAGGCACTCAGCGGCTGCCGAGGCTGGTGGGCCGGGGCCGCGCCATGGAGATGGTCCTCACATCCCGTCTGGTGGACGCCCAGGAGGCCCTGGAGATAGGCCTGGTCAACCGGGTCGTGGAGCCCGACCGGGTGCTGCGCCGGTCTCTCGACGTGGCATCGACCATCGCGGGCCAGGGCCCGATAGCCGCCAGATACCTCAAGGAGGCCGTGCTGAAAGGGCTGGACATGACCCTGGAGCAGGGCCTACGCCTGGAGGCCGACCTGAGCTTTTTGCTCCAGAGCACTACCGACCGGGCGGAGGGCATCCAGTCCTTCCTGGAGAAGCGAAAGCCGGAGTACAAAGGGGAGTAAGCCACCCATGCCTGGCATAAGAACGTAGCCGTGGAAGACCAGACCGTCCTCTACTCGAAAGAAGGGCCCATTGCCAGGGTCGTGCTCAACCGGCCGGAGGTGGTAAACGCCTTCAACATGCGGATGCGGGACGAGCTGTACCAGGCGCTGGAGGCGGTCAGGGACGACCCGGATGTACGGGTCGCCGTGTTAAGCGGCGCGGGGGAGCGGGGGTTTTGCGCCGGCGCCGACCTGACGGAGTTTGGCACGGCGCCGTCTCAAGCCATCGCCCGGCAGGTGCGGTGGGAGCGCGACCTATGGGGCCTCTTCCTAGCCATTGACAAGC
This sequence comes from uncultured Dehalococcoidia bacterium, assembly GCA_964510985.1. Lineage (GTDB taxonomy): Bacteria > Chloroflexota > Dehalococcoidia > Lucifugimonadales > CAZEDC01 > CAZEDC01. Next base: position 50,771 of record CAZEDC010000106.1, read on the forward strand.
CCCTGGTTGCGGCCCTTCAAGGGCACGTTCTGGGTTCCGGCGTCGAGATCGCATGCCTCTGCGACATCCGCATCGCCTCGGAGGACGCCGTTTTCGGGATGCCCGAGGTAGCGCTGGGCATGGTCCCGGCCGCCGGAGGCACCCAGACACTGCCGCGTACGGTCGGACTCGGACACGCCTTGGAGATGCTGTTGACCAACAGCCGGATCACGGCACGGGAGGCCGGACGAGCGGGCCTCGTGCATCGCGTGGTTCCGAGGGAATGCCTGAGCGAGGAAGTGGAGAAGGTGGCCCGAGACCTGGCGTCGCGGCGGCCCGAGGTCCTGTCGAGCGTAAAAGTCGCCATTCGGGAGGGCCTGGACCTGCCGTTGGACCGGGGGCTGGACCTGGAGGAGCGGCTGGCGAGCACCCTGTTGGTAAATCAGGACGTCCCCAGATAGAATGGGCGACGGTCTGCTGGTATCCTGTCCGGGTAAAATCCAGGGTCTTAAGTCTGAAGGCGGCGTATGAACACCACTGAGTTTTTGACCATCTCTTCGGCCATCGTGCCCGACAGGCTGGCCGTCGTGTACGAGGACCGGCGAATCACCTACGAGCGGCTCCAGGAGCGAGTGAACCGGCTGGCCAACGCACTGGCGGAACTGGGAGTCGGCTCCGGCGACCGAGTCGCCATGCTCCAGGTCAACTGCAACCAGCACGTCGAGGCCTACTTCGCCGCGGCCAAGCTGGACGCCGTCTACGTTCCCTTGCAGTTCCGTACCCGGGCCGACGAGCTGGCCTTCACGGTCAACGACTCGGGGCCGGTGGTCCTGATGGCGGGAGAGCGGTACGTGGAGCTTGTCAAGTCCCTGGCCGACGACATGAGGTCGGTCCGCCAGCACATCGCGCTGGAGGGGCCGACCGACGGCTGGTACGGCTACGAGGACCTCGTCGAGGCCGCCTCGGACGACGAGCGCTTCCCGTCGGCCGACGCCGAGGACCTCACCATCATCATGTACACCGCCGGGACCACCGGCTCGCCCAAAGGCGTTATGCTCAGCCATGACAGCTTTTCGACCTATATCCTCAGTAGCGTCCTCCCGGCCGATCCGGACATCGAGGAGCGCAATATCCTCACCGTTCCCCTGTATCACATCGCGGGAGTCCAGGCCGTGATGGCGGCCATCTACGGGGGGCGCACGCTGGTTGTCCAGGGGCAATTCGAGGCCAAGGAGTGGATGGAACTGGTCGAGCGCGAGAGGGCCAACCGGGCCATGATGGTGCCCACCATGCTTAAGATGCTCATGGATCACCCGGATTTTCACAGTCACGACCTGAGCAGCCTGGAGGTCATAACCTACGGGGCCGCGCCCATGCCCTTGGAGGTGGTCGAGCGAGCCATCAAGGAGTTCCCGGGCGCCCGGTTCATCAACGCTTTCGGCCAGACCGAGACGGCCGCGACAATTACCATGCTCCCGCCCGAGGACCACGTCATGGAGGGATCGCATGCCGAGTTGGATAAAAAGCTCAGGCGGCTCTCTTCCATCGGCAAGCCGCTGGAGGACGTCGAGGTGCGGATCGTCGACGATGAGGGCAGCCCCGTCCGGCAGGGCGGAGTGGGCGAGATTGTGGCCAGGGGCGCACGGCTCATGAAGGGGTACTGGAACATGGCCGAGGCCACCGCCGAGGCCATCCGTGACGGCTGGCTGCACACCGGCGACCTGGGGTATTTCGACGAGGACGGGTACATATACCTGGCGGGACGGGCCAAGGACTTTATAAAGCGGGGCGGTGAGATGATCTCGCCGGAGGAGGTCGAGCGGGTACTCCGGTCCCACCCCGCCGTCGACGAGGCGGCCGTGATCGGCGTGTCAGATCCGGACTGGGGCGAGCGGGTGCGGGCCATCGTCGTGCTGAAGGACGGGCGCACGGCCGGCCCCGAGGAGTTAACTCAGTACTGTCACCGGCGGATGGCGGGCTTCAAGAAGCCGGAGTCCGTCGTGTTCGCCGATGAGCTGCCGCGCAACCCACTGGGCAAGCTGCTGAAGCGGGTGCTCAGGGAGCAGTACGGCCACCCGGTGGTGGTCGAGTAGACCGCGGCGCTGTCACCCGATCCGGTCGAAGCCGGTGTAAGGGCGCAGCACCTCGGGTATCAACACCGAGCCGTCGGCCTGCTGATAGTTCTCCAGGATCGCGATGACCGCCCTTGGCAGGGCCAGACCGGACCCGTTCAGGGTGTGGACGAACCTGGGACGGGCGCCCGCCTCCGGTCTGTACCGTATCGAAGCCCTGCGGGCCTGGAAATCGTCGCAGTTGGAGCAGGAGCTGACCTCCAACCACTCGCCGCTGCCCGGCGCCCAGACCTCGATGTCGTAGGTCTTGACGGCCGAGAAACCAAGGTCGCCGGTGCACAGTTCCAGCACCCGGTAGTCGAAGCCGAGCAGGGTGCATACCCGCTCGGCGTGAGAGACTAACTTCTCAAGCTCGGCGTCGGAGCTCTCGGGCTCGACGAACTTGTACATCTCCACCTTCTCGAACTGGTGCACCCTCTTGATACCCCTGGTGTCCCGGCCCGCGGCCGCCCTCTCTCTGCGGAAGCTGGGGGTATGGGCCACGTAGCGCATCGGCAGCGCCCCCGGCGGCAGGATCTCGTCCCGATAGAGGTTCGTGATGGGCACTTCCGCGGTGGGGATCAGCCACAGGTCGTCCTCGTCGTCGTGGTACATCGTGTCGGCGAACTTGGGCAGGTGGCTGCTACCGATGGCCGAGTCGCGGTTCACCATGTAGGGCAGGTATAGCTCCTGGTATCCGTGCTCGCCAGTGTGCAGGTCCAGCATCCACGAGATCAGGGCCCGCTGCAGGCGCGCGCCCTTGCCCTTGAGGACGAAGAAGCGGGAGCCGGACAGTTTGGCCCCTCTGGACAGGTCTATGATGTCCAGACGTTCGCCCAACTCCCAGTGAGGCAAGGGCTCGAAGGGGAGCGACCGGGGCTCGCCCACCGTCCGCACGACCACGTTGGCGCTCTCGTCCGCTCCCGCCGGCACGCTGTCCCGGGGGATGCTGGGGATGCTCAGGAGCAGGGAGTCGATATCCGCCCTCGTGGACCTTATATCCTCTTCCAGGGCCTTGATCCGGGCGCCCACGCCTCTCATCTCTTCTATGAGCTCGGGCGGGCGCTCCTTCATCTGGCCGAGCCTTTTGCTGACCTCGTTCCGCCGTGCCCTTAGCTGGTCGGCTTCGGTGATAGCCGAGCGACATCGCCGGTCCAGTTCCAGCACGCGTTCGATGGGGACATCCTCGCCCCTGCGCCTCATCGCCTCGCGAACGAGGTCGGGCTCGTTGCGTATGAGTTCGATATTGATCACCGGGTACCTCGTGCCACACAGGTGGCTGATCCACCGGGCCGCTTCCTGGAGGATAGTATAACTCTGCCACACCGGGCGTAGTAGGTGTCAGCCGCTCTCTTTTGGGAAAACCCGGTTCGATGACATCTGAAAACACGTGCCGGTCCGGCGGTGGAAACCGGCCTCGCCACCGCGTATAATTGGCTTTCCGTTCTTCAAATGAGAGCGGGACCAACGGGAAGGTAGCGGCTCGGAGGGCGCCATGTCCGACGCTCGCACAAAGATTTCCGAATACGTCGACGAACTGATCTCCGTACCCAGGGCCCACGTGCGCATGGAGATGCGACAGGATGAGAAGGGTTTGTCGCTCATGTACGACGGCAGGGCCCTGGTGGAGTGCCCGCTGACCAGGGAGGGCATGATGTCCGCCGGATTCATGGCGCAGGCCCTGGGGGCGAAGATACCGCCCCTGGGCGAATCCACGTCGGTCAGAGCGTCCACCGGTCTCCTGTTCCGAGCCGTCTCGATAGCGGCCCTCGACTACACCAAGGAGGAGTCCACGGCTCTGCTGGAGCGGCTCCTGGAGGAGGCTGATGAGCAGCGGGGAGCATCCAGCGACGCGGTCTAGACCTGGTTGCGAAAACGAGCGTCACGATTCTCCGCTCGTGGTGAGCCTGTCGAACCATACGAGCGGAGG